>JANMLD010000223.1:0-12776 GCA_031372345.1 Pirellula sp.
ATTTTTTGCGAGGCGATTCGACTGGGTTGTTCCAACAACACGGACCGCGAGTCGCGGAGCGACGTCGCCCACGTAGGTCAGTCGCTCCGCCGACTGACGTCCTGGCTGTTCCTGACGCAATCCATGATCGAGTGTTAGCTCTCTCGGAATGATTTTTTGCGAGGCGATTCGACTGGGTTGTTCCAACAACACGGACCACGAGTCGCGGAGCGACGTCGCCCACGACGTTTCACTTTTTCCAAACTTGTTACCAAATGGCGTTTGCCATTGGAGCGCAGTTGATCATAATCTGGCCATTCTGTGACCAGCTAGTGCCTGCGTTTTGCGAAGGAACTTTCGGGAGTAGCAGAACTACTTTAGAACGATACCAATAGGCTCTTTCCTCTCGAGAACTCTATGTCTGGTTATGGTTGTCCGTTTGCGCTTCGCACACTTTTTGCCTTTGTTCTGTTGGCATTTGTATTTTCGCAGTCGAGTGCGTTTGCCGAGGAATCACAAGCGTTAAATGCTGGTGATACAGCCTGGGTACTTGCCTCTACAGCCCTAGTACTTTTCATGACTATTCCTGGGCTAGCTCTTTTCTACGCTGGACTGGTGAGGTCTCGCAACGTGCTCAGCCTGTTAATGCAGTGCCTTTCGCTGACTGCGGTGCTCAGTTTGATCTGGGTCATTTGCGGCTACAGTTTCGCGTTCGATACGACCGGCATGACCAAAGGTAGCATCAATCTTCATTCGTTTGTTGGCGGATTTTCGAATCTGGGTTTAATGTCGATGACCCCTGACACGTTGAAAGGAACGATTCCGGAAATGCTCTTCGCGAGCTATCAAATGACGTTTGCTGTTATCACGCCCGCGTTGATGATCGGTGCCTTTGCCGAACGAATGAAGTTTGCGGCCGTGCTGTGGTTTTCATCCCTGTGGCTGCTGGTGGTGTACGTTCCTATCTGTCATATGACCTGGGCCGATGGGTTGTTCGCAGACTGGGGT
Organism: Pirellula sp.; assembly: GCA_031372345.1. GTDB lineage: Bacteria > Planctomycetota > Planctomycetia > Pirellulales > Pirellulaceae > JBKCUI01. Next base: position 988 of record JANMLD010000223.1, read on the forward strand.
GTCATTGATTTTGCTGGTGGGATTGTCGTGCACATCACCGCTGGATGTTCAGCACTTGTGGCGTGTATTATGGTTGGACCACGCTCCGGATATCCATTGTCGCGGGTGCCACCGCACAATATGACCATGACGTTCACGGGAACCGCCATGCTTTGGGTGGGATGGTTTGGCTTCAATGCGGGAAGTGCACTCGCGGCCAATGGTACTGCTGCATCTGCCCTGCTGGTGACACATATTTCCGCCTGCGTCGCAACCATTGTTTGGATGGGAATTGAATGGATCAAGCTTGGTAAGCCGGGGGTGCTGGGTGCTGCTACAGGTTCCATTGCGGGATTGGCTGCGATCACGCCTGCGTCCGGTTTCGTAGGACCACTTGGAGCGTTGGCCATCGGTGCAGTCTCAGCCGTTGCTTGTTTTGTGTGTGCGACCAGCCTGAAAAAGAAGTTTGGATACGATGATTCCTTGGATGTCTTTGGAGTTCATGGCGTCGGTGGAATCGTGGGGACGCTGATGGTAGGCGTGTTTGCTGCAAGCTCGTTTGGAGGTGTAAAATTGAACCTTGATATAGGTTATCAGTTGAAAGTGCAGCTCATGGCCGTAATCATTACGGCCATCTATTCGGTTGTAGCCTCGGTTGTACTTTTGAAGATTACTCAGTTTGCGGTCGGCTTACGCGTGACCGGCGTTGCTGAGCAGCAGGGATTAGACTTAACCGAACACGAGGAGAGCGGCTATTCCCATTAGTGCCACCTTCGTTTGTCGCCATTGAGGGTATCTCCAACACGGCCACCTCCGCGAAAGTGTTCTTGCCCTTATTGTTTAACCTGCACTGACTACCAGCGTCATGTCCGTGCCGTTGTACTGCGGCGTGACCTTAAGACCACTTGCCAGCCCGGTGACATTCACTTTGTCAAAGGTTCCTGTTCTTGAAGCGTACGTCAGTACCTTGTAGCTGCTTCCGACAGCCGGCGTGAAGCCACTGGCAAACTGGACTTCGAGCGTACCGTCGAGCGTAGCGGCGCCCGTGACCGCAACCAGGCCGAACTTATCGGCTGCGGTGCCACCGATATCGATACGTGTCGTTCCGGTCGAAGCCTGGGCAAACGTGTTTGTGAACTGAACCGAACTCCCTGCGCCAGCGGATACGATGCCGGAATTTGGCGCAGCTAGGTTGGCGATCCTTAGAATCGCGCGGTTGACTGCCGAAATCGTTCCCTGGTTGGTGATTGGCGCGGTGGTGAAGTTAAAGACCTCGCTTGGCAAGCTGGGGAATGGGAACTGCTGATCGGCGATGATTTGGCCGCGATTGGTGAGCGGCATAGCGAAGGTCGCGTTGACCTTGCGTCCTCTTAGAACCACATCGGCCCCAAGCGTCACGCTCGGCGGCCCGCTGGTTCCTTTGATTGTCGAGGTGCCGCCACTAGCGAGACCCAAGTCAAAATCCCCACCGCGGATAATCAGCGGAACTCCGGCGTAGAGTGTGGCATGGCCTAATTGTAATATGCCCACACCAGTTACATTGCCGTTGAAATCGATGTCCCCGGCGATGGCCAGTGCTGATCTGAAGAATGTTGTGTTGCCATTGACGGTTACATCTTTCAAAAGTCCTGGAGTCGACGATGATCCGGTGCCAAACTTGGCGGTCGCGTCAACTTGGATCGTGCCACCGACAATTCTGCCATCGAGGACATACCATTGCGATGTTGGGCCGATCACTAGCGTGGCGCCTGTATTGTCGAGCTCAAAGTCATCTTGGAAATAGACCACCCCACCTGTGACATACTTATTTCCCAAGTCCGCCGTCTTCGCTTTGCGGTTATTGCCGCCGGAAAAAGCACGGAATGCCAGTAGGCCGTTGGTTTGGTTGATGACGCCCGTATTTTTCCAAGCGAGTATCCCCTCGAGAACCTGCGTATCAATATTCAGCGTGCCGCCGCTGACATTGATCTGCCCCTCGTTGGTGAATGGGCTCAAGGCATTTAGCGTTCGAGTGGCGCCCAGAGTGATTGTTCCACGATTGATGAATTGCGTGATAGCATTCGCACTAGGAAGGCCTCCGAGTGAAAGACTCGAGTTAGCATCAATGACAATTGTGGCATTGCTGATGAAATTACCGAAAATCGTTTCGCCGCCTCCGCCACTGCTGCCGCTGCGAATGGTGAGTGTCGAATCCAACGTGACCGGCCCCCCCGTGATCGCTTGAAGAGCAGCACGACCGACAGTGTTGTAACTCGAAGGTAGAAACTGAATCGTCCCACCGGAAACTGCCTGGGGGCCTCCAACGAAAGTCATAGAGGCGAGCCATTTATAGAATGAGATCGTCCCGCGCAAAGTCAGGCCTTGCTCGACACTCACATTCATAGTAGAAAAGGATTTATCACCTTTGATGGGATCGGTATAGAACTCACTAGAATTGAAGTCCCCTTCCAGTGTGACACCTACGAGCGTGCCGTTGAGAAACAGTTCGGCTAAACCCGACTTGACGATTGTTCCCCCTAGGGTCCGGCCACCAAAAGAGAAAACACCGACCGTATTCGAATAGGTAAAGGTCCGACCGGTGTTGTCCAACACCCCGCCCGCGATGATGATTCCAGTATTGGGAATGTTTGCGACATCCGCGCTCGTGTAGGAGCCGTAGATCGTCAAAAGCGATTTATCGTTTGTGATCGTACCCGTGTTGGAAAAGACATGATTGACGCTAGAAAAGTTCCCGTAGACATTCACAGTCGTATTGACGAGCTCGATTGTGCCTGCGTTCGTAAAGTTCGTTGTGTTATCCTTTCCGAGCGCTCCCCCGCCAAGACCGTCCCTTTGCTGCCCGCTGCTGATTTTGATCCGACCGGTCCCGGTGTTGATAAAAGTCTTGTCCTCGATCGACAACGAGCCACGGTCTAGCGTGTTAATCGTGCCGTAGTTGGTGAACGACTCGGTTCGCGTAAACACTCCGAACCTAGTCGCTGGGGTGGAAGCGAGCGCCGTGATCGTCCCGCGATTGATGACGCTTAGCAAACCGGATCCAAAGGAGTCGCCGTTGCCAGAATACATTTGGACCTGAGCCCGGAATGTGAAATCCTGACCAATGGTGAGCGTCGAATTGCCGGCAGACAAGATATTCATCAGCGCGGATGCCGGAGTGGCGCCGGTCGTGACGATGGTTCCTGATGACCAGGTCTGCGTTCCTTCCACCACCATTCTAACATTCGGCGCGCCAATCGTGAGCGTCCCTTCTATCGCAAGGCCACCTGCGACCCGCAAAATGGTACCCGCTTCGTTGATCGTCACGTCTGTCTGTAAGGTAGCCGCGACGAGTCGGCTTTGGCGGCCAATCGTTAGCCCCTCGCCACCAACGCCGCGCAGCACCGTTCCACTGAGCGTTGCAAATAGGTTCGAAAAACTGCTGGGATCCGGTCCACGCAACAAAAACGTGTTATTGACTTGGATGGTGTCGGTAACGTTGAGTTGGCCGCCTGTAATTTGGAAGCGCTCATTGGAAACAACGCTATTAACGGTGATCATGCCAGTACTAAGCGTGATTTGGGCGTCTGTCGGCACGTCGATCTTGACGTCGTCGGTCGTGGCGGGAACCCGTGGCAAGTTCGTGGCCACATCGCGCCAGTTGTTGGCGTTGCCCCAATCGCCCCCCGCGTCGTTGACCCAGCGAATCGTCGGCACGAACACGGCGGCCGCCACCGTGAATGTCGAGCTGACGTCGGCCGCACCGAGCGCATTGCCCGCGCGATCCTTCACCAGAGCCGCATGCGTGGTGAACGTGTACGCCCCCTGGGCCAGCGGAGGGTAGAGAATCTCGATTTGCGTATCACGCTGCCGCAGGTCAGTGGAGATCGGACTGATCGGCCCGCTGGGCCCTCGCAGGACGAAATTGGCGGGAACGACCGTCGAGCGATCGAGTGCTTCCGAGAACTTGATCGTCACCTTGCGGCGCGAGATCGGTTGGGTGCTGCCGCTGGGGGGATCGAGCGCGCTAATCGTCGGTGCCGTGGTGTCGGCCAAGACGTCAATCACGATCGGGGCAGACAACGTGCTATTGCCCCCGGTGTCGGTGGCGCGCACCTGCAGCACCGCCTGGTTGCCGGTCTGGGCGATAGTTTGTAGCACGGTCGTCAGCTCGTAGGGGTACGACAATTCCGTCCGCACGACCGTTCCATCAACCAGCAGCTCGACCTTACGTACCTGCACATCGTCGGTGATGCGATTGCCGAGGGTGATGGTCGCCCCCTCAAACAGTTGGACGCCCGCTTGGCTGGGGTTAATGTCACCCGCAAGCGGATTGAGACCGATCGTGGGCGGCGTGAGGCCGGTATCGCGCTGTAGGAAGTTCACCAATTGCAGACCGCTTGCGCCATCGGCGACATAGGCGAGTCCCGAGCTGAGCGCGATCGCCTGGCCAAAGGAAGGTAACGTGAACCGGGTAAAGATCTGATTGGTGTTATTCGGATAGGGCGTTTGAAGGACGATCGCGCTCCCGCCTGGATTGACAAAGCCGGCAACCACGGCAAGCCCCGAGCCGTTGAGCTCGATGTCGGCAGCGCCCCCTTGGGCAATGGTCGCGGCGCTCGTGATGATTTCAGGGGTTAGCGGGTTCGCCACATCGACCGTAACGACCCGGTCGCCGGCCGGAATCCAGACCACGTCGCTTCTCACTCGAATTGTCTCGACAATTGGCCCAGCCGGAGTCTGAATGATGATGTCTTTGAGTCGTTCTATGTCGTTCGTGAAATAGGGATCGCCCGCCGCGGTGATGCCGGGCAAAACCACGGAGCCGCGCGCCGTCAGGCCGGCGGTAGAGATGTCGAAGATTCGCAGGAGGCGCTGACTGGAGGCCGTGTCGAGGAGCGTGGCGTACAACCGATCGCCGCTGCGCGACATTCCCAGAACGCGCTGCGCGCCGAGGTCAAAATCGGAGCTCAACTCACCGCTTTGCACGTCAAAAACCCGAATCTTGCCGCCGACGCCTACGTAAACGAGCCCGTCATAGAGCTCCACCGCGGTGACCGGGTCGGTCCCTTCGTGGGGGAGCGTGCGGAGCAAGGTCGGCCGAGACGGATCGGCCACATCGATCAGATGGACACCGTTGGTCGGGCTCGCAGCCGCCAGGAGTTTGCGGACCACATCGAGCGACACATTGTTGATGACGCCAGGCGCAGCGAGCTGCGAAATAGCGATGGGTCGCGCAAAATCGGTGACATCGACGATCGTCAGACCTGAGTTCCCCGAGGCGACATATGCCAAGGAGCGCGACGAATCGCGAAAATCAACGGCCAGTTTGATATCGAGCGCGGTGCTGCCGGTGGGCAGCGCGGAGACGATGCCGCTGGTCGAGGGGCGGTCATCGATGGGGTTTTGTCCGTTGTCGATCTCGGCGAAGTCGTTTTTGCCGTCGCCGTCGGTATCGATCTTGTTCGGATTCGTGCCAATTGCAAATTCGACATCATCGGGGAGGCCGTCCCCATCGGTATCGGGAGAAACGCTCGGGACAAAAGTACCTGGCCAAATTGTCGTTGGGACACCGGCTGCGTTGGTGAACTGTGAGCTATGGGAAACGAGCCCGCTGACGGGATCAAACGTGGTGACATGCACACCGGTGTCGGCTGGCAGGAAGAACTGCCAATTGCCCTTGTAATCGCTCTTGGTGCGCAGTTCGGGCAAATTGTTGGTGTAACTGAGCATGTCGTCGATAGCGACGTAGTCGTTGCCCTTGTCGGCTCCTTCAAAGGTGAAGCCCTTGTCGTTGGTGATCACGCCGGTCGCGACGATCGGCACGCGCAAAATGGGCGTGCGCGGATCGTTGCTGTGGACTTCAATGGTACCGGGGCGCAGGCCGGCTTTGCTGGCGCGGAAGGCAAAGGGAATGCCTGTGCTCTGCCCCGGCGCTAGCGTAATAGGTTGCGTGAGGGTGGCCGTCGTCCATTCGCCGAAACCCTGCCCAGCGGCGACACGAAACTCGGTGATGATAAGCGGGGCGGAGCCAACGTTGGTCAGCTTCCCATGGTTATCGGTCCCGGCCCCCGCAAAGCTGGTCAACTGTCCCACGGGCGCCCATTGCAGGTTGTTGTAGAAACCGAGCTTGATGCTGGGGGTATTGGGAGGGTGGCCGTCGCCGATCAGATCAAACTCACCGCGAAAACCATCGACGTCCGAATTGATCGAGAGCGTGCCCTCATACGAGAGGATCGAGTCGGGGGCGAACGTGACGTCGAAGTCGAGCGACTTGCCTGGCGCCACAACGGTGACCGGGATTGTCGGCAGTGAAAAAACCGCGTTCCCTTTGGTGATGCCGATGCTGCGAACGGTTGCGTTTTCGCTGCCGAGGTTCGTAAGACTAAAATGACGTACCGAGGGAACGAACGTGGACGCTTGTCCGAAATCGGTCGTGTCGGGGATGAGCTGCGAGCCGTTGTCGAACAGCTCCAAGAGCGATCCACCTCCAATGGTAAAGTCAAAAGGATCGAGCGGCTGGTCTCCTTCCTTCAAAATCACATCTCTAGAAAAGTTGAGTTTCCTTCCGGAAGCAGCTAACTTAATCAAGAAACTGACATATGCTTGTGCGTCGCTAATCGTCCAGTCCCCGCGCGCTCCGAATCGCAAGCCGGCACCAGAAACCTTGTCTTGAAACTTCAAAGGCACTCCGGCATTGCCGGAGTTCATGATATCGGTAGAGCTGGATTCCCTGGGACTGGTAGGAGTGGGAAATGTGACGGTGTCGAAAGTGACTTTGCGATCAAACCCGCCTGGGACAGAGGGCGACGCGGTGACTATAAGATTCCCGGTTCCAAAACCTCTCAATAGCGGAAGACGGGCTCCGCGAAGCATCTGTGGTATCCCGCTGGTGTCTCGGTCGGCAAATCTAATTTCGAAGGGGCCGCCATCAAGACCTTCAACGCGCACCTGCTCCGGGATATCGCGGAATGTTGGTAGTTTTTGGAGCGCCTCCTGAACTTCAAGGGCGCTGGCATCCTGTGCAATAGGGTCGGTTCGCTGTGGTATTGTGCCGGTCAACTCACCGGCAAAATCAAGGACAAATGTGTCGCCCGGTGCTCCATCCGTTAAGACTAAACTCTGGACCTCATCGACAAAATTCGTGGCGGCAAGATTTGAACTGTGGGGCAATCCCAAGGCGTGGCCCAGTTCATGCGCCGCTGTGAAGCCGAGTTCCTGCGTCACGATGTCGAAGGGTGCGTCCCAAAACGGGTAGAAGAATTCGAAGTGGTTGTCAACGTACGCTTCAATGCCAGTTTTGCCACCGTTGAAGCCCTTGTGCTCAATATCTCGTGCTTCCGCGAGTAGATAGCTTTGCTGTGCCGGATTGAATTTCGTTCGTGTCCGAACCAGGTCCTCCAATTTCTCATACCCGACCGACGCGCCCACATCGAGGCCAAAAAGATCACGTGCCGACGAAGTCCAATTGACGTTGTAGTCAGCGCCAGGCAGGCCTTCCGGGTGAATCACGATCTCACCTCGATCGACAAACGGCTGAAACGCATTATTGAAAACTTGGAATGCCGCGTCGGCAAACTTTCGACGATCCGCGTCCGTGAAGAACATGGCATATTCGTTAGGGGAGATGCGCGACGTGGCGTCGTTCACATTCCAGTCGATTCGTTCGCCGAAGTTGCCATGAGTATGAATGACGTCCAGTTTCACCGGCAGCTTATCCGGAGTTGAGTTGTGCAGTGGAATGGTAATCTCATATCGCCGGAAGACTCTGGTTTTGCCTTTGTTCGGACCTGTCGCTACGATTTCTACATCGTTGCTTGCAGTGACGGTAACGCTGCCAGGCCCACCCGTGCGCTCTTCCAATGCTTCTTGCACTTGGCGATCGGTGGAAGCCATGGTTAATTCACGTGTGAGCGGCTGGGTGCCGTATTCCAGCTTGAATTTCATCATGGAATTGTCGACACCAGGGCGTTCGATGTAGGCCAATTCCACCTGTTGCGTGGTTTGTCCGTTGACAAGTTCGTCGAGAAGTCGCTTTAGTTCGTTTTCCAGTCCTGGCATATTGAAGTACAGGTCTTTCGGGGCGACGCCCGAGCCAATGAGAGTCAAAAAGGGATTGAAGGACGATCGGGTGACTGTCCTAGAATTCTGTCCCGGCGTTTTGATAGAGAGAGTTCCCAGCCGGTCCTTGGCAGTCTGTGTTGGGTCAAATGTCAAAACGCTACGCGGAGGGAGTGGCTCCATCTCGATACGGTAGTGCGGATTGGCAGGATCTGCTGCCACGTACTCTAACTTGGGAAACGCTGCCGGGTCCCCACGGTATTCCACCGGCCTCGTACGCACGTGCCCGCCGGCGCCGTCATTGATGGTGGGCGCAAAGCGGAGGATGCCGTCCGAAGCGTTGTCGTCCATGGCGTCCACATAGCGATAGGCATAATAGTCGCCCGATTGCGGTAGAGGCTCCTTAACGCCGTTTTTGGAAACCTTTGTCACTTCCAGGTGATACTTGACGCCGATCAACTCGTCATTGGTTAGTTTTAGGATGTTTCGCGTCTTGATCGTAAAATCGAAATTGGCTGTTACCCCAGGAAACAACTTGAAGACGGTGTACTTCAATCCGTCAACATAGTCGTGAGCAATCATTGGATCGACGGTGAACTCGACTCGCACATAGGATCCGTCGCTTCTCCTCAGATTGGTATCGTTAGTAACCGAGAATCGGATGCGCTCGCTGCTATTGACGAGGAGGTGATCGCCAACGCCTTGGGCGCTGCGCATGGCGCTAGCCGCAACGGCAGCGGGTTCCGCTGGCCGGTCGGACACTACCTCCGTCTTGATCGAGTAGCTGAAATCGGTGCCGAGTGCTGCAACGTTATCATCATTTTTGTCCGGCCTTGTCGGACTGCCGTGTGGCGTCAACCCGTGCCAGCCGGGATGGGTAATTCCGGTGCCGGGATTGGTGGAAACGGAAAGGCCATCCGCGGATACCGTCGCTGAGCCTTCGATCACGAGTCGCCCCGTAGTGTGGTCGAACGACAGAAAGTTAAGTTGCTCGCCCGGCTTTGCCCCGAACAGGTTGGGGAAGGTCATCGGCGCCGGCGTGGCAAAGTTGGTCACCCCTGGCGATTGCACGGTGATGTCGAACGTATGTTGCAACAACCCTGGTGGCAGCATTTCGCGTACCAGCGACGCCGGGACCGTGCTGATGCCAACTTGCCCCGCCGCGACGAGGTTGCCATTCTGATCGCGCATACTGCCCGGTTGCACTTGCAGCGTTAGCATGGCGCGTTGTTCGGGCGTGATGTTCTGGGCCGCGTCAGAGCCCACCTTGATCATCGTGGGCGCTGTGCCGCTGACACTCTGCAAGATCGACGTCTGCAGCCGTGGCAGATAAACCTCCATCCGATCGCGATTGGCGGCTTGCTGCTCCAATGTTCCCATCGTTCCCATGACGGTGTTTGCGCGGCCCGCTTCGAGTCTGAGGTCCATCACCATCTCTGGAAAGAACGTTCCGGCTGACGCGTTGGTGGCTGTGCGGCCGTCGATCGCCAGCTTCACGTTGCCGGCGGGCACAGAGTCGAACCGAAAATTGCCCTGCGTGTCGGTGAGCACAAACTGATTTTCAAGTCCAACAATGAAAACCTTGGCTCCCGCAATCTGTAACAGGTATACATCGTCGGCGGTGTTGATGATTTGGTCAGGTCCGACTCGAACATCATCGAATGTCATCGGCTTCAAGTCGCCACCCACATCGAGTACTTTCCCTGAAAGCGACGTTCCAATGAGTGGTGTGAGACTTACAGTACTAAAATCAAAGCTTAACTGGCCGCCAGCAGTCCCGTTGTTGTCAGCGTCAAGCATTGCCGCATCGCCCGCCGCCAGAATCGTTGAGCCATCAAGGTGAACCGTGATTCTAGAACTGCTCGGCATCGGTTGCGTGAAAAATAACCAAGCGAAACTGCCATCTCCAGATGGGACGATATTGGCAGGCAGCTTAACCCCGGACGGACCGGTCGCGTAAAAATTGGCTGACGTTAGTGAAGCGGGATTTACCGGACGCGAAAAGAAAACTTGAGGGCGATAGGTCGTACCGACATCAACGGCTCCATTGAGAGGAGTGTATCGATCGATGTTAAAAGGGATTCGCGTTGCAAGACTGAGGTTGATCGATTTTGTGGTCGTGTTACCAGCCGCGTCACTGGCACGAATGCTCAGCACGGTCGCTCCTGGCGCGAGTTTCGCTAGCTCGAACCGCGCGTTGAATTCGCCCGTTTGTGAACTAAATTGGATCGGTATGGTTGGCTGACCGCTGAAGCTGTAACCGAGCGCGACAATCGGCGAACCCTCCGTACCAACTGTCCCCGTTAACAACGTGTCACCATCGATGTTGCTGTCGGTGGTCGGTGACTGAATCGCGACATTGGGAGCGATGGTATCGAGCGTGAACGTTCGCGTTACCGCGTTGCTGGCATTGCCACCAGCGTCAGTCGCGACAAACGAAACGGAGTGCGGTCCGTCGGCAAGCCCACTCAGGGGCAGTGACGTGTTGAACGTGAAGCGGCCCTGAGCGTCGAACGAAACCGGGATCACTGGGCCGCCATCCACCGCCACGGTTAAGGATCTCACTCCCGATACGTTATCGAGGACTCGACCGGAAATTTTAGGATTAGTCGACGTCGACCTACCAGACTCCGCGTCAAAGAGAACGCGTGGTGCGATCGTATCGGTGGAAGTGTCAAAGGACTTGAGGACGTATTGGGCCAACTTACGTCCTGCTGAGAAGCCGTCTGCATTGGAAAACTCATAATGGATTCCGCCATAAATACGACTGCGACCGGCTTCGGCAGCGGCGGCGTCGAAATTCGCAAACGATCGCGAGACGCCGCTGAGTCCCTCGGACGTAACGCTAAACGAGTATTGACTACCAAACACGGCTGTCATCACGGCGGCAGCGGCACCGCTGAAAGTGCTGTGGCCAGAAACGTATTCGGGAAACGCTGGCGTCGCCAAAAAAGGTTGCCAAGCAGCATCGGCAATAGTCAAGTCGTTGCCATCGGCGCCACCATTTTGAATCGCCGTGATTGGTCGCCAGAAATCGTCGGTGTACTTGGCATTGAAGGCAACAATGGCCGCATCTGCCAGCGTGATATCCAGCATGGCGAACAGTCGGGCATTTTCCGAAATACTATTGCCAGCAGCGGTCGCGATCTGCCCAGCCAGCGCGTTCCAATGCCCGGGCGGTGTTGACGTACCTGCGCCATCTGCCCAAAACCTAGCGACTTGCGTTTGGTCGGCGGTCCGCGCAGTACTACTGCGGGAGCCCAATGTTTTTGTTTCGTTGTAGGCATCCGCCCACCGAAGGCTGGCGAGCGACGGAGGGCCAGAAGGCAAAAACTGATTGGGTGTTGTCATGACCCAAGGTTGCAAATCAGACCACTGCGGATCCAAGGCCACTGCGTACAACGGTGCCGTCGGTTGCCAACTCCCTGGTTCCGTTGCCGAAGCATGTTCGACAAACTTGTCCCAACCATCGTTCGCTCGCAACGCGATGATGGCGTCACCAATCTGTCGACCAAATTCAACGCTCGGCAATTTAGTCGGACCATCCGGTACACGCGTTAGCGATGTCGTCAGAACGCCGTCGAGCAACTTACGCTGCGTAGGAAATAGATAAGTTAATACTTGATGCGCAGCCCCGGAAATTGCCCCTTCCAGCGAAACTCCAACAGGCGCAGCAGTCGTCACGTAATACCCACTGCGACCTTCGATCGCATTGACGACATCATAAATTGCCGCGTGGACCATAGCCATATCGCGCGATGCACGCGTCGGGT
>JANMLD010000070.1:0-30443 GCA_031372345.1 Pirellula sp.
TGCCTGCTACTTTTGTCGGCTGTGTCCGAAGTGCCGTTAGCTCGGCGCTCCAGGCGGTTCTTCTCGGCACGGAGTGACACAGCCGACCAAAGTCAAAGTAGTAGGCACATTCCATGTGCCGTTCACCAGCAATCATTGTAAATTCACTCCAGCGGACGGCACGACGGAGCGTGCCTGCTACTTTTGTCGGCTGTGTCCGAAGTGCCGTTAGCTCGGCGCTCCAGGCGGTTCTTCTCGGCACGGAGTGCCGAGCTACACTCTACTCGGAGTCAATCGCTAGCTATTGCCGCGGCGTTTGTATCAGTGACTGGAGAGAGATTTAAGATTCGGCGGAGAATCGCCGAAGCATTCGCAAAGTGGCAGGAAAAGATTGGATTCGAAGGACATTTGAAAATGAAGACGTCATCCACGCTCGACGCATTGCTGGTACTTGGAATAACGTGCTTCTGCTTTTCTACGATGGCCTCCGCTCAGGACTTTCCAGTTTCCACTTCCCCAACCAACGTAGGTTACATTGATTCTGCGACGATTGGAAATCGTTTTCGAGTGCGCTTCGATTCAGGCTATGGCCTTTCACCAGCCGACCGAGCGGAGTTTTTTTATGCCTCCAATCCCGGTGTACCGGCTGGAGATGTCGACTATCAAGAGTTCTCGAGTTACTTAGAGCTCGCGCGGACCGATTGGCTCTCCGGCTTTATCGAAACACCGTTTCGATGGATCAACCCGGACATTGCGGATAACACTTCTGGTGTTGGCGATATCAACCTTGGTTTCAAAGCAGTCTTATTGTCTGACGCACGGAGCTGCACTACTTTCCAGTTTCGCACCTACCTGCCAACCGGCAACGATGCTCGTCGACTTGGTACGGGCAACGTGAACGTCGAACCGGCATTGCTAAACTACTTCAAGCTCGATGACCGTTGGGCTTTAGAGAGTGAGTTTAAAACTTGGGTGCCCGTGACTTCGGCTTCGTTCCCAGGAACCATTCTTCGCTACGGTACCGGAATCAGCTACGACTCGCAGTCCGGCTGCTCTTGCCATCCAACGTTCTCCCCTGTTTTGGAAATCGTCGGATGGACCGTTCTCGACGGCTTGGAAACCACAGGCAACGGAACGGTTTCGAGTGCGGTAGGGGACACCATCGTTAATGCTAAGCTTGGCGTTCGGGCAAATTTCCATGGCGATCAGCTCTACGCTGGATTTGGTCAAGCGTTGACGACGCAACATTGGTACGAGGAAATCTTCCGAATCGAGTATCGATTTCAATTCTAATGTGATCAATTCCTGCGTCGATAGATTGCGTTCTGCTTGTCGCCTAAGGCGAGCGGCAGATTGGAGTATCCCAACCCGAAGTGTAAGCGAGGGACAATTTCGCGGGTCCCTCACTTACGTTTCGGGTTGTGATTGGTAGTTTTTACATCGCCGCTCGCCTAAGCGAGCAATTCCCGGATAACTCTCCCGTGAACGTCGGTGAGACGGCGGTCGATTCCGTTGTTTCGAAGTGTCAGCTTGGTGTGATCCAATCCTAGCTGATGCAGGATCGTCGCATGAATGTCATAGACTTGCGTTGGATTGCTTCGGTCCAGTGGCTTGTAGCCCCACGCGTCGCTTTCGCCGTAAGTCATCCCACCCTTGATACCACCACCGCATAGCCAATTCGTAAAGACAAACGGATTGTGATCGCGCCCCTTCCCACCTTGCGAAGATGGCATGCGACCGAACTCCGTTGTCCAAAGAATGAGCGTTTCTTCCAACATCCCGCGCTGCTTCAAATCTTGTATAAAGGCGGAACAGCCTCTCGCCATACCCATCGCAAGCGGCCCGTGATCGCGCTGGACATCTTCGTGCGAATCCCAATTTCGTCGCGGAAATCCATTGTCATTTCCACTCCAAATCTGCACGAAGCGTACTCCGCGTTCCAACAGTCTTCTCGCAGCCAAACACTTTTGTCCGAAGTGATACGTTTCTTCCTCGGCATTGATCTCTTTTTCCCAGGCCTGCGGACCGCGCTCCAAGCCATACAGTTTCATCGCAGTTACTGACTCGTTGGTGAAGTCCAATGCCTCCGGCGCAGCAAGTTGCATTTTGGCCGCAAGCTCATAACTGCGTATCCGGCCCTCCAATCTTGAGTCCCCCGTCCTGGTTGCCGCATGCTCTCGATTGAGCTCCACCATCAACTCCTGAGATCGCTTTTCACCCTGTTTGGTGACAAACGTTCCCGCTTTGTGAGGAAACAGGTCTGCAATCGGTTCCGATCTACCGGGATAAATAATGGTTCCGGCGTGCTGTGCCGGTAAAAACGCAGAATCCCAATTCTTAACGCCATTGGATCCAAAGCCTCGGTGGTCTGGCAAAACCACGAACGCCGGTAGATTCTCATTGACCGACCCTAAACCGTAACTAACCCAACAGCCTGCCCCTGGAAATCCGGGCACTAAAAATCCAGTCGCTTGCAATAAAGTTGCAGCGCTGTGAACGCCAGATTTGCTGACCATGTTGTGAACGAAAGCAATATCATCTGCGACCGAGCCCAAGGGCGCAACGGTGTCGCTCAGCAGCTTCCCACAATCCCCGTAGGGCCTGAAGTCCCAAACCGGTTTCAACCATGGCCCAAGACCATTCTGGAAGGCTTCGACGGGCTCCCCAAAGTCGCTCGCCTGTCCATGCCGCTTGACGAGTTCTGGCTTGTAGTCGAATAAATCGATATGACTAGCTGCCCCAGACATAAAGAAGTGAACGACCCGTTTGGCTTTGGCCGCATGATGAAGCCCAATCGCTTCACCATTCCGGACCAGCGCATCGCTCGCATCGCTCGTATCGCTCGCATGCAATTCACCATCGCTGGCCAAAAGTGATGCCAATGCAATGCTGCCAAGACCACCTCCAGAATCCAGTAGAAAGGATCGTCGCGATTGCATGTTCAATCCACTCAATCCACAAAAGTAAAAGCGTTTAAGTTGAACAGAACACGACACAAATAAGGCATCCCATGCATCCTTGCAAAATCGATCAACTGAATCCGCTTTGACTCGGATGGCACAAAGCCAAGAGCCAATCGATATGCCGTATCGACTTGTACGGCCACATCATCCGATTCTCGCATCACACGTTCCGCAAAGTGCTTGGCTTGGGTCAGCATGAATCCATTGTTGAGCAATGCCAAAGCCTGAATCGCTGACAGGCTCTCATTGCGTTTGTCGACCCGCATGGATGGATCAGCGCAGTCCAACGAGGTCATCCAAGGCTGCGTCTGCGAACGCACAATAAATCGATAGACAGATCGCCTCCATGTCTTCACGTCCTCGGGATCGGCCAAGTCATATTCATAATGGGGTGAATGCTCGGGATGCTCGACGACAAAATCTTGCCAACCAGGCCCCCCCATGGTCCTGTCCAGCGTACCGCTTACAACAAGAACGGAATCGCGAATGGCTTCGGCTTCTAAGCGTCGCCGATTCTGCCGCCACAACAGCGCATTGCCAGAATCTAGCTTTTCGCTCGCCGCATTGCTCATAGACGATTGCTTATAGGTGGCGCTCATGACAATCATGCGGTGCAATCGCTTGAGCGACCCACCACCATCGCGAAAATCCACGGCCAGCCAATCGAGCAACTCAGGATGAGTGGGCAAACTGCCTTTGTGCCCGAGATCATTCGGCGTATCAACAAAGCCGCGACCAAAGTGATACTGCCAAACTCGGTTGACAATGCTCCGCCACGTGAGCGGATTCACTGGATCGGTGATCCACTGAGCCAATGCAACTCGGCGATCACCTTCCTGATGCTCTGGCGGAAGCGTGAAGACGGATGGACGAAATGGGAGTGCGGAAAGTGTTCCTGGAAACATCTCGGCTGCTGGCTGACTTACTTGTCCACGGACAAGCAGAAAGATGGGCCTCGGTTTTCCATTCATAGCACCCGTACCCGCGAAGGTGCCGCTGCCGTTGTGGATACCTCCGGCGTAGACCAAACTAGGTTCCGGCAGTTTTTTCAAGTCAGCTTCGATTCGCTTCTTTGCCGCAAGCAATTGCTGTCGTTTGTTTTTGGTGGCATCGTCTGCATGCGTCAAGAGGAGCAACTCACGTTCTTGAACGAGCGTTTCTTTCACATCGCCAGTGGTCTGTTCGGGAAAGAGTCCGTCGGTCAAGTTGGTTTTTCGCCAACGCGGCGCTGCCTCAATGGAGTCCAGCGCCGTCACTTCGCGCCCCAAAGCAACGTTCGTGTTCGAACGATCGAATACTTGAAGCTCCGCTAAGGCGAAAATAAAATCATTGCTGCGAGAAGCGAGTTTACTGGCGGTAACACGTATAAAACGTCCAGCCTCGCCACCTTCCTTGTCACCATGAATCGTGACTGGCAGCAGGCCCGGGTTCTTTACATCCTCCGTAGTCGTTTCGTGCGATCTATCCAAAAATGGAATCACTCCATTCCTAAACTCGGGGTCGTCACTTACCTCCACCTTAAAGCGAACCGGAAAACCAAAGCCTGCACCGATGGAGTTGAAGTCATCGTAACATGGCAATAAGGAGACTCGCTCGATTTCAGTACGCTGGCCAAGGTCCACTTGCACCCACTTGGGATTATCCTGCTTGGGCGAAATCGCGCTGTGGTAACCGAATTCGGCACCCTTGTTAGCATTTTTATCGGTTGCCTTCTTCGCGTTTTCGATTCGCTTGGTAAGGGTGGAATACGCCCCGCCAGCTAGACGTTGTAGAGGTTCTTCGATCTGATTCAATGCCAGATCTGTCTCTGTTTTCACACGTTCGAGCGCTAGAAACCGCTTTTGATCGACTTCGTCACGATGGTACTTGCGATCGGTTCGGTCCAATGCAGAAAAGACGGCATGAAGGCGATAGTAATCCTCCTGGGAGATCGGATCGAACTTATGTTGATGGCACTGTGCGCAGTGAACAGTCACACTACAAAACGAACCGATGGTATTCGAAACCATGTCGTCCCTATCGAGATGCCTGGCGATTTTTCCATCCGTTTTCGATTCGGCAACTTCTGCGTGGCCGATGAAATCCCAGGGGCCTGCAGCCACAAAGCCCAGAGCTTCTATCCCATCCCGCGTGTCCGGCCAAAGAACATCACCTGCAATCTGCTCTTCGATGAATCGAGCGTAGGGTTTGTCTGCATTGAGCGCACGGATCACATAGTCGCGGTAGGGCCACGCGTTCGGTCGAGGCTTGTCCTTGTCGTATCCGTGTGTGTCACCATAGTGAACCACATCCAGCCAGTGCCTTGCCCATCGTTCTCCATACTGTGGCATATTTAGGAGTTTTTCGACAAGCTGATCCCATGCCGCCACAGCGTCGACTTGCGAATTCCTTTCAAATGCGTCCAAATCCTCTGGAGTCGGTGGCAACCCGATCAAATCAAAATAAAGTCGACGCGCCAAAGTACGAGCGTCGGCAGGAGGTGACATCATTAAGCCGTTGTCGAAGAGCTTTGTCATTACAAATGCATCGATCGGATTGGATTCCGCGTTTGGTAGCTTCGCCTTGCGCATCGGCTGGAAGCTCCACCAATCCAATGGATTTTCCACAGCGGAACTGGCAGAATCGGGCCAAACCGCGCCTGCCGAAATCCATTCAGCCAAGCTTGCGACCTCCGCCTCGGTCAATCGCGGTTGCTGGCTATCCTTCGGAGGCATGGCCAACTCGGAATTTAAATCCGATACGTATTTCAATATCAAACTTGCATCGGTCTTTGCCGGTACGATGGGTGGCTCACCGTGATCGCCACCTCCAAATGCAATCGAACGCACATCCAGTCGATAGCTACTCTTTTGTACTTTGGGACCGTGGCATGACCAACATTTGGCCGCAAGGATCGGTTGGATTCGCTCCTGAAAGTAGCCTCCGGAATGGAGATCGAGTTGTCCCAAACAAGGAGCGATTCGACCGAAGCAACTTATAGCAACGATGGCCCAACAAATCAGTTGCAGTGGATTCGCTGGACTTTGGTTGAACCTCCAGTTTGGGCGTGCGATGGGATGCCGATTATTTTGGTTCGACATGAATGGTTTACTCTTTTTGCTCCCGGCCAGTTTTAGGGTCGACTTTTAAGTTCAACTGCTCATCATCAGCGACATAGAACACAAACCCGTTAAACATTTCGTCAACCGTCTGAGCACCGTATCGGACGGCTTTGCTGGGGTCAGGGTTGTAGGCATTGAAGACTGAGTTATCGTAGTGAGCGACCGCTTCCACGATCGTGCCTTTGGACAAATGCTTCTCGCCAGCCCGTATCTCGTACCCCAACTGCCATTCAAAATTGTAATTTGGAAGCTGCAGTAATACTTCCCTTTTGGAATCCGGCGTGACCGAATAAAACGTCATGTCACGACCTCGCACATGCATGTGCGTAAACAATCCCAGCAATGTCGCATCGTGCTCCATGGAATGGCTGGAGCGGATCTCAAAGGCAGGATCGTAGGGTGGGATATTCCAACGGCGTGGATCCAGCAGGAAATGGCGAAACTTCTTTTGAACGACGCCGCGAGGAAATTTTAAGCCGACTTGAATTCGGCAAGCCTCTTTTTTACCTGTCGTGGTGTAGTGAATTTGCAGGCCTAGTCCTGCCCTTTTTGGAATCTGCAATGCCACACCGTTGTCGAATCGACCTAGATCGAGTGGTTGTCCGCCAGGAACATAGCCAGTAATAAACGTCTCTTCACTCGCACCGTCATTGGTGACGAAGGCCAAATTGCAGTGGTGCACTACGCTGCGGTTGCTAGGTTTGATTTCAACAGCTTCGACCCAAGTGTCATTGAGGAAAATGTACGGCAAGACACTGTACTTGTAATCTACGAAGCCAGTGGGAGGTACCGAATGCTGCTCCAGCATGGTGATCACTAGATCGGGTGTACCAATTCGCCAGTCGGTCGTTGGCGCGTCAGGCACTGACTTGCTTGCAGAAATGTTTCCGACCGTGCACCCCGTCTCCACCCAACGCAGCAGCGTGTCCCGTTCTTCACGTGATAGTGACGGATCGTTTTGAAACACACCATGATTCTTGCTGGCATACCATGGCGGCATGGTTTGGTCGCGAACGACTTCGGCGATCATCAGCGCGTTGGACGAGGCATCGGCGATGGACAGAAGAGAAAATGGGGCGGAGCTTTCTGGTCGATGGCATTTTGCACAGTGCTGAAAAAGGATCGTATCGACTTCGCCATAGAATTCAGGAACTTTTGTGGTGGAATCCAGCTTTGGGAGCGGTGAAATCAAGCAGCCATCGACGGCAGTCTCCGGCTTACTTACCGGCAGTCCCTCTAAGACTTCTTTCATCGCTTCCTCTAAATCTCGCCGAGTCGCCTTGGGAAGCGACCCGCCGAGTCGCAACTGATCGTCCACCCGGCCTCGATATCGGAGCCGCCTGTCCTGATCAAGTACGACAACTTCAGGAGTTCGGAGCACTCCAAGGGATTTGGCACAAGAATGGTCGACGTCTTTCACGAACGCGAACGGCACCTCGAAATCAATGGCTTGCGCAGCCATTTCTCGGATCGTGTCCTCGGCCCCGACATTGATCGCAACGAATTGCACATTGCTATCCTTATGCGTCTTGTGAAGTTCAACCAACTTTGGCAGCGTTTGTCGGACCAGTGGGCATTGCGTGGTCGTGAAAACGATCACCCAGGCTTTGGGGGTACCCATTTCCGATAAGCTTCGAGGCAGTGCTCGGATGTCCTTGAATCGCAGGTCCGGAATAATCGAGCCGATTTCCGGGGAGACGTTGTCCGCGGCCACAGAAGTCTGGGAAACCACCGCAGATAACAAAAGTGGGCTTACGGCGATCGAAGCGATGCCAACAATAAATAAGAACACATGAGTCTTCATTTTGTACGTTACCATTCTTGGTCACATAAGACAAATGAAACGTTGCCTGAATGGATTGGAAATCTGCTTTTGCGCCCTTGATCATGGCCCCGTGGTGATGTGCCGTCAAGCAGCATTGTCACCTTAAACAGGTAACGTTGCCGGATTCGTCAGGATTTGGAGGGTACGCGGTAATTCTTGTGCAGTTGCAAGATGGTTATAGGATTTTTGAAATCGATTGGTCGTTGTCTATCAAATGATGTGGGCGTCCGGTTGGGCAGGCCCAAGAAATCCAGGCCGAGCGCTATTGCGGACCATCGGGCGGCCCTGCATCAATCGGTCTCACCCATCACCCATCACCCATCTGCCATCTGCTATTTGAGATTTGAGATTTGAACACTGAACTCTGAACACTGAACACTGAACACTGAACACTGAACACTGAACACTGAACACTGAACACTGAACACTGAACACTGAACACCTTTCGCCTTTAGCTTCCCTTCTTAGCTTTTTCCAAAGCCAACTGCTGCAGACCACGCAGGTCTAATTTGCCAGTACCGAGCAACGGAATCGAGTCCACTTGAAAGAAACTATCTTCGGAGGGCAAAAACAAGTTCGGAAGTCCCTTGGCCGACAGCCCCTTGACGATCTCGCTCGGGGTTTTGTTGAGCTTCGTATGAAGCACGATGATCCGCTCCCCCTTTTTCTCATCGGGAACGCTGGCTACCCCAACATTGAGCACATCTTCACTTTCCCCCACGATTTCGATAATCGCTTCTTCGATTTGGATATGCGGCACCATCTCGCCTCCGATTTTGGAGAACCGACTCTGTCGCCCCGTAATGAAGACAAATCCATCGTCATCGATGTACCCCAGATCGCCCGTTTCGTACCACCCATCCCTCAAGACCTTGGCGGTCAGTTCAGGCTGTTTCAAGTAACCTGTCATCACATTGGGACCAGACACTTGGATCATGCCTGGCTCATTGGTTTCAAGGACGGATCCATTCTCAAGCGAAACCACGCGAGCCGACACTCCAGGTAATGGCTTGCCTACGGAACCCTCTCGCAGTCCGGCCTTTTTGTCAGGCGTGACGGCCCGCGATTCAGGCAGATTCACAGCGGCCACTGGACTGAGTTCGGTAGTGCCGTAGCCTTCGATGGGACGAATACCAAACTTTTCCTCAAATGCATCGGCCAGCGCAATCGGCATCTTTTCAGCCCCGACCACCACGATCTCGACGGACTTGAATTGTTCTGGTTCCACACGACGCAAATACGTTCGTAAAAACGTCGGGGTCGCTAGCACTACCGTAGATTTGTTGGCCTGAGCCATTTTACCGATCTGCCGCGCGTCGGTAGGATTGAAATGGTAGCAGCCAGAGGATGGCAAGGTCATCGCGCCCCACAAACAGACCGTAAAACCGAATGAGTGAAAGTAAGGGAGAACACCAAGAAAGTTGTCGGTGTCCAAAACGCGAATCACTTGATCAAACCCCTGAACATTCGACGCCACGTTCATCATGGACAACGGTACTCCCTTAGGATTTCCTGTTGAGCCGGACGTAAAAATCACCGTCAATAAATCCTCGCTCTTGAGCTTGTCGAGTCCAAGTTGTCGAGCGACCATCGGTAGCGGCAACCATTTGGCTGCAATCGAACATACCAGCTTGTCCCATACCGTTGCGAACTCTCTCAAGTCCTCGATGTAAACCAAATTGGCCGACGGCTGAATGTTAAATTTCTCCATTACCTTGCGACTGGTGAGGATGTTGCGTATGCCGACCTGCTCAATGCAATTGTTGATAATGGCGTTGCTCACCGTGTAGTTGAGATTCACTGCCACCCGTCCCGAAAGACTCAGAGCAAAATTGGTGAGCGCACCCGGGACCGTGGGGGGCAACAAGACACCTACAAATTTCTCGTCAGCCTTCAACACCTGTCGATTCAACAGGCGGCGCAGAACGAGCGTGCGCAGAAGCAAATTGTAACCGCTATATTGGGCACCTGTCGAATCCGAAATCTTGATATGCTCCCCCTTCTCCCGACATCGACGAATAAACAACTTGGGGAGATTCCAGTCCCATTGGGCTGAGTTCGGCGTTTGCGAAATCGCTGGTTTTGGCATAAATAAAACTTTCGTAAAAGCATCTCGACGGATGGGCAAAACAAAGAATCAATCGTTGATCTGGACATCAACCATAGGAAACGGGTAAACACTGCCCGAAACGGCCACCTGGAATAGGAGTTCAAGCGGATGAATCGAGTCAGCAGTTTTGCGTTAGGGATGATAGTCGGAGTGCTGGGATTGTACATAACGATGCACTTTTCGTTAGTTCGGGCCAGGGATGGATTCCATGTCATTCCAAAAATTGCGGCAAAAATTGACGTTCCGTACACGGATATTCGAAATTTCACCCTCGAAAACTGGCAACGCAAGCAAACGCTGGCCCTAGCTATCCTTAAGGCCAACAAAAGCCACCTTCTTCAAGACCAATCACTGATCGGTTTCAAGCAATCCACGCAACTCATGTTGGATCAGTTTTCGGCAGTTGCGACCACACGCGTCAAGAAATGACATTGAATGCTGACTTCGTTTGGGAGAGCGAGGCTCCTGCCGAGCTGGCACCGCCCTGGTTCGGCAGGAGCCTCACCCGCCTCACCCTCCCGAGCCATGAATTGGTTGGACAAAATCGATGAATGCATGTTTATAGGGGTGGCCTCGCCTCCCGGTAAATGCATTTCTGCCGCTCATCTAACGCAAAACCACTAGTCATTGGATATACTATTGGCGTCCAACTTTATTTGGCCGCTTTCCTTTTGCCGCTGGCTTTAGCGTGGTCGCTTTACTAATGAGCAGCTTTGCCGCGGTCCTTTCCCCTGTATCCTGCCATGAATAGCCTTCTCTTTGAGCATCATTTGTTGCAAACACGTCGCCAGTTCTTCGGCTCGAATGGGTTGAGAATGGGTGGTCTGGCTCTGGCCGCGATGGCTGGCTCGAATGCATTCGGTCCGAACATCGGCCAAGCGGACGGAGGCTCAGCCAGCCCCAAGGTTTACCCGCCCATGGCTGGCTTGCCGCACTTTACCCCTAAAGCGAAATCCATCATCTATTTGCATATGAACGGTGGGCCGTCCCAAATAGATACGTGGGATTACAAACCAGCCATGGACGCGCAGTTTGATAAAGACTTGCCCGACTCCATTCGGAATGGGCAACGCATTACCACCATGACGAGCGGCCAAGCGCGATTTCCCGTGGCACCGAGCAAGTTTAAATTCGCACAACATGGCCAGAGCCAGCGTTGGGTTAGTGAATTGCTGCCGCATACCGCCAAGATCGTTGACGAATTGGCAGTCGTGAAATCCGTGCACACCAACGCCATCAATCACGACCCGGCTTGCACGTTTGTCATGACCGGAAATGAAGTCCCCGGCAAACCAAGCTTGGGGTCGTGGCTTGCCTATGGTTTAGGGAGCGAAAGCGACAATTTGCCTGCGTTCGTCGTTTTGACTCCGACCTGGACGAGCAGCGCAGCGGCGCAAGCGTTGTTCACTCGGATGTGGTCAAGCGGCTTCTTGCCAACTCGGTTCGCTGGCGTAGCGCTTCGAACTGGCGGTGATCCGGTCCTTTATCTACCTAATCCGGATGGAGTCACCGCGGCGGATCGACGCACCATGTTGGACGCACTTGGACAACTCAACCAACAGCGGTTTGCGGAATTGCATGATCCAGAGATTCAAACACGAATTGCTCAATATGAAATGGCGTTTCGGATGCAAAGCAGCGTCCCCGACTTGGTGGATTTGAGCGACGAACCCAAGTCCATACTGGATCTCTATGGACCTGACGTGACAACGCCCGGAACGTTCGCAGCCAGCACTCTATTGGCTCGTCGCATGGTCGAGCGAGGAGTCCGCGTGGTTCAACTCTTGCACCGCGGATGGGACCAGCATGGGAACATTGCCGCCGATCTGCCTGCCCAATGTCGAGACGTGGATCAAGCCAGCGCGGCCTTGATCATGGATCTCAAGCAACGCGGACTGCTGGACTCAACTCTGGTCGTTTGGGGCGGTGAGTTTGGACGCACCATTTACTGCCAAGGAAAGTTGACCAAAGAAAACTACGGTCGCGATCACCATCCTAAGTGCTTTACCATGTGGATGGCTGGCGGAGGCATTCAGGGTGGTGTTGAATACGGACAAACGGACGATTTCAGCTACAACATTGTCGAAAACCCAGTGCATGTTAATGATCTCAATGCAACCCTCCTTCATTGCATGGGGATCGATCACACGCGATTCGCGTTCCCGTTCCAAGGCCTAGAACAACGCCTTACTGGAGTCGAGCAACAACGTGTGGTGAAAGAGATCCTCAGCGTTTAGTCCTCTCACAGCCTAAATTGTAAGCAACGTTGGGAAATACTAGAAATCTAGCCAAATTCTATCGGTTTGGATACGTTCGGCATAACTGCCTAAAGGCGTAACCCGTACCGTTACTCATCGCCATCTAGTACTCGAACTTATGTCGCTTTGGCGAAAATCACGATTGCCCGCAAAGCGATCACGCATTAATGGCGAAGTAATTCACCTTCAACAGCCTTCTGATTTGCCTATTGGAACGCAGCGATGGTTTTGAACAGCTTCTCCCGACGCGTTGGACAGGGGCGTTGCGAATTCATTGGGCACGTAAAATTCACAAAAAAGGCCCACGGCGGGAAACGCACCCGAAAGCCCTTTTTAAGTCGATCGCTTGAGCGTTGGGAAACAATTCTCCTGATAAGTCTCAATTGGCACGATTGACGCTATGTAACGATTCCATGGAGACGGTAGAGCCATGCTTTTCGTTTCAAAACACATAGTTGCACCGGTTCAAGCCGCACGCTAATCGAAGGAAATACCAAAATGGATGCTTTGAGAGTTGCTCAGGTTGATTCGCAAGTTCGAAACACCTTCGAAAACTTGGGAACGCAAATCACGGATTTAAGATTTGCCTTGCTGGCCGCCTATCACCGTTGGACGTCGACCTCGCTGTCCATTGTGACGTATTTGATCGTCGTTGCATCGGTTGCGGTCTACGACATTTCCTTAACAATCCGCTATTGGCGATCACTCAAGCAGATGGAAGAGAATCCTATCGGGCGCTGGTTGATGAACCTGGATCGGATCCAGGAAGGATCGATGCCGAACTTATCATTGTTCATAGCGATGAAGTCGATCGGAACGATCATTGTTTTGTTGACGATCTACACGATGGTGACGCGTAGTTCTCGACTTGGTCATCCAGTTGCGGCAGGCGTGTCCTGTTTTCAATTGGTACTGGCGTTCTATTTAACGTTTGTCGTGACCTAGCCCAAGAGCCCAGAATGCCGGGAAGACTTGTGGGGACACTTTACATTCCTAGGTGGTGTTTGGAGACTGGACTTGAAAAACTCGAATAAGCTGTGTCTCCTAAAAGACGTGGCACAATGCCTACCAACGATTTGACGACTTGGTCGATTTCGGAATCGAGTGTTTCTGCGGACACGCTAAATCGGATGCCGCCTCGAACGACCTTCGGATCCAATTGCATGGCCGCGAGCACATGCGATGGTTGGCTGGAACCGCTAGCGCAGGCAGATCCCGTGCTGCAGGCAATACCGGACAGGTCCAAGGCTAGTTGCAGTGCCTGTCGATCGACGCCCGGAAACGCGATGCTCAACGTATGAGGCAACCGCGAAGACTGGGCACCCACCGCAATCGCATTTGGAATCGCGGCCAGTATTTTTTCTTGAAGTTTATCGCGTAGTCTTTTCATTTTGGTTATGCGTTCATCGAGATGCGAAACGGCGTTGGCCGCGGCCACTTCAAAGCCGCCGGCAAGTACGGGCATTTCTGTTCCCGGCCGAAGCCCCAGTTGCTGAAATCCCCCGAAGTGTTGGGGACTTATGTGCACGCTGTGGCGCACTAGCAAGGCGCCGATCCCAACCGGTCCATGTAGCTTGTGCGCCGTAATCGTCATTGCATCCACGTCCAACGCAGCGAAGTCCATTTTGGATTTCCCCAATACTTGAACAGCGTCCGTGTGGATCAAGACACCTGCCTTCCGGCACATGGCGGCCGCGTGAGCGACTGGCTGCCACACGCCGGTCTCATTATTGGCAAGCATGAGCGACACCAAAGCGATCGGGCCACTGGTCGATTGTGTTGCCAGCCATTCCTCAAGTCGGTCTAAACAAACAACGCCATCGTTTGAACCGGGCAAGTAGCGAATTTTTCGTCCCAACGTTTTTGCGTGTTCAGCGGCGGCCAGTACGCTCGGGTGCTCGATGTTGGAAACGACAATGGCACCTGGGATGTTTTCTGCAAGACCGAGGATGGCGAGATTGTTCGACTCTGTACCGCCGCTGGTAAACAAGAGTTGATCGCTGGCCATTCCCTGGGTGCGTCCACCGCAAAGTTTCAGAATGGCTTCCCGGGCGTGTTCCACAACTTGTCGCGCTTTTCGACCTGCAGCATGCTGGCTACTCGGATTGGCAAGTCGCATTTGCAGCAATTCATGCATGCGATCGACGACCTGGGGATCTATGAGAGTTGTCGCGTTGTTATCTAGGTAGATCAAAGCGCTCTTTCCCGTTCCATTGCCAATACGCCGGGGTTTCAGCCTCGAAACGCAATTCGGTTTGCAAGGTAGGATGGATTAGTTCCAAGCATCGACAATGCAAAGCGATACCCTCGGCAAAGGGATTCTCTGCGCCGTATTTTGTGTCCCCAAGAATTGGACAGCCAATCGCTTCCAATTGGGTTCGTATTTGATGCTTGCGACCCGAAATGAGATTGATTTCCAGTTCGTAGCCAAGTCGGTTTTGGCCGATACATCGATACTCAAGGATTGATAATTTGCTTTCGGCAGTGGCCGTGGGGCTAACGCGCGTCTTAAAATCTTCTTCACGGCGGACGAGATGATGTTCAAGTCGTGCGGCCGATTGCTTTGGCCGATTGGCAACAATGGCCCAATAGGTCTTGCGAGTCGTATGCTCGCGAAATTGCTCGCTCAAGCGGCTTGCGGATTTGCTGGTTCGCGCGAATGGCATCACGCCAGTCACAGGCGCATCCAATCGGCTTACGACCCCAATGAAAACTTTGCCCGGCTTGTCGTACTTTTCTTTCAGGTAAGCCGCAGACCAATCGAACAAGCTCTTTTGGCCGGGAAGGGCTCCTTGGACAACCCAGTTTGCTGGTTTGTTGAGAACCAAAAGATGGTTGTCCTCGAACAGAATCTGCATTGGGATACGGAGCCTTAGGCCACCCCTGGTAACATCTTTGCCATGCCTAATCGTTTGAAAAACAACGGGAGAACGAGGCTTCTGCCGAGCTGGCGTCGCATTGGTTCGGCAGGAGCCTCACCCTCCCGAATAGAGAATTGGTCGGACAAAGTCGATGTAAACATGTTTACGGATGGCCCTTAGGCACCCACCTTCCAAGTTTCTCCGCTACTAAATAGTTTCTGCAAGTTGCCACGGCCCCGTTGCTGAATCGCTTGATCGATTTGGCCGCGAACTGCGTCTTCGTAAGTTTGGCTCTCGACTGCGCGGAACACGCCGATCGGTTCTGGAAAATCTGGTCGGCGAAGTCGCGAGAGCATGTACACCAACGTCGAGTTGGCTTGCTCGTCATGGAACAAGAGATCGTCTTCTTTGACTTTGCCTTGGCTAAGATCGACAATTTCCAAGTTCAAACCGTTGAGCCGAATGCCTTTGTCCCTGTCTTTGCCATAGATCATGGGCTTGCCGTGCTGCAACTCAATGGTGGCATCGTCGCGGGTCGCTTTGTCTTGAGCGTAACTAAAGGCCCCGTCGTTGAACACGTTGCAGTTTTGATAGACTTCGACGAACGAGGTCCCCTTGTGAGCGGCTGCGCGTTTGAGCGTGTACGCCAAGTGTTTCACATTGCTATCGACCGAGCGAGCGATGAAACTAGCCTCGGCACCGACGGCAACGCTGATCGGGTTGAGTGGATGGTCAACTACCCCCATCGGCGTACTCTTGGTGATTTGTCCCTCAATGCTGGTCGGCGAATATTGACCCTTGGTCAGACCGTAGATGCGGTTGTTGAACAAAATGATGTTCAAGTCCACGTTGCGTCGCAGCAAGTGAATGAAGTGATTGCCGCCGATGCTTAGGGCATCGCCGTCACCCGTGATCACCCAAACGCTCAAGTCCGGTCGCGTCAGCTTGAGACCGGTGGCGATGGTCGGAGCGCGACCGTGAATCGAGTGAACGCCATACGTATTGACGTAGTACGGAAACCGACTGCTACATCCGATCCCGGAAATGAATACGGTTTTTTCAGGTGGCACGCCGATTTCAGGCAACACCTTTTTCATTTGGGCAAGAATCGAATAGTCGCCGCAACCTGGACACCAACGAATGTCCTGATCGCTCGTGAAGTCTTCGACTTTGAGTACTGGAAGTGCTGTGCTCATGGAATGGAGTGTGGGAGTGTGGGAGTGGTGGAGTGTGGTTAGCTGGCTTTGGAATGTGTGGGGCTGCGGGCGCCGGATTTGGCCATTTCGCAAATCTTCTCTTGCAGCTCGGTGACCGTGAACGGCTTACCCTTGACCTTGTTAAAGCCGATTGCATCGACCAAATAGCGGCTTCGGATGAGAGTTCGGAGTTGTCCCATATTGAGTTCAGGAATCAAAACCTGCTTGTAGCGGGAGATGATTTCGCCAAGGTTGCTTGGAAATGGATTGAGGTAACGGATGTGTGCTAAAGCGACACTGCAACCTTCGGCTTGCGCGTTCTGCACAGCCGTTAGACAAGCCCCGTACGTGCCACCCCAAGACAGGACCAGCAATTCGCCGCTTTGCGGGCCGACCACTTGTTGAGACGGAAGCAGTTTGGCTGCGTTTGCGACCTTCTGTGCGCGGATGTTAACCATCTTCTGGTGGTTGTCTGGATCGTAGCTGATATTGCCCGTACCGTCCTCTTTTTCGATTCCGCCAACACGATGCATCAGCCCTTCCGTACCGGGAATCGCCCACGGCCTAGCCAACAATTCGTTGCGTTTGTACGGCATGAAGGCTCCATCCGGATTATTGCTTTCCGTTGGATGCGCGACCGTGATGGGAGTCATCTTGGCTACATCGGGAACCGCCCACGGCTCCGAACCGTTGGCGATGTAGCCATCGGACAAGACGATCACGGGCAGCATCAATTGAGTTGCCAGCATCCACGCTTCCTGAACGATTTCGTAGCAATCAGCGGGGCTTTGTGCAGCCAAGACTGGCAACGGCGACTCGCCGTTTCGCCCGAACATGACTTGCATTAAGTCGGATTGCTCCGTTTTCGTCGGCAAGCCTGTACTCGGACCACCGCGTTGCACGTCGATCACAAGCAATGGCAGCTCGAGCATCAGTGCAAGTCCCATTCCCTCCGTCTTGAGCGCTATCCCTGGACCACTCGAAGACGTAACCGCCATCTGACCACCGTAAGATGCACCGATGGCAGCGCATACGGCAGCGATTTCATCTTCCGCTTGGAAAGTGCAAACACCGAAGTTTTTGTATTTGCACAGTTCATGAAGGATGTCGCTAGCAGGCGTGATTGGGTACGAGGCGTAAAAAATCTCTTTGCCGCTGCGATGGGCTGCGGCCATCAGGCCATAAGCCATGGCTTGATTGCCAATGATATTTCGGTAGGTTCCGGGAACCAGTTTAGCAGGTTCGATGTTGTAGCTATGACCGAGCGCCTCAATCGTTTCACCAAAGGCCCAGCCAGCACGCAAGGCTTTTTCATTGGCTTTGGCAATAGACGAAGTGCCGTCGCCGAATTTGCCGTTGATGTAACGGAGTGTTGCATCCATGTTGCGGCCATACAACCAATAAACCAAACCCATTGCAAAGAAGTTCTTGCATCGATCCGCTTCCTTGACACTTAGCCCCAATTCGGCAACTGCTTGTTTGGTTAGGCGAGTGATAGGGACTTTGATTAACCGATAGTTTTCCATGGCCGGTTCCTCAAGTGGGTTCACTTTGAGTTTGGCCAGTTTGAGATCTTTGTCCTCGAAGCTGTCTTCGTTAACGATCAGCAATCCGCCTTTCGGAAGATCAGCGATGTTGGTTACCAGGGCGGCAGGATTCATCGCCACCAAGGCATCGAGCGTATCGCCCGGCGTATGCACTTCATGGGAAGCGAACTGCACTTGGAAACCCGAGACGCCTGCCCGTGTGCCGCGCGGGGCACGTATTTCGGCGGGAAAGTCTGGGAAAGTAGCAATGTCGTTGCCAGCTAGGGCAGAGGTGTTCGTTAATTGAGTTCCAAGCAGTTGCATCCCGTCGCCGGAGTCGCCGCATAAGCGAACGGTGATCCCGCTGACGGTTTTGACTGCTTTACCATGCGAAGTCGGTTGGGCTTCGGTTGACATCAGATTGGTGGCTCGCGGAAAGGTTTTTCAAATCGTCTGCCAAATGCTCGAGTAGGTTTAATACTGATCTCAAAATGGCAGCAAAACGAACACGCCGTCCGCTTTTCGTAAGCGGGAATTTACCGGGGTCGTTGTGAATCTGTAACGATGGTATCGAGTTTCCTGGCTCGACTCATTCAACTATTCTGTCAAATCCAACAGGGCTTGAGTATGCCAAATAGGCTATAAATCTTCTAGTTTACTCGGTTTTCGGCCAATGCAGTCGATTTCAAGGACGATTCCTCAGGTTGAGCGGGAGCTCTGCTCACCACAACCGTGTTTTGGCGTCCTAGCAAGCAAGAGAGAACCCGCCGATCTTCGCTGCCGTTTCGCTCGCCCTGGCGGGCGAAGCGGCAGCGAAGTGCTAGCCTAGCTCTCCCATAGCCCTGGTCATTTTGCCTGGTTTAGCCATAATCTCACGGTTTCCAGATCTTTCGAAATCTCTTGAACTGCTCCGATCGAGGAAACACAAACAATGGACGACAAGCTCGCTTACCAAGGAATCACGTTTGACGATGTCCTGCTCGAGCCCCGATACAGTGAGGTTCTTCCATCCCAAGTGGATGTCAGCACCCAACTAACGGAGAGGATTCGTCTGTCGGTCCCTTTGCTCTCTTCTCCTATGGACACCGTGACTGAAAGTCAAATGTCCATCGCGCTCGCAAAAGTGGGTGGATTAGGGGTTATCCACAAAAACATGAGCATTGAGGCTCAGGCAGAAGAAGTCACCAAAGTAAAACGTTCCGCCAACGGAATCATTCCAGATCCGGTAACGCTAGTTCCAACCGACAGCATTGCCACCGCACAAGATATGATGCGGAAGCAAAATATCTCCGGTGTCCCGATTGTTGAGCCCAACGGACGATTAGCAGGCATTCTAACCAGGCGGGATCTTCGTTTCCTCGAGTCGTCGGACTTGCCGATTTCCTCGGTCATGACCAAAGAGAATTTGGTAACGGCGCAGGGGAATGTAACGCTTGCGGAAGCTGAGCGGATTTTAACGGATAAAAAGGTGGAGAAACTTTTACTGGTTGACGATGAATACAAACTAACAGGTTTGATCACGATCAAAGACATCGACATGATCCGAAGTTTTCCGAATGCTTGCAAAGACGAGCTAGGAAGACTGAGAGTCGGTGCCGCGATCGGGATGTTCGATTTCGAACGAGCCGAACAACTGATCGCACGCGGTGTTGACGTACTCATTGTCGACAGCGCTCACGGTCACTCGGCCAATGTCATCGAAACGGTCAAACAGGTTAAGCGACAGTGGTCCATCGATGTCATCGCCGGAAACGTAGCCACGTTTGAAGGGGGCAGAGATTTGGCCAAAGCTGGCGCAGACGCGGTCAAAGTTGGGATTGGTCCAGGTTCCATCTGTACGACCCGAATTATTTCCGGAGTCGGTGTCCCGCAAATCACCGCAATTTACCAAACCACCAAAGCATGCCAGCAAGCGGGCATACCGACCATCGCTGACGGAGGCATCCGTTATAGCGGTGACATTACCAAAGCCCTCGTAGCGGGTGCTAACTGTGTAATGATCGGCAGCTTGTTTGCAGGGCTTGCTGAAAGTCCAGGACGAATGATCTTGTACCAAGGTCGAACCTTCAAAGCCTATCGAGGCATGGGTTCGCTCGGTGCGATGATCAAAGGGTCGAGTGAACGATACCGTCAAGGCTCGCAGGACCAGTTGTCGAAACTGGTTCCCGAAGGGGTCGAAGGTCGTGTGCCGTTCAAGGGACCACTAGCAGATTATGTTTATCAACTGGTTGGCGGGCTTCGAGCTGGAATGGGATACTGCGGTTCCCAAACCATCGCGGAGCTTCGCAGGGACGCACGTTTTATCCAGGTTTCGGCCGCAACGGTCCGCGAGAATCACCCCCATGACATCGCTATTACGCAAGAAGCTCCAAATTACAGTTCGGAACTCACCACGTTGTCAGACAACTAGTCGGCATCGACTGTTGAATGCGCTTCGCTATTCATTTCCATCTGGCCTGACATTGTTAAACGGGGTACTTTTCGGGTTGGTGATTGCTTCACCTAGTCCCGCTCAGCAACCCGCACCTTGGTCGCCGCAGCCATTTGCCAAACCAAGTGCCGATGTTTCAAGCCCTCAGCCGAACGTGATCCCTCAAAATAGTTTACGTCCGAACGAAAAACAACCGAACGGCGACGTTGCTCGCTGGGGAAGCCCCAACAAAGAGTTGCGCCCCACCAATCCCGTTCGAAGCCTCGCACAAGTGATGCCTCCACAAGTGATGCCTCCACAAGGGATGCCTCCACAAGTGATGCCTCCACAAGGCACACAACTTCCGACGGATAGTTCAAGCAACGTTTCAACAAAGTCAACCTCACCTCGTAGCGGTTTCGAGCTTTCTAACGGAGTCGATTCGAAATCAACGCGCACTCAAGTCACGGAGCGCGTCCAACCGACTTCGCGCGTCCAATTGGCTTCCTACCATGAAAACTCCGTAGAGGCTCCGGCTCACGACAAACGAACCAGCGGAGTTTGGTACGATCGAAGTGCTGCAAGCGACAACGCCAGCGTGCGATCGACGAATGTACAGAAAGCGAGATTTCAGGAGCCGCAAACGGAAGCTCCTGGCCCGTTCCTTCCGCCAGCCACGGACAAATTACCGGCCGCACCGAGCATTCTCGACAACAAGTTCGACCGCAACTCAGCCCGTTCGCTCAACGAAGTTCTAGAACCCAGTCCAACCAAACTTCAAATCCCGCCAAACAAGCCCGGCCGGTCCCTGCTAGAGCCAGAGCAAATTCCTTCGAACCCATTTCCTGGTACCAAGACGCCAAAGCAAGCGGACGATGAATCCTCTCCCTCGGACTCAATCGAGCCGCCGTCGATGAATTCTAGCAGGGATCTGGACGCTGCTCCATCGCCACCCCGGCGATTGGACCGATCGGTGGTGGATTGCGACTCCGTTCGACTGCTGGCCAAAGAATCCGATATCACCAAGATCCGAATTGACTCGTCCCCTAGCTTTGTAGAAGGCTACAAAAACAAAGACCGATCGGCTGCGAATACCAAAGAAGGTTTCATTGCCGGCGCACCCATTCGACCTTGGCTTTCGTACGAAGGGCAAGTCGTCGCTGAAGGAAAGCTCGTCGATTTGAAACTGGGGTCAGTCATTCTCGAAAGAGCTGACGGAACACGCACCTCCTATTTGTTGCACAAGTTGAGTGACGCGGATCAAGTCTACGTAAGCGAAAAATGGGGCTTGCCTGTCACCTGTTCCATCGACGACCGCTCTTTCCCAAGTCGCGACTTTGTCGACACCACGGTAACATGGAAGGCCAGTGGCGCATGCCATAAGCCGTTGTATTTCGAAGACGTCCAACTGGAACGATACGGACATGAATGGGGCCCAGTTGTGCAGCCAGTCCTATCCACGGCACATTTCTTTGGCGACGTACTTGTGCTGCCCTACAAGATGGGAATCCATCCATTGAATGAATGCCAATACTCTCTCGGCTATTACCGACCGGGTTCCTGTGCACCATGGACGATCGGTCCAGTACCGATCAGTCTTCGCGGTGCGTTGTTGCAAGCCAAAGTGGTAACAGGCGCAGCTTTGATATTGCCGTAGGTCGGTCGCTCCGCCGACGGACATCCTCGCTGCTGCGAATGCACTCGACAACAGCGTGCTAAGGTTCCACCATAACAACTTTCGGCAAGCTGCGTACTTTCTGACCGTTTGCAAGTGTTTGCTCCGCGTGCAATCGCACAGGACCGTAACCGACTTGGGATGGTTTTAGCACCAACTTCGTCTGGCCTGTCGGAATCGTACCGACTACTTCAAAGTCGTGAAAGACCTTGATCTCGCCCGAGTCTGGATCGCGTTCGACGGTAATTTCCAACGGTTTATTATCGCCCAATTGCCAGACTTTTGGAGCTTGCAGTTGGATTTGTTCGCTGGCCTTTCCCAATGTCACCCAAATCGCTTGCTCGTAGCGTTGTTCGATGGGTTTCTCTGCTTGGCTGAGCAATCGAATTTCGTGTGCACCTGACTCTGAGTTTTCGAAGAGGATCCGTATCTGATTTTCAAAGGGGGCTTGCTTGCGCAATACTCCGTTCACGATCCACTGGAGTTGCTCTGGCTCCAAGTCAACCTTCGACTCGGCGGTTTTTAATGAAATCACCAGTGGCTGGTTGTCTCCTAAGTCAACTTTACTCTCGTTTTGAATGTTAAATCGGGGAGGATTGCAATACGGTTGACATAGAGGATCGCCAACGATGAGGAGCTGGTATGGGCAGAGGACTGAGCTGTAAAACGCTTCGGCCGCGGTGAGTCCATCGACATAGTGCACATGGATCATTGGATGCGGAAATTTGTTTGGGATGGTGTAAGGTTCGGTAACCGCCCCACTGCTTGCGGCCGCACCGAATCGGAGAAACTCGGTTGCTTTGGTTTGGGCATTATCGGTCATCGCGCCGCCAAGGCTTGTGAGATTGTCTGCGATGGATCCGGGCAAGAGTTTGCAACCACTTTGGTTCCAAGAGAATTGCGGGCTCCCCAACATGACGCCGGAACATTCTTCGCCGCGCGGTGGGAGCTCGTGTTCAACGACGCGGGCCTTCATGCCTCGCGCTTGAAGTTTGCTGATCGCCATGGCAAAACTGGGCTCTCTCGTTTTCGTGCGTACATCTTCGGTTTTAGTAAAGACGAAGGAGCCTTTTGGATGACTAAAGTCGGCGAGAATCGACGTCTTCAAATTCTGTTTGGCTTCCGTTGGAGTGATTCCTAGATCACGGGTGACAGCCAGCACCATCGACAACAGGTACGAGACACCGTGCTTCGGATTATTGCTGCCTAGCGTGTTTGGCGTATAAAAGGTCCGCGCGTCGAAACCTCGGGTCGGGAGATAGTCCGAGGGCAATTCGCTGCAGCGTTTAGAAATTCTTTTGAAATCCTTGTCGTTGACCAAGCTGACGAACGCCGGGTCGTTGAGAAGGTGATCGCGATACTGCCAGCCTCCTTGAATGGATTGTTCGATGCGTCGGATGGCTTGGGTTGCGTCCCCTGCTGACGCCCATTGTTGGGCAGCTAAGTAGTGCATTGGGAAACGGAGTTCTTTGTCAAGGGACTCACTTACCGAGTCGAGCAGCCTAGCGGCTTCTTCGTGTTTGGCGTGCTCGAGGAGTTCTGTCAATTGCTTTTCTTGTTCCGTGGTGGCCAGGAGCGGGCGAAGCAAGGAGCGAACGGGTCGAGCCGCATAAAGATTGCTTTC
Organism: Pirellula sp.; assembly: GCA_031372345.1. GTDB lineage: Bacteria > Planctomycetota > Planctomycetia > Pirellulales > Pirellulaceae > JBKCUI01. The sequence continues at coordinate 23,529 of JANMLD010000070.1, forward strand.
GAAACTGATGTAAGCTGGGTTTTTTGCGAGCACGAATCGGAAAAGAAAGGTGAGGCCGTTGATGGACCCGACGGGAGTCAAATACGGGGACTTGTTCGGGACGGCATCGATATCCGAACCGATGGTGATCGCGGTTGGAAAATCAGCCGAGTACGCGATTCCTTGGATATGTGCGGCGAGTCCTCTGGATTCGATTTCTTTGAGGACAGGGCTGAGGATGAGGTCACGAAACTGGTCGACAGAGATCTGGTCGGAGTCCGGGACATTTTGCAGGACAACGACATTTCGGCTTGGGATATTTCGGGCGAAGCAGTAGTGATTGGCGATTGTACGGGAGTTGGTGGATTGTCCGTTGACAACGACCACCCAATTGGAAGCGGTCGCGCCGGCGAGAGCGTCCTGTCCATTTAAAGTTACAAATAAAAATCCAAGGCAAACAACAGCTCCGAAAGCGCAAAAACGGACGGTTTTCCGCAAAACCCTGGCTGTTTTTCTTCCCAGGGTTTCCGTAGGGCGCGGCAGACTTTGTTCGTTTTGTCTGTCGCCAAGCAAGCATTTGCAGAACTTTGTCAGGCAACAAGCGGTAAGAAAGACAGATGTTTTAGGAAAAGCCGTTGGAGTTCGAGGACTGAATTTGAAAAAACAAAGCATTCGAATGAACCCCTTCAAAAATTCGGTGACCTTGGTAATATCATCGTAATCTTTCCGAGAGGGATCGCAGTCGGGGAATCCCCCCGACTTGGGTTGAAATCGGAAGAATGAGAGCGTAGCTCAGTTGGTAGAGCAAGGGACTTTTAAGCCCTGGGTCCTGGGTTCGAGCCCCAGCGCTCTCATTGCCCCCAAACCCTGGTTTTTATCGGATATTCCCTGAGAAACCAGGGTTTTTTCATGCCGTTATGGCACGGCGTTTCCCGCGTCTTGGCCGACGCTGCTAGCGTCGGCTCGGATGCTGGCAGCCTCCCCTATCGATCGATACGGATTTCCAGCACGCTGGTTTTGAATTTCAACGGATTCGGCAACTGCTGCTCGCGATTTGATCAAATCTTTTTTTGATTACGCAGTGTCTCATAAAGCTTTGCCGGTCCCAACAGAATTGCTTTCAATCCCTTGCGAACGTCTTCGGAACTCAGGGCTTGACTGCTCATTAGGTTATGGGCGTCAAGGGCCTCCATGATCGCGTTCATGAGCGATTCATCGAGGTCCGGGGAGTTGGCGAATTGCTCCTTGCTGTTGTTGAGCGCTTGTTGGATCAGGATTTTGGACTCGAGCAACTTGCCCAAGATGACATTGTTCACGTAGACCAGCTTGTCGTTGTCCGTCAGCTCGCCTTTGAATAGGTCGTTTACCTTTTCGATGATCTCGTTCAAGTACGCCTTTTGCTTTTCCTGAATGGACGCATCGAGTAGACGTGGAAGGGAGCCGGCAAATTGCTTTCGCTGGCTGGTTGCGCAGGGTTAGGGCGACGTCCGAACAACTCCAGCGTCTTGGCTTTGGGGGTGGCTGTGAATGCAACGAAAGTGATGCCGGAGATACTGGCACGTGTCGTCATTTCGGCGGCAAGTATATCTTCCGTGCTGACCTCGCCACCGTCCTCTAATTCGCTCTGTTCTTCGACTGACAGTACACTTTTCAGTTTCTTTGCTGCCTCGCCAGTTTGCGAGCTGTGGGCTTCGTCGGCGATGACTGCGAACCGCTTGCCTTGGGTCGTTAGCTCCAGCATCTTCTTTTGCAACGCTGGAAACGTTTGGATGGTGCAAACGATGATTTTCTTGTCGCCGGAGAGCGCTTCGGCGAGATCTCCGCTTTTGCTGCCGCCATCCCCCTTGATGATTGCGACGACGCCGGTGTTACGCTCGAAATCGAGGACGGCGTCTTGCAATTGACCATCGATGACATTCCGATCGGAAATTACTAATACCGAATCAAAGACTTTCATAGTAGCAGGCACACTCCGTGTCCCGTAGCCAGCCCCTCCTGATAACTCGGCGGTTACTGGTAAGTCCGCAGTTTCGGGCGATTCAGCGGACGGCACTTGGAAAGTGCCTGCTACTTTGGGGGCATGCAAATCGGCGAGAAAATGCGCCGCCCATGCAATCGAGTTGGTTTTGCCAGAGCCGGCGCTGTGCTGGATGAGGTACTTCTGTCCGGGTCCTTCGGCGAGAACAGCGGCTTGCAGTTTGCGAGTCACATCGAGTTGATGGTATCGAGGAAAGATGTGCTCTCGATCTGTTTCTTCTTGTTCTTCTTGGCAACAACGTATCGACCGATGATTTCAAGCCAACTCGTTCGCTCCCAAACTTGCTCCCAAAGGTACGCGGTTCGGTGCCCGAGTGGATTGACAGGATTGCCGGCTGCGCCATTGTCACCCAAATTGAAGGGCAAGAACGCGGTTTTGGCACCCTCGAGTCTCGTGGTCATGTGGACTTCGCTATTGCTGACCGCAAAGTGAACCAAGGCACCCATTGGAAACGAAAGCAACGGCTCCGGATTCTGCCCCTTCGGTGACGGGTTGCGGTCGAGTCGGAATTGGTCGATCGCGTCTTGGATGCTCTGGGTGAAGTCGGTTTTCAGCTCGACGGTTGCAATCGGGAGTCCGTTGAGGAACAGGACCAAGTCGATACTGTTTTCATTGTGCAGTGAATAGCGAATTTGCCGAACAATACGCAATCGGTTCGCAGCGTAGCGAGCCATGATCTGCGGATTGATTTCGAGAGCTGGTTTGACTTGCATCATGGACAGCTTGTTACGTTGCCCCAGCATTTCGAAACCATTGCGCAGCACGTCGAGCGTCCCGCGTTGGTTGATCGAGTCCCGCAGCCGGCTAACGATCACTTCGCCAGCGTTAGCGCCGTGGCTCTTGGTAGCAGCCTCCCAAACCTCCGGTTGCGATTCTCGGAGCCAAGCAATCGCATCGCCAGGAAACAGCGTCCGAGCCCGGTCGTACCGGTTAGCATCGCCCTCGGCGTAAAGCCAACCGTTGTTTGCAAGGTGCTCGCAGATGGCGTTTTCGAAGTTGATTTCTTTGTGGATGGTCATGCGGGAAGTTCAGGCAAATTAGCGGGCAGTACTTTTTTTAATTCCATTTGAATCCATCAAATAACCGTCAAATACCGTTTTTCGCCATAAATTCATTGCTGGAAGCGACTTGCGATTCTGCTTTCGGAAGCAACAGTCTGTTGTATCGCATTCTATCAAATAGGTTTTTGTTGGTTTGTGAATCGCCTGTGCGCCACAAACCGGTTTGTGAGTGGCAAAAAGCGAAAAACGAGTCACAAACATCTTCGTGAGTTACAAACGAGACACAAAATTCTAGAGAACCCGCCTTCCCTCAGCTTTGTTGATTAGCTCGGGAAACGCCAAAACGGCTGGTCGACTGCCGCTTGCCTCTCGGACGGCGATTAGTATCCCAGCCTCTTTTAGCTTCCTAAGGCTGGTTGTTGCTGTTGGTTTTGGGATTTTGGATCGCTCGATAAAGTCTGCTGTTTGAAAAATCGGACGATCGAAAATTGCGTCTAGGATTGCGGATGAATACTGGGAGTGAGTAACCTCAGTCACTCGCAATTTCATCTTGTTGTAGAGGGAAAGGATTTCCTTCACTCGGACCGTGTTTGACAGCGCTTGCTGTTCGACTGCTTCGAGGAAGAACTCAACCCACGCAGTCCAGCCCCCCGGCTTTCCAATACCACGCAAGTTCTGGTAATACCGCTCTCGATTCTCTTCCAAGAACTCACTCACATAAAACATGGGACTCGCTAGTGCGCGTTTTTGAAAGAGAAATAGGGGAATAAGAAGGCGACCAATCCGACCGTTGCCATCTTTGAACGGGTGCAGTATCTCGAACTGCGCGTGAACAACAGCACACTGAATGAGCGTGTCAATATCGTCACCGCTGATGTATTGCTCAAATGCTTCCAAGTGATTTGGCAATTGAAGCGGGTCAGGCGGGATAAACTTAGCGGTCTCCATGGTGCTATCGCCCGCCCCGATCCAGTTCTGTTCGATTCGGAACTGCCCAGGAGACTTTTCCGCCCCACGAACGCTGTCCATCAAAATTGCGTGCATCTGTTTAATCAACGACAAGGTGATTGATCGATGGGTGAGCGACTCCGATGCGAGGGTAAGCGTCTTGCGATAGTTTACAACTTCCTTAATGTCATTGGTTTTCTCTGCATCGAATTCGATGCCAGCTTCGTACTCCAGTACTTCGTCGACCGTTGCTTGAGTCCCCTCGATTCGCGATGACAATACGGCTTCGCGTTGAGTCAGAGGCGAAAGCATCACGGAAGGATTGACGACACTTTGCAGCAATCCGTCATAGCGTGCGATGGCAGCGTTTGCTGGACCAACCTTTCGGATTAGCCGGCTAATGTCAAGTTCTTGCAGCGGTAGACTGTCGGGGACATACGGTTTCACTTTGTATCTTCCATGGGTTGACGTTTCATCTCATCCAGCGTTTTGCATTCCTTGTTCTTCAACTCGATCCAACCATTCGCCGCTCTTCCTAATTCCCTTCAAGATGTTCGCTCGGGGAAGTCGGAGAGCGAGCCGAAAAATGCAACAGCCGATTGGTTGATATCGACAGGCGTTGAATGGACGTGATTCTTCGTCTCGAATTCACTGGGCGCACTGTCCATTGCCAAGAAGATAACTTCGGTTTTTCGATTGCGCAATTCTGGCGGGACCTCAATCACGTCGGCAAGATGCTCATGAATTTGTCGAATGGCGATCATTAGAAATCTCTCCGTGGACTGGTTGTGAGCTTGACTCAATACAGCCAAGTATACACCGACAGCAACAAAACCGAATCATGAACGCTCAGTTTCGAGCAACCCTCGCACATCGAACTTGCCGGTGACGGCGGCGAAGATCAAGGCGGTCCGGCGTTCTTGCAGCAACTCGATTCCACGCTCGGCTTCGGCTGTTAGATCTGTCAATTCATGTACCCGCGCAGAGATCAGTTCGAGAATCCGCAGTTGATCGATCAAGGATGGGACTGGAATTCGGAGATTTTGTAGCGTGCCAAGGTAGATGCCAGGTTGTGCAGAGTACCCAACAAGTTCCCACAGTAATGACTGAAATGGATGGGATTGAAACACCAGATTTAGAAACGACGGATTTATAAGCTCGGGGCGCGTTCGAAAAATTGCTAAGCTTCGCTGGATATGAAACGGCCCGAGCCCGATGGGAATGATTGCGGTCTTACCAAGCGTCGCTCCCACAATTGCGAGCAATACATCTTCTGCATTCGGGACAAACGCACGGCAGAGTGCTTGGTAGTTTTCTTCGGAGATCATAGAGTCGTCATCCCGAAGAACGAATTCGCCGTCAACAAGATTTCGTACGCTGAGCAATGGAACTCCATCGTCAACTCTCTCAGGAGGCAAGTGTGTGCCATCTTTCAACAGAACGCACAAGTGTTTCAATGGCGTGACCTCCCAGGTAATGGGCACATCGCCGAGCCATTCGATGCCGGAGGGCTTCAGGGGGGCGTGAGGGTTCAAGCCTTTGGTGACGGCGTGGGAGATGACGGCTTGACGCTTTTCTTTCAGCAGTTCGATCAGCCGACGCTGCTCTCCCACCAACCCGTCTATCTTCGATGTTTCTCGGTCGAGAAAGGATGCGATCAACTTTTGTTCTGTGATTGGCGGAAATGCCGTCGCGAAGTTCCGAACAAATGCATCGGGAACTCGCTTCTGTCCTCCAGCGCCGTACATGTGCGATTCGCCCAGACTGCGAAACTCGGTTGAGATGAAAAGGTAGTGGAGATATGTGCCGATTACTTCCTGGGGTTTAGGTCGCACAACTATCAATTCTGTTGTCCCAAAACCAATTCCATGGGTAAGCCCGCCCATCAACGCACCTTTGCCGTTCTCAAAGCAGGGGGTGATCTTCGCCACAGTGACGTCACCATTGCGAAAGTAGGTGTATCCAGTCTCCACTTCAGCGATCGGTTTTTCCTTTTCTAAGTTCAACGTTCCGTCATCCCCAATCGCCTCCATTGGTAAAAACGAGACCGCGGTCTCTGTGTGAAGGTGGCTGATTTCGGATTTAGAAGGGTTGATTTCCGTAGCGAATCGTAGCCGCTTAACATCCCAATTTTCCGGCACTTCTCCCAGCCATTTAACGCCGCTGTCTTTGTACTTCGGGTATTTCGGAAAGCGCATTCGTTGCTCCCCAAAGTAGCAGGCACATTCCATGTGCCGTAGCCGGACCCTTTAGTCACCTCGGATGTCTCTCGCGATTCAGCGGACGGCATTTGGAAAATGCCTGCTACTTTTTTCGGAAAGCTCATGCGTCGTTCGCCTCTTTATCGAGATCGAGCGACAATTCGGCTTCGATGGCTTCGATGCTTGGCAGACTGGATGCGAGTTTTTCGGGTTAGGCTCGGGTCAGTTCATAGTCCGCCACTCCGATTGGCTTGTCGATGTCTCGCAATGAGTATTACGCTATGATCCGATCTTTGGTTTGGCACAGGATAAGACCCAGCGTGGGCTGATCTTGGGGATGTCGCAGTTGGTCATCGACTACCGAACAGTAAAAATTCATCTTGCCGGCATATTCCGGTTTGAATTCACCCTTCTTCAAATCCACCACGACGAAACAGCGAAGTTGCAAGTGGTAAAACAGAAGGTCCAGGTAGTAGTCTCGATCGCTGACATCGAGTCGATATTGCCGACCGACAAATGCAAACCCGCGTCCCAGCTCAAGCAGGAATTTCTCGATGTGATGCAAGAGCCCTGTTTCCAACTCCCGTTCGTGAAATGGTTCTTCCAAGGTTAGGAAATCGAAAATGAAGGGGTCTTTGAGCAAGCCAGTTGCTAGCTGAGCATGCATAGCAGGCAACTTGTCTCCGAAGTTGGTGATGGCTGCTCCCTGACGCTGGTGAGCCTGTGATTTGATTTGGGCTGTCAAAAC
>JANMLD010000081.1:0-13480 GCA_031372345.1 Pirellula sp.
GATGCAAACAGTCGAAGGTGTCATTACTGTTCTGGCTGGCACCAAGATGACGATGAAAAACCGAGACGAAAAATTGGTTTCGCTTACGCTTGTCGACGACGCTACTTACACTTGCGATGGTGTAGTCTGTCAAGCTTCGGATCTTGCGATCGGCAACCGCATTCGTGTGACGGTCGCCAAAGTAGATCGGTCGATGGCTGTTGGAATCGAATCGCTGAGCAAGGATAAAAACTTCAAAAGCCCCAATGGATAACAGGTCCGCCAAACGATCTCTCTGGTGTCCGGTCGGGTCAAGCCCGATCCGGACTGTTGGGGAGAGTCCGATCTGGGCGCGTCAATCTGGGCTGACCTATGCTTCTCAATCCGTTTCATTCGAACAATTACCCCATTCCGCGGAAGATTAAACAATGCAGTCGTTTACGGCGTTTTTCCTGATGTTCGGGTTTGTCTTCGCTTCACTGACTACGCCTTTGCAGGCCCAAAGCCGAATGGAGACATTTCCACAGCTGGATGCGAAGTCCGATTGGCCGTGGTGGCGCGGACCCAGCCGAGACGGTCACGCTGTGTCCCAAAAGGCGCCAACCTCCTTCTCCGAATCCAAAAATCTCGATTGGTCGACGCCGATCCCTGGCCGAGGGCATAGCTCTCCCATTGTCGTCGGCAACCGCATTTACTTGATCACGGCCGATGAGACGAAACAAGTGCACTCGGTCCTTGCCTTTGACCGCAACGATGGAGCGCTCGTATGGAATCGCGAACTCAATCGAGGAGCGTTTCCGAAGAAGAATCATCCGAAGAATACTGAAGCGACCCCCACGCTGGCGTGCGATGGGCAAAATCTTTTTGTGTCCCTATTTCATCATCAAGCCATTACAGCCATGGCATTGTCTTTGAATGGCGAGAAAGTCTGGGAAAAGAAGCTCGGAGCCTACAATCCCACTCGCTTCGAGTACGGCTATGCACCGTCGCCCATCTTGTACGGTGATAGTGTGATTTTCGCATACGAGTATGACGGACCATCTGCCTTGGTTGCGCTCCGCCGACGAGATGGAAGTGAAGCATGGCGGACCGATCGTAAAGAATCGATTACGTTTTCGTCGCCCGTTGTCACCAATCATGCTGGCAAGGACTATCTCTTGATCAGCGGTGGGGACTCGGTTGCGGCATATGATCCCATGACTGGCAAACAACGTTGGCTGACACCGGGTACCACGATGGCCACTTGCGGGACCATGGTTTGGGACGACGGAATTGTCTTTGCTAGCGGTGGATACCCCAAATCTGAAACCATCGCTTTGGATATTGCGACCGGGAAGTCACTTTGGAAGAACAATCAGAAAGCCTATGAGCAATCGATGGTGGCAACAGGTGGTCATTTGTACTCCTTGACCGATAGCGGATTGCTCTATTGTTGGGATGGTAAGTCGGGAAAAGAGAAATGGAAACAACGGCTGGCTGGGCCTGTGAGCGCTTCTGGGGTATTGCTTGAAGGCAAGATCTATTGGGCGAATGAAGCGGGGCAGCTTTGGATTTTTGAAGCAAACCCATCCACGTATGTCGAGGTTTCCAAGAACAAAATTGGCGATGAAGCATTCGCTAGCCCGGCCATCTGCGGCGGCCAAGTCTTCCTGCGTGTCGCGAAAAATTCCAGCGACCAAAGGCAAGAGTTTCTAATGCGATTCAGTGACCGCAATTGATTTGCGGGCAGCGTACAACTCGAGGAGAAAGTGATTGGCTAAATCTTCTTTGTAGGACTCTTTCATTCCCAACTCCAATCCGGTTGTAGGGCAAGCCCGAAGAGACAACTTAATACCTCATAGTCGGCATTGATCCATTGCTCGTGTTTCGCGATGCAGACTACAAAAAAGCCAGCGGGCGGTAAGGCAAACGAACGGTCATCAACTGATTCGCCAGGCGAATGCGTATGGCTGAGGAAACTGCGTGATGCGGAACGCACGAATTGTAATTTTGACGTCGCCAGGTGGAATGTTCTCCCAAACCAATTGTTCGACGTTGTTAACACGGTCGAAGCCGGTCGAAGTCCCCATATTGCCGTGCCGCTCAAGACCATTGGATGTCTTCACGATGAGGTCGAGGTCGTTTTGAAGCGTGGCACCTGGCGGATCACTCCAAACCAGGGTGATCTTGAGTGTTGGCGAAATCGACATCACGCCGACATCGGCAACGCTCTTTACCCCTTTCTTCGCCCCCTTTTCTACTTTAACACTGAGGCGTCCATGCGATGCTGGAACCTTGATGGTAATTGTGCTTTCTTCACCTTGCTTCAGCGGTCCGCCTTCGTTGAAACCAGCATTCGGGTTTGCCCCGGGGATGATTACTGATCCAGCAAGATTGACGCGTCCCCATCCCTGAACGTTGTTGGGCACAGGACCAACCTCCGCCGGTGTATACTGGCCCGATAGAGGCGTTGCCCCATTGATCAAGAGCGCCTTGATGAGGGCTGCACTAGGCGTTGGTGTGCCGTTTTTGACGAGAGTCTCACGTAACACGGCACAACAACCCGCCACCAAAGGAGTCGCCATGCTGGTGCCCGCATCAAAAAAGAAAGCCGGATCGGAAGATGTCCCAAAAACCGTCGTGCCTGTCGCCGCGCGAGAGAGAGTGGACAGGATGCCTGTCCCAGGCGCTACCACGTCAGGTTTGAGGCGTCGCTCTTTCGTGGGACCCCGACTGCTGAAAGCCGCCATTCCGTTTGCATTGTTGGCCATCCGGTCTGCGAAAAGCGGGCTATGTGGATAGGAACTGGGGCGTATCCCTCCGTAGGTCTGTTCCAGCTTTGGGCGATTGTTTTCGCTCGCCCCAATCGTTATGCAGTTCTTGGCCGCCGATTCCGATCCAATCTGTCCCTCGTCGACGATACCGTCATTGTTTCGGTCAATACCGTCGTTGCCTGCAGCGAAACAGATCACACAATCCTGGTGATTCCAAACGAAGTCATCGATTTCCCTAGAACTCTGAGAATAGGGAAGTCCTGGGGTCGTGGCCCCCCACGAATTCGTGTGCACACGGGCTTTGTCATTGTACGCAGGAGAGAAAAGTTCGTGAAGATCGCTTGGGATGCCACCTAGTCCACCCGTGCTGTCGAGCAAGGATTGCACCATAAGCTTTGCCTTAGGTGCCGTCCCTTGAATCACGCCCCCCATGGACGGCGAATTCCCATTTCCAAGCACCGATCCGCAAACGTGTGTTCCATGGCTATCCGGATCGTCTGCTTTGCCCGGCCGCCCAAACGGAATCAGCTTCACTACCCTTCCCGCGAAAGCCGGATGAACATTGGTCGTCGAACCCTTATCAAAGCCGGTGTCGGCGACGGCCACGAGTTGCCCCTCGCCTTCAAAGGTCGTTCCGTTTATCGCGACATGGGCATTCATAATCGGCCTTGCAACGTTATTGAAAAGCTTAACACTCGGAGCTTCCTCAACGTGGCGGACTTCATCCAAAGCCGCGATGTCGTTCAAGTAACGTTCTTGGATGTGCAGTCGAACTTTGTGGCGGCACATCGTTAGATCTTCAGGATTCATATGAGCTGCGGTCGCGATCTTCGTCTTTAGCTCGGCGTCGTTGGGGTCAACATCGTCATGCAAGACGACGTCAACTTTTCGCAAAGTGCGACGCGTCGATGCTGTCGTTGCGGTTGGCAAAATGCTTGCCGACGCTGCCACGGGCTCCCGCAAATTCATCGGAATTTTAAACCCCTGCATGTACACACCGGCCCATGTCACGAACTTGAGTGCACGAACTTTCGTTAGGCTTTTGGGCTTGAAACTGCACAGATACGTGTCTTCTGAAACATATTCATGAATGACAACTCCCAATTTTTGCATTTGCACTTTTTGCGATTCAGTCAGGGCAGCCATCGTTTGAACCAGAATATAGTTAGAGCTGGACGCGTCGGTCTTCGCCAATGCGGCTGTCGCCGGTCCGGGAGCTGTCGGGTCAAACGAAATGCCGTTGATGGTGATGCGAACCATAGTCAAACCTCAAGTTGGATATCAAACATACAGATTTTAGTTGGAACGGATGCTATGCAGACATTGTTCACTATAGGACTCTCTATCTAAAGACGCAAACGGCGCACGCTTCGCGAAAGGATTTAAGGTTAATTCTCGAAAAAAACATGGTCAAATAATTTTAAAATGGCCAGTATTTGACCGTGACGCGAGCAGCGTCGGCCACGATATTTAAAAGAACCCCCTCGGAAATGCTAAAAATCCCATGCCTTTTCGACTGGCGTGTGGAAAAAGTGGATTGGAGGTCGAGCACGGAAACAAAAAAGGGGATGGGAAGCAAAAAGGGGACGCAGCGCTGCGTCCCTCTTTGTTCGCTCATGAAAACACTGGCAGACCATCACGTCGGCTCCGAGGACTGATGGTCGTGTGTCGGTCGAAAGCAGGGAGCGGGAAGCAGAGATTCCAGAGTGTGCGTTCCCAAGCCGGAGCTCGGTAACGAGCGGACTGGGAACTATTCTAACATCACTACCACTCCAAGGACAGTCTTGGCCATTTCGACGACGGGCAAATAATGCTGTGTCCCTTTGATTCCTGCTGTGTCCCTTTGATTCCCTCCCTAATGGGATCGTTACCTCCGTTATTGGAGATAGCGCACAAACAATTGAGGGAAATACGAACAACGATGGGAGCTCGAACGGCTTGGTGTATTTCAGCGGACTCGCTCTGCTGGTAACCTAGATTACGTCCGAGTGTAGAATCGCAACACATTCTTTGTAGAGGCTGAATATGCCGTCAAGAGTTCCCGGATCTCTCGATACGACACGGAATCCGATGTCCATCAACGATGGGACGTCAGTTCGTTTTCGCAGTGCTCCTCCGGGGCCACAGTGCTCGATGGACGATCCGAATTGGTTGGATCGTTTGAACCAAGTTCGAATGGCGATCTCGGCTGCCGATACGAAAGTCGTGCCAGCGATTCAGAGACATACGGGCGAAGAGTTCCAAACGTTGATCCAAAGCTTGGTGCCGGGTTTGTTGCTTGCGTTGGGCGCTTTGATGGGTACTACGTTGGCTGGGGGGGCGATAGGAGCGTTGTTCGGCGGTGTCGGTGCCGCTCCGGGCGCGGTACGTGGATTCGAAGTCGGGGTGGCACTACTAAATTATCTGGGCATTGGCTTTCTAGCCTACTACGTTTTGGAACGGATGGACGAAGTCACCAGTTGTTTCGGACGAGGCATTCAAATTGCATGGGAGTCTTGCGGCGATAGAAGAAGCACTGAAGCGGCGGCCAATGAATTTGCAGAAGGAGTCGGAATTTTCTTCCGACTCGTTTTGCAAGCTCTTGTCATTTATCTATTAAAGGCTGCAAGCGAGATGAGGTTTTCATCCGCGATCGAAAAACTCGGTGAATCGCGACTGTTCCAATCGGCGCCAAAGCTCCGCGAATGGCTGATAAGAAACTATCGTCGAGTCGGTGAAAAATTCGGTATGCAGGAGGCTACACTTCAAGCCGCTGTTGAATTTATTCCTCCCAATACACGTACGTATGTTTATGACATGGTGAATAACCCAGGACCGTTAGCCAACACCGAATCGTTGGCCACTATGAGGAATTCGGCAGCAGGGAATTTTTTAGGTGGCAAGTACAACGAAATAACTCTCACTCAACCCACCATTCTGTACCGTGCGCAACCGGGGCAGGCGACTGTCGTTTACCAATCTACATCTGGCGAAGTCACTTCGTCGCAGTTGGCAAGGCGAATAGGTCGATGGTTCGCACCGAGTCCGCCAGCGAGCGGTGCGATTGCCAGAATTGATAGCGCGCTTCGCCATCAATGGATCGATGCCGAAGGAGTGTTCACCGGGAGCTCTGCGGCCGAGGTCGTGTTGGCCGTACGAATACCTGCGGGAGCAAGGGTCTATTATGGCCCGGTCGGCAGCCAAGGCGGAGTCAACGTCGGTGGCATCGATAAAATCCAGATTTTCATTCCTGAATTGGATAAGCTCCGCGGCGTTCTCGTCGTTACGGAAACTCAAATTCAGGCGGCGAGAACACAAGGCGTTATTGAAGCACTTAAGAAAGCCAAGTAAGACTTTGATGAATTCGAATAAACGTGTTTTGCAGGAATCCAAGCAACCATCCCTTATGAGGGGGGGATAGAATGGGAAAAAATGGGGACACACGCAAACTAATGGTCGGAGAGATGCAAAGCAGCCAAAAAAGGGGGCAGCGACACTGGTTTCGATCCATTCTTGGCCTCGGTTCAGTTCTCCTAGTTCTGGGAGCTCCGCGACGAATGTTGAAATCGTGACTGGTCCAATCCCTTTGACGGATTGAAGGATCTCGATTGTTCGCTGGTTCTCCGTGTCCGTTTCAAGCATTTTTGCAAGTTGCGAATACAGGCTCTTTAGTTGTTTCTTCAAGGATTCAAGTACTTCTCGAATGCTCTTCTTGACATCATCATCCCAAGACTGCTTTAGACGATTGTTCTCCTGATTAATTAGCTCCAACAACTGACAACGTCTAGCGACGAGAGCCGCGTGTTTTTGCTCGTGATCGGACGCCATCGGCATTGCTTGTGGCTTGACGACCGATGCAAACTTGGAAATCAATTGGGCATCGATAGGATCGGTCTTAGCATCTAAACCGATTCCTTTTGCAAAGTCTCGCACTTGCCGTGGATTGAGTACGGTAGCATCGATTTCATGCTTCGCTAAACACTTCACAAGAAATGTTTCGTAGCCACCTGTCGCTTCCATTGCAACGAGGACGTTTTTCTTCTTCAACACCTTGCAAAGGCCGTTGATATCGACCTCTGTGTTTTGGAGTTTTACGTTCTCACCGGTATCGGGACGAAAAACATCCAAAGTATCTTTAGAGACATCGACACCCACAAACACAACTTCTTTTTATTTGGTTTTCATAAAATCCCAGCCTAGTAAATTCGAGCTTGCATTACGCAGCTCATGCGACGGTTCGGGTTTGAAATGAACATCTTGCGATCACGCTGACACACGGTAAGCGAGTAAGTATCGGCAAACTTGAATTCAAAATCAACTCGAATCCCAATGATATGGCGATTGCGGCTTCTTTGCGTGTGACGGTGTGCTGGGGTATACTCAAAGAGGTCTTCGAAGGGTCGCGGGCTCAATGTTGGTAGCGATTTCCTTGCGAATGGGTCACAATTTGTCTGGTAGGTTTTTCAACAAGAGAAGCTAATGAGTACGATCTTTGCAAAACTGACCGGTGCCGAGTTTGATGCGATGGTCGACCGAGGTGCGTTTGATTGCATCGAAGGCAAAAAGGTGGAGCTGATTCGAGGAGAACTGCGATTTATGAATCCGGCAGGCCCTATTCATGACGACTACATTGACTATCTCAACCGATGGTCAGTTAGGTCAACACTTGATGACCAAGCCAACATACGCGTGCAAAGTGGATTCATCTGCGACGACAACCGCCCCGAGCCCGATATCCTTTGGCTTCAGCCACGCCGCTACGGACGAACGCGTCCGACAGCCCGCGATGTGATGTTGCTCATTGAAGTTTCGGACAGCAGCCTCCCCTCGGATTTGCAAGAGAAGGCCGATATCTATGCCGAAGCCGGCGTGCAAGAGTATTGGGTCATCGACGTCCCTTCGTCGCGCGTTCATATACTCTCCAAGAGCGATGGCAAATCGTATCGGAAAATCGAAATCGCTGTCTCCCCCCAGTTCCTGTCGCCCACCTGTTTGGTCAATGCTAGGCTAGATTTGTCGGACCTATTCTCGGTGACTTAGGCTAGCGGCGATGTGAAAACTACCCTGCGGGAAGGCAATTGCGCTTTGCTGCCTTAACGCGTGCACTTCGAGATTTCGCGTAACGCCGCCACACATGCGGGCATAGCCGTAGCCAGATCCAACAATTCGAGAATAGCAAGCTTTCCATCGAGCGGTACTGCGTTTCCGTAGATTGCTGCCTGGCTACGTTTTACTACTGGAAGCGGAAGCTTGCGGGCTCATCTCAGAAATCGGCAGTCACGAGGGTCAAAAACAAAGGCTCCCATACTCAATCTTTTGTGCCAGTGCGTGTAAGGCCAAGTCCGTCGCAATCCGTAATCGTTTTGCTCAGCGATGGCACCAAGATCGAATTGCAATGTGATGCGATCAGTGCACTCCATGCCGTGTTGCAAGCGCAAAGAACTTTGGAAAGAAGGGGACACTAAACTTTAGTTTCGTTGCGCACCGTTGCAAGAAGTTGGTCTAGGACTTGATGGGAACGAAATCGCATCAATCTTGGTCTGGTCAGAGGGCGTTGCCTGCGTTGAATGCTGCCATACAGGCAGTATCGGCAGCCTGTGCCCGTACCTTCAGACAGTTGTCGTTTGGGAACCTACGAATTTTTGTCCAAACGCTACTTCATTTGGACCGGTTCCGGCTTGAAACGCTTCAGGTAGAACCGACGCTTTGAGATTAAGCTTCGCATATCGTACACATCCTTCGGTTTACCAGCCACGTTGGCGAATAAGCGGCCGGAATTGTTGATCTGCAACCGCCAGTACTTCGGGTCCAATTTTAATCGTTCAAAGATCGGGGCGACTTCGGATGGCGTGTAACCCGTCTTGTCCGGTCGGACCATTCTGGCGCTGGCGTCGAGCAACTCCAAATAGTCCAAAGTCGACATCGATAGAAAACCTTTGTCGCTGCAGCGTTGTCTGGTTTGACTCGCACAAGCACCAATGGCGTCGTTTTTCTCGTCGATCGTTAATGGAGATAGGAACGAGTCGACGGTCACACCATCCCTCGGTATCGAAGAGCAGCCTGCGACATGGCCTGAATCCTGCGTTGTACCGAAGTGAATTCGCTAGTTTCAAGAGTCTCCGCCATTGCTGCACGGATCGGATTCAAGTCCACGTAGGCGAGCCACTTCCGAATCGTCCCAAGTCTCAACCACATCGGGTCGTGACCTTAAAATCAGATGGAAAGGGTTTGAGAGAATCGCGAACGCAAGAAGGTCAATCCCGAAGTTCGAGGCGAGGGGTTTGAGTTGTTCTTCGATCCAAATCTTTCGGTGGTCGGGGTTTTTACCCGTAACTGGATCAACGCCAAAAAGAAAGCAACGGCGTACTACCCTGGCACAAATATGCAGGATCGCAACCTCGCTAGGATCGAACACTTCCGCACGCGCGTCTGGCCATGGCCGTAACCTCCGTGAAAGAATAAACAAAACTGTCAGTTCGTACCGAAATTAAATCCTATGGAGAACCGAAAAACAACTACCCACCCAATAAAATGGCGTATCCCCTTTCATCCCACCTTTCATCCTCTCTTCGAAGCTTCCTCCTGGCGATACCCTACGATTTTGTTCCTCATGCATCCTAAGCCACGACCGCCCTCGCCGTCCGCGAGAAATCAAAGTGGAGTGTCCCCAATTCTCGCCCCTTTAAACAATAAAGCAGTCAGCGTGAGGGGTGCCAGAGACGCTCGCTCGCTTAAGCTATTTTCGAGAAAAGAGTTACGCCCTGTATGCCGCGGCAAGTTTAGTGGTTATTCAAATTAACCAAACGGCTCAATTTCATGACCATCTGGGATGATCGACTTTGGCTATTTCGTCGTCTGTGTTATCCGCCGTTGTTGTTCGATCCCGTTCCACCCTTTAGAGTACCTCGATATTTTCGGACCGATTGTTCTCGACGATGTTCTTCGAAGTCTTCCGGTTGGCTCGCGCTTGCACTAGCAGATTCTGGTTTCGCTTGCGTTGCTTTCAGTGAAAGTCCGATGCGCTGTGATTCTCGGTGCACCGACATGATTTTGACTTCAACAGCTTGCCCTTCGGACAAAATACTAGCCACACTCGAGACTCGTGTGTGTGCCAATTCCGAGATGTGAATCAAGCCTTCGATGCCAGTTCCCAGTTTCACAAACGCTCCGAAGTTAGCCAGTCGCGAAATCGTTCCTCTAACAACCGCGCCGATTGGAAATCGGGCATCAACGTCGTTCCAGGGATTGTCTAGAAGTGATCGATACGACAATTTGATGATTCCTCTCTCGGCATCGATCTGTTCGACACGAACTTGAATTTTGTCTCCCTCTTTCACGACTTCGCTGGGGTGCTTGATCTTATCCCAAGACAATTGACTGATATGTATAAGGCCGTTCAGTCCACCGATGTCCACGAGTGCGCCGAAGTCCATAACTTTGCGAACGGTGCCTTCGCAAATCTCACCGATTTCGATCTTTCTCACTCGCTCTGTGCGATTTTCGTTTTCAACTTTGATGACTTTGCCTTGATTTCGTAAACCATCTTCGAGGTTCCTATCTGGATAGCCAGCACTCGCGAAGATCGCATCCCGAATTTCGGTTGCAACATGCTTGTTCTCAATCAAGAAGTTGCGAGCCCTTTCTTTCCCTTGTCCAAGGTAAGTTTCACGATACTTGAACCAAACGTCGCTGCGATGGATAATCTTGCGAGCCATCCCAAGATCGAGTAAGTCGCCTTCGTAACTGATGCCGTTATCGTGCATCACGTCGAATTCAGCCACACGGAAAGGAGGTGCGACTTTATTCTTCACAATTTTTGCTCTGACACGTTGACCTACAACTACTTCTCCATCCTTCAATTGACCTAAGTGACGCATATCGATACGGCACGAAGCGTAGTACTTGAGCGATCGTCCGGCGGGATTCGTGTCCGGTGAACCGTACGACTCGCCACCAAGGCTCCCAAGAATATCATTGATGAAGATTACGCACGTCTTGCTCTTCGACATTGCAGCTGTGAGTTTGCGCATCGAATGAATCATCAATCTCGCCTGCAATCCTATGAGGTTGTCTCCAATTTCCGCTTCAATTTCTTGACGAGGTACGAGTGCCGCTATCGAGTCAATCACGATGACATCGACTGCGTTGCTTTTCACCAGCATCTCCGTGATCTGCATCGCTTCTTCGCCACTGCTCGGCTGGCTTACGAGCAACGAGTGCAATTCAACGCCAAGATTCTTCGCCCGACTCGTATCGAACGCATGTTTCGCGTCCACGATCGACGCGATTCCGCCCGCTTTTTGTGCTTCAGCACAGACGTGCAAAGCTAATGTCGTTTTTCCGCTCGATACCGGGCCAAAGATTTCGATAATACGACCTCGGGGAACCCCATAACCTCCCATCGCCATGTCCAGGGTCAACGATCCGGTACTGATCGCCTCAGTTTTTGGCAAAACTTCGCCGCTAAGTGGTATGATCGATCCTTCGCCGAACTGTTTATCGATTTGCCGAAGAGTGGTTCTTAGTCCGGGCTCCCGTTTGAGAATGTCTTCCAAACCGGTCGCCGATCCAATTTGCAAATTGTCGCGAATTTCGGCACGTCCGTTCTCTAAGAAAATAGTGGCGTCTGAATCGAACGATTCTTGAACGATTTCATTGAGTTGAGTCTGTGTTCGGCCGATCTCATTCGAGCTCGAACCAACCGTCGTTCTTTTGACCACCTGGTGTTCGAGTGCTCTAGTTTGCAACATCGCAACAAGAGACTCGATTCTTGGCTGCCAGACTTCAAGGGAGGATGGCATTTGCGTGCGTTGGCAAACGAGATTCAACCACTGCTGAAGCTGGATTGCGCTGCTCGTATGCTGCATCAGATATCCCGCCCAGGAGATTGCAATACTCTTTAATGCCAATGTCTCTGAAGCATGAACTCCCACCAAAGATGCCTTGAGCAACATGTCGTAGTCAGGAGAGGGAACGTTCATCGACTCCGTCAAACTGCACGTCACGTATTGTGCAACACGTTCACGAATTGCTGACTGTTCCAAATCGGATGCATGGCATACGAGCCAATTCGATTGAGTGTTCGACGCGGGCGCAATCGCGGACTTTAAACTTATGCTACAGGTCCGAATGAAGGCTTCACTGTCCAGTCCTGCTTCATCGATCAGTTCAGGATTGAGATACAGGACCCAGTTCAATCCATCGGGGCCGCCCACTTCTGCATCGATGGGATTATCGAATACTGTCACGAATCCATTCGGCTCAAACTCACCGAGTTCGTCCGACGAATACCACTTCGGTTCACGAGCGTCCCAGACCGCGAACTCAAAATGACTAGCCCCTTCTTCGATGCGACGAACGAGAGGCCGGGTCCAGCCAAACGCAAGTGGCATCGTGCCTTGAACTCCTATGATTTTGTAGTTCGAAGCAGGTGATGCTTCGATTGACTTTTTCTCTTTTCGAGTTCTGGACATGGCGTCAATTTCCGTTCGGTCTGGGGCGCGCGGAATTTTCAGCTTCGCTGGCAACGTCATTTGAGCAGACGACATCAATCGGATTCATCCCTGGCTGAGTAAGAAGCGAGCTAAGTACGCCTGCAATATCATCGTCTACGAACCAGCGTGCTCCTTCGACACCAGCGAACTCTTTGCATCGAACTTCGAATGTCCAGTTGCGGATATCGTCCCGAGTCGAAAAGTCGATTCCGTCAATTGGTCTCGTGGGCGCGGTCCAATAGTCGTCGGGTTTGCCAAAAAAACGATCCAAGAATCCCGCAAAATAAGAGTCGAATTGATCGATGGTGGTCGAGTGATCCTCAACGTATTGAGCTGGACTCGTACTCGATGGCAGTCTGGTTCGATTGTGATGAATCGACCCAGTGTCGAATGGACACACCAACAAATCGTTAGCTTCACGTCCGTCAGTCAATTGTTCTTTGCGGATGACACATGCTGCTTTGGCAAATTCCCCTGGAAAAGTTCTGCCGGCAAAGAAATAGATCGATGCGGGAAACCCAAGCGCAGTCTCTGCCTCGCCCGTTTTTGATGCGGGTCTACTTGCTGGCACTCGTATTTGAGATGACATTAACATTTGGCCAAGCGATTCTTGCAGGTTTCGCGACCGAAACACATGCACCAAACGGACCTCCTTTGCACACATCAAAACGGGATCATCAACATCGAGATCGGGCCGACCTATGGCATTTGGCGTGTGTGACATGAACCTACAATCAATTATATACTGAACACCGATAGAGGACGAAAAAATAGCGATTTGTTGAAAAACGAAATTATAGGTGGTCCGTATTTTCCGTGCAACTCAACTAATCAGCTATGGATTCTATTTTTCCCTCGGCTGCTGAGATTGAAAGTCTTGAACCGGGAAAATGATTTCCCGATCTTTGTCGAGTGCAACGAGTACCGACTGGTTCATTGCTTCCCGCTCGGACGAAGCACCTATATCTGTCATGGACGCAATTTGGCGAGAGTCGGTTTGAATGTTACGGGCCGAGTTGTGGTCGCAGAACCCGCTTCTTTTTGGCCGAGTTGTTATCGTAGTCCGACTCATTTGTTACATCGACAATTCGGCCAGCCAGCAGCACCCCGCCCTGGTAGCCCGCCTCTCTTCCTAACTGCACTTTAGGCGAACGGTTCAAACATGATCCTTTGTCATGCCGCCAGGGACAATAGGCGTTCGAATCTGTCACGTATTTTTGCGTCATCTGGGCCAGGATCGAGATCCTTCATAAATTCATTTCTCAGCATTTTCCT
>JANMLD010000234.1:0-55097 GCA_031372345.1 Pirellula sp.
CAACGCATCGGCGGCGGCTTTTGCATTCTCGGCTGCCTGTTTGAATTTCGATTTCAGCAACGACTTTTGAGCGTCGTTCATTAACTCTGGGGCACCACTCTGCTGAATCCCTTGAGCCAGTTGCTGTGCCGATTGCTTCAGCGGTGCAAACTCTTCCGTGTCAGGCAATTGATCGGCGTTTTCTTGCATACTTTCCGCGAGCTCATTCAGATCCTGTCGAAGTTCTTCCTGAGCCGCCTCCATTTCCATCATCCTTCTTTCGTTCGATGGATCGTTCGGGTCCGCGTCGGCTAACGACTGCATGCGTTGAGCCAGCTCTTTTTGGCGTTCAACCAATTCGTCGAAGCGCTCCTTGTCTTGCATCAATGGCAACGTCTTGCTCAGCTCATTCAAAGGGTCGATTGCGTCCTCCTGAAGTTCTTCTCGATCGGATTTGATCTTTTCGCGAAGTGCGTTCAATGAAGCTTGCTCGGACTCGCTCAACGGTCGTTGCCCAGCTTGGTCCTGGGCCATTTGATTCAATTGGCCTGCTGTTTCTGCTGACTCCTTGGCCATTTCGCTCAGCATCTCGGAAAGCTCGCGGTCGATGTCAATATCCATTGGGTTTTGTGCAAGTTTGCTGATTGCCTCCGCTGCAGTTGTTGCGGCATTCTCGGCCGCTTGCAGTTTTTCTTGCAGTGCTTGTTGCAAGGCTTCGTTATTAGGATCCGCTGCCGCTTCCTCCGCTGCGGCTTGTGCCTCGGCAATGGCGGTCGAAACATTTTCCAGTTGACGTTGGGCCGCTTCGTATTTGGCCGATAAGGCCTCAGCCCCACGCTGCTCCAACATGCGTTCTTGGAATTCAGCTATAGAGATGATTCGAATGGTTGTCTTAGGCGATTCCGCTCCTTTGGGTCCGTTGGGATCGTTATCTTCCGTTCTTGCAAACAAGTCGATTTCATCACCAGGAAGTAGCCCGAATCGCTTGAGCGGAAGCGGCAAGACCGCATTGGCTCGCGCCGACGCGTCGATCGGCAAATCGATCGAGCGGGCTGCTGAACCGTTGAGGCTTCGGTAAAGTCGAAGTTGTGTGATTCCAAAATCATCTTCGGCTGAGATCGAAATAGGCAGATCGATATCGGGGGTCGCAAGAGAAAATTGTCTTGGTTCCAAGATACGTACGATCGGTCGCTGGTCCGTGTTGATAACGATTTTTCCGATGACCGAGTCGGTTGACTGCAGTCCATCGACATCGGTAACCTTGACATCGAACTTGCCTTCCCGATCTAGTGCAAACCGACCAGCGACCATAGCCCCGAGTTTGTCCTCAGAGTTGACCGTCAAATCGATGAATTGTTGGCTATTGTCATCGTATTGAATTTGCATTCGCCCGTTCTTCAATGGACGATTGCTCGTCAAGAAAATCTCAACTTGTGTCCCCTCAAGGCCAGAGATGCCGGAATCGGGGATCTTGCCTTCGTAAACTGCTTGACGGGTGTACGCTAGAGGAGTAATCCTTACTATGGATTCTAGGATTTTTGGAGTCAATTGAACATCGAGTTCACCCGTCTCTGAATGGGTTCGGCCGGATCGAGCAAAGAACTGTGATGACTCTTTTACGTCGGTTAACAACGCTTGCCATTTGGCTTCACCTCGAGGCAGCATTGGGAGAATTCGCTCTTGGCCGTCCTTCGATCTCGTTACGAGTTCCAAACGCTCGGTGGTTTTGCGAGAAACGGTCGCGATAATCTTCACATCATCGCCATACCGAAGGCTGTGCTTAGTCTTGTCTAAAGTGATTACGACTCCCGTGAACGGCGCCGTCTCGGTGGCGGGAAAAGCGAATCGTCTAAACTGAGTCCAAGCGAGGGAAGGGAAAACTAGGGAAAGGATTGCGGTCAGGGAAATGATCGCCGCACCTGCGTATGCGGGTCTTTTGAGAGTTCTCAGCGGGAGTACGGTCTCCGGATGGATTCGCGAAAGGCATCGAATCGATTGCCGAATCGCTTGCTGAGCAAATCGAGCCGTCAGAGGTGAATCGTACGCTTCGACCTTTCGGAGCAAATCCCAACCGGTCGTAATTTGGCCGCCTGTCCCTTGCGACTCATCGATTCGAAATGCCAACTTGCCATTCGAAGTTCTTTGAACCGATCGATAGGAAAGCGTCACCACGGCAACCAAAGCGCCGATCGCACTGAAACGACTGCAGAACCATCGCTCGAACGCGGACAATTCGGAGAGGTGGTCCACAAACATCGCCATCAACATGAATCCTATCCAACCAGCGCAGCCGATCAGAACGAATCGACTCGCAGCGATCAGATTGGAACGAAGCACGAACCCCCTGAGTTGGATCAGAAGATCCGCGGCGTCATCTTCATGGGATGTTGCGATATTCGATGCGGACACAGGAGAGATGGAGAGTTGGAGGATTGGAGGATTGGAGAACGCTAGTACGCCGCTAGTACGCAAAACAAGGTAGAGGGGAGGCAAGCAACAGCTCATCCTGAGGGAAGGCGAGCTAAGCTGCGAGCGATGCTAGGGCTTTTTTGGCGGTTGCGACACACTGCCTGATGTCCTCGATGGGGTTATCTTCATTTTCTTCGTATTCGAGGGACAAAGCGCCGTCGGCGGGGAATTTGGCTTGGACCATTGCGTCGAAGACGGCGTCGCACTGCAAGTGTCCTTGACCAAGCAGGACTCCTTTGGCCTTGTCCTCCATCGTCGCAAAGTCTTTCAAATGAACTCCAAAAAGCCTGCCCTTTAAGGACCGGATGACTTCGACTGGCTTCTCACCAGATCGGATGTAGTGTCCCAGGTCAGCGCAAGCTCCGATCCGTTCGTCCCGCCCTTCGATAGCGCGAAGCAGATCGGCCACTTTGTTGAACCGATCCTTTGGGCCGTGATTATGGATTGCGATGCGGATATTGAACTCTTTGACCAAGTCGTTCAAGTTGTCCATCGACTCCGGTGTTGGGCCCGCGGTAATAGTCTTGAGTCCGACTTTTTTCGCGAACTCGAATACGCGGCGATTGGCTTCGAAGTCTTTGCTAAAAGCGTTCACGCCGTGGGCCGAAATGGTTAGGCCTAGCTCCTTTACTTTACCCACCACTTCGGCAATTTTTTCGTCGCTGGAATTGAGTGGAAACATGCCGCTATAGAATTCGACTTGCTCAAAGCCGAGATCTTTCGCATGTTTGAGTGCAGCATCTAAAGAGAATTTGCGAAGGGAATAAAGCTGCAAGCCAAGTTTGAGATTGCTTGCGAAGGCTGGACTTGCCAGCGCACTACTCCATAATGAAGTGCTGCTGCATGCCAATGCCCCGGCCAGGATTCCGCCATTTCTTAAAATGGTTCGTCTATCCATTTTTGGTTGCGTGATTGGGGAGGAATTGAAATTTTTGTGGAAAGTTTGTGAAATCATTAGAAATTGTTCTCTTGGAGGAAGTTTTTCGGGTACCACCGGAAAGGTACTATTATTACACTCGCAGCCTAAGCCGTTTGTTGTTTAACAAGAAATTCCAGTTTTACTTTCGCTTTTAGCCGTTTTGTTCCGAGGCAGATTCGTATTTTAGTATGGCCAGTAAAGATCTCGACATCGACCAATTAGCACTCTATTTGCACATCACACCCGCTGAAGTTAGCAAGATGGCTGTCCGTGGAAAAATCCCTGGCCGGCGCGTTAACAATGAATGGCGTTTTTCGGAGTCCGAGATCCACCATTGGCTTGAGGATCGAATCGGCGTTGGTGACGCGGAAGAACTGGAACGTGTTGAACGGGTGCTGGAACGAAATATAGACGTAACGTCCGACGAACGGGCCATGCTGTCCGATTTCCTTTCTCCGCTTGCGGTAGCCGTCCCGTTGGATGCGAGAACACGGGGATCGGTGATCCGTGAGATGTGCAGTCTTGCGGGCCAAACTGGGCTACTTTGGGATCCGTCGGCAATGGCGGAAGCCGTGGCCGCTCGCGAAGCGATCCATCCAACGGCCCTCGAGAATGGAGTCGCTTTGCTCCATCCCAGAAGGCCCCAATCGTCGATTCTTTCGGAGCCATTGGTCGCATTGGGCATCTCAACCCAGCCCATTCCGTTTGGCAACGTATCCGGACATATGACGGACGTTTTCTTTTTGATCTGCTCGACGGATGACTGCGTCCATCTCCGAATCTTGGCGCGCTTAGCTAGACTGGTCACCGATGAAGTTTTCTTGACCATGCTTCGCTCTGCTTCATCGACCAATGAAGCGATCGAAATCATCCGCACTGCGGAAATGGAACTTATCGAGTCTACGGTCAATGAATGAGCGACTCAATTTCAATTGGATGGTTCGGGCCGACCCATAATCAATGGGACTGGATTTTAGGCCATTTCCACCAAGTGACTTTATTGTCAGAACGGAATGTTGAGGATTGGATCGCCTCCCAATCGCAAGCACCCCATTTGGATCAGGCAAACGCAACGCCTGTGCTCATCGCCGCGATCGAGTCTCGATTTGAGCCCGCGATGGATTTGGTCAAAAGTTTCGATCCATCCGCGGCACCAAACTCAACCAAAGCGCTGTCGATACCGTGGTGTGTATTGCTAGGGGACGATTGGGTTGGGCATCGTCGCACCTTCCCGTTGCCGGAGTCGATGCAGACTTTTTACTGGTATGAATGGTACGATCGAGTTTTTCCATGGTTGGTCGATCCATCGCACGGCAAGACCGCCAAGCCCTCCACCGAGTCGGACGCGCCAACCAACCCGCGGAAGCTGAGCCCGCGTGTGCAACGGTTGATCGACGCAACGTTGTCTATGGACAAGCGGCTCCATTGCAACAAGTCGAACGGGAATTCCATCAAAATGGCGTTGGTCGTGACTGAGACCGCCACCACGCGGCAACTATGGTGCGATGCCCTTTCACGCCATGCAATTCAATGCGTTGCGACCCCACCTGAGAATCTCGAATTGTGGGCAAACCCAGACATGCTTGTTGTGGATATTGAGTCCGAACCTTGGATTGTTCGAGAACGCCAGCAGGCAGGTGAAAACGGATGCGCCAGAGGCAGTCTTGTCCGCAGATTGGCGCGTCAGTTCCCAAAAGCAACCATGATCGTTGCGGATGCCTTTCCTCGCTGGGATACTTGGAAAGCACTCACGGAATGCGGAGCGGACCTCATTGTCGCCAAGCCGTTCCAACTGCCAGGGATATTGGATACGCTTGAGAATTTTAGCACCTCGGCAGAAATATGATGATGTTATTTCGTTTAGCCGCGTGGGCATCACCCCGCGTTTTACAGCGATCGCGGCCCGATGGGCACGCGGTTAAACGAAGAAACTGATGGGCACGCGGTTTAACGAAGAAATTTTTGTGTAGGTGCTTAGAAAGCTTCGGCCATGGATTCTATAGATCAACAAATGGAACCGTCACCCGTAAAATTGGTGGATCTAGAACTCGTGATTCGACCGACTCCGCTATCGCTCGAGGCTGCGGAGTTTCTTCGGGATGGCCGAGCGCGATTCGAGAAGATTAATTGTTTTGATTTCGTTCCAAGCAATTACGAAAACGCCTGGTCACTTTTGGATCAACTATCGCGAGGTACACTTTGCGAGTGGGGCAGTGGACTCGGGATCGTCGTGGGTCTTGCAGAGATTCTCGGATATGATTCGTGTGGAATTGAAATCGATCCAGAACTTGCAGAAGTTTCGCGTGGTTTTCTTCGCCAGCACGGACTGAAAGCGTCCATAACGACGGGCAGTTATCTGGATGAATGTCCCGTTTCGGACAATTACTACGTCTATAGTTGGCCCGGGCAGATTGAGAGTGTCGAACGTCGCTTTGTGGAGATCGCGCCGCCGGATGGACGATTATTGATCTGTTATGGACAAGATGAACTGCGTTGCATGGCAAGGCCGAAGCGGTAACGACACTATTCGGCTGAAACGCGACGTGTTTCCGGTGTTGATGAAACCGAAGTTGGTTGAACTCCGCTGGCTGCCTGAATTGCATAGAATTCTTGATTCTGGCCTGCGAGGTTCGTTTCATTGTTGGCAATTGAGCCGGAACCCACCACGGTAGAACTCGAGAATTGTACAAATTTTTCCGAGTTCGAACTGCCAGCATAGCTAGGGCCGTTAGCTGTGTTCAACAATGGATGATGGTACGCTCGTTTTTGAAACGGTGCGCAGTCACCCGGGCGATGGTTCCCAAGTGTACAGCTCTTGGAATAGGGTGGCTGTCGAACCGCCGCAATGGGAAGTGCAACGATCTGTCCGAAGAAATACGTAGCCGACCATGCTGGCGCGAACAATGGTCCCTTGCTGTTTCCATACCGTTCAAGGTTTGGTTGTTCAAAGTAAAGAGGCGAGTAGCAAAACGCCGGACTCTGCCAGCAATAGCCGTTCGGCGACCAATCATAGAAGCCGGTTGCGTCGGATGATTGGTTTCGCACAGGCGGAGCCAGAGGTGCTCCGACGCCAGAACTTGGCTCAGTGTTGACTCGCGAAAACACTTCAACCGATTGTATCGGCCTACGAATCATGTCGTCTACGTTCAAGTTCCCCTTCTTGGCAACTCTCGAATTCTGTGTTGCCGGAACGAGGGGCAGCACATTCACTGTTTTTGAGTTCTCCGTCGATTGCGGTGGTGCCGACGTTTCTGACTTGGGGATGCTCTCAAGTGTGATGGGTTTGTTGGTATTTAGGCTGGGCGGCGGTGCGAGTGGAGAAAACAGTTCCGGTTGCCCTTGAGACAGGGGCTGCAATGGCTGAAGGGAAATTTGGGATTGACCAAAGAGGCTGACGGGAGAGCACGCGAAAACCAATGCTATCGGCCCAACAAATTTATACTTACGATCCATCATGGGATTCACCACAATTCCGTCCCTGGAATGTTATCTGCAATCGACACCTATTCGTTGTAATTATCGGTTCGCCACCAACTTGGCTGCAACTCCTCTCGACCAAAAGGTCAAGAAGAGCTTGGCTTAGACCATGCAATTTGCCCAAAACCCCGTCTTGTTTCGCATTTCGAAAAATGCAGGCTCATGATTGGTGCATTCCAAAAGGACGAGTTATGATTGGAGAGGCTTTGGGGGAAATGGGAGAGTTGTCTCGCCAAAGTGACAAATGACTATGCCGCTGTTCGTGTTTTTTTGCTCGCTTTTGAAGTGACACCGTTGAGTACAAATCCACCCAAATTGACGATTGTAGTGAAATCGGGTCCGCAGTCGGGGCAGTGTTTTGTTGTTCCTTTTGGAGAAGCCTTGAGTGTTGGCAGAACCAATGCCGCAGACGTTGCCATCGAGGACGATCATTTCATGTCGGGCAAGCATTTTGAGGTCCAGAATTGCGGCGACTATGCGGAGATTCGAGATTTCAAAAGTACGAACAAAACATGGGTTAACAACGTCGCGATCGCGACCGCCAAGCTCCAATCGGGTGATACCTTTCGAGCTGGCAAAACGGTATTCAGTTTGGAATTGGAAAAGC
Source organism: Pirellula sp. (assembly GCA_031372345.1). GTDB lineage: Bacteria > Planctomycetota > Planctomycetia > Pirellulales > Pirellulaceae > JBKCUI01. The sequence goes on from JANMLD010000234.1 coordinate 7,452, forward strand.
CGGTGCCGCTCCCAGATGAAAAACCAGACACAGCCCCTGTCATGGCCGAAGTGCCTAGCTTATCGACGAACAACGACTTTCAGTCGCCGATCCTTTCCGTTTTCGAAGCCCCGATCGTACACACGAAACCCATTCCTGAGGACTATCGTCGGAATGCGGAATCCGATGAGTCGCATCGCAACAGTTCTCCCATTGAATCCATTGATGAAACCTACGACGAAGCGGACGACGCTGGCAAGAATACGTCGAACGTACCGATTCATACACCAAGGAATTTTGAGTCGTTTGGTTCCCCGTTAATCGATGAAAACGAATTGTCTGGAGAATCCCTGCCTCAATCGAGGCAACTGATTCGATTAGAGAGTCAATCGCCAGCGAGGTTTTGGTCAGTTATTTCCAAGTTAAGCGAGCGGCATTCCACCAAGATCGTCGGACACTTCAAAAAGATTGGCATGCTCGTACCTAACTCCTTGACGGTGGAACCAGTCTTCCAAGAACTCAGCGAATGCAAGAGCTGGATGCCGGTCGTGGTGGAGGGGAGAGAGTGGCTTCGTCGCGACATGGCCTCGATCACGGAGAGACTGGCCAAGACGGACGGCATCATGCTGATGGTGGGGCTAAACTCATCTGCCTTCCAAGTTCAACTACAGGCCTTGAGCCAGCGGAGTGTTCCAGGGTTTTCCGAGGCAGGCGGCTTTTTGGGTTGGTGTTGGCCATCCCAATGGCACGCAATCGGGCAACGCTTAAATGACGTAGAATTGCGTGCCTTAATGGGTACTGCGATCCAAGGGGCGATTTATCCTTGGAACGGTACCAACTGGGCTCATGTTGTTCCAGAGCTAAGCCATGAGATGCATGACTTAGGATTCGTTTAGTCGAGCGTAACCCGAGGCGTAAGCGGGGGCTTCGGCGGCAATCCCTCGCTTACGCGTCGGGTTGTGAATAATCCCTCGCTAAGCATCGTCGGGTTGTGAATAATCCCTCGCTAAGCATCGTTGGGTTGTAAATAATCCGCACTACCGTGTGGAGGCCCCGACCACGATATCTCGGCTTGCTGGAATCTTGCTGTAATCTTGATTTGCAATTCGCCTGACCGAATCCGCCGACGCTTCGTCGGAAGGTGCCGTTTCGTTTAACCAAACATTGCAGTAACGAAGCAACGTGCCTTTTTCTACATTCACATTTCGCAGTGCGAGCATATACTCGACCTCGGCTTGGTGGTAGCGAAGTCGGGCATCGAGCAATCTGCGATGCGTTTCTAGGCGAACGTCGAGTTCGGCCTTTTCGCCAGCCGATTGCTTGACATCGATTGCATTGAGTTGCAGCACAATGCTATGCAAGCGTTTTTCCTGCAAGCCTAGATTTTCGAAGGCTCGCTTGGACTCGTTGATGGCATTGCTCAATCCGTAGTGCACTGCACGCTCTTGTTCTCGCAAGACTTCAGACTCTCTAACCAATGCCAGTTGCGAATTGCGAACCGCGGCATTGGCTCGACGGAATCCAACTGGCATTTGATACTCCAGTCCGAGCTGCCATTCTTGATATTGGCCGTTAAACAAGCTCGAGGTGGTCGATTGCGGACCGAATAAGTCTTGTCCAAAACCTCGCATACGATATTGACTGACGACATCGAATTGCGGTTTCAAAAAATTGCGATTGGCGATCAGTTCCAGTTCGCGTTGCTTGATGATCCAGCGTTGGCGGCGAAGTTCTTCGCGTTGTGTTAACGCTTCTCCAATCGAGCTGTCCCAGTCAAACATGACTCGACCCGTCATGGGTGAATCGCTTGGCTGCAACAATGAGCCGTCGTTAATTGGCAATCCGATCAGTAGTCTGAGTTTTCGCTCGGTTACGCGAATACCGCCAGTACCTCGAAATGTACCGCCGACACTTCCGTTGTTGGTTCGAGTACCGTCAATCGCTCGGCCATTGAGTGAGTCGACAATTTCCGATTGAAAACGGTAAACTTGCTCTTCCGCTTGGGCTTTTTTACCAGTCGATGTATCGGCGGCGGCCAGAGTTCTCAACGTGTCCTCGGCGATTTCGCGAACCTGCACACGAGCATCTAGGTCACGATAAGCAAAGTAAAGGTCCCAATAGGCGTTTTCGACTTCGGCAACGAAGTCGCGGACAGAGCGTTCGAAGTCGACTAGGTTGACGTCAGTACGGACGCGTGCGAGCAGGACGCCGTTGAGGCTTCCAGGTGTTGCGCCAGGTCCGGCGATTCGAGTGAATTCTGTTCCTGCACCTTGCAACAGTGGTTGCCGAACGGAGGCCTCAATGTACTCGTCCCATGAAAAGGGTTTGAATTTGTTGGAAAGTTGATTGTTGCGATCGTAGACCGTAACTTTCCGAAGACCGTAAAGTCCGCCGGTCGCAGATCGTTTATTGATGCCAATTTGATTGGTGCTAAGATCTTGTCGAAATTGCCCCCCCACCCCAAAAAACTCATTGTTCAGCGCTCGATCATTGTCCTCATAAATACTGGAGGCAAAGAAGTTCGCATCAAAAGCGCTCAGGGCCGCTTCCTCGCCCGTGCGAGGGTCTGAATAAACAATGGCGGGATCAAGATTGGTCGTAACGGACTGAGGAGTTCGGATAATACTAACCCCTAGGTCCTTCATGATACGCGACGCACCAAGTGCTTGGCTGATGCAGTCTTGCAGCGACATTTGACGGAGCTGTGCCGACAGAATAGCTGTCTCATCGCAATCGATTGGCGAGTGCGACTCAGTGTAGTACGGCATGTTGCCGGTTTCCACCGCGTTCGATGGTTTCAGCTGCGTAAGTTGAACGGAGGAAGCGTTTGAGGTGTTCGCCGCATTGAATGGAGAAAAACGGGTTGAAGCGAATTGACAACCACCCAAAGTAACCGAAGCCACCGCGCTCAGTCCTAAAATTATACGTGACTTAAGCATCAGGAGAACCTACTACGCGAAGTGGTGAATTCCGTTTCCATTGCAATCGTTCGATAAAGCCAACATGGAATGGCTTGCAAACCTTTCATCCTTAGATTTCGGATGTTGACCGTGCCTTATTTAGGAATTCGAAGGTTTGGGTTCAAAAACGAACTAGAGCCGTCGCTACATTTTCATTATGTTTTGATAGCGTTTCGAAGTGATTTAGCAGCATTTGAAAAGATGGATGACTTCCGCGAAGAAGTCACTTTGGACTATACTAGCAATCTAAGTGAACAAGCTTGGATGCTTTCTCAATCGATGTGGTTGGCTTGGACAGTATGGGTAATGCACAGCAACAAGTAGAAGAGACCGACCGATTGCTTGACGAGCTAGAAGGGATGGCTCGTTCGAATTCGACCAACAGCCTCTTTTTTGATCAAGTCCTCTCCAGTCTTCGATTGCTAGTAGCAGCTGACTCTGCGTCTATATTGGCTGGTGTTCCGCCAGGATCTTGGATCGAAATTGCTCAATCCGGGCTTCCTTCACCTGAGTCGAACAACCAGTTCCTGTCCGAGATCAAAAGGCTCGTTTCGCCCACTACTCCCCCTTTTTTGAAATCCGCCAGCGAATCTTCTCCTTGGTTTGCTGTCCCACTGAGTGACGATGGCTTTTCGAGTGGCTGTGTTGTGCTAACATTCGCTCGGCCGATACCTGCAAGTGGCTTCCCGGCGATCCAAGCGATCGCACGCGCTTTTGCAGAAGTGCTTGCCATTCGAAAAGTTAGTCGCGTTGAGCAACTTTTCGGTAAGCAGTGGACGCAAATACAGCATTTGACGGGTCAAGTTTTCGAAACCCGATCCCTGAAAGATGCGTCTGATTTGCTTGCAAACCAGCTAGTCGGTATTTTTTCTGCCTCACGCGTTGCGTTGGCCTTGGCCACTCCGTCTTCGGCAAGCAGGACCAAGGTGCTGTCCGTTAGCTCCGCATTGAGTATCGACCCAGGTTCTGCGCTAATCAAGAGTATGAAGCGCATCGCATGGAGTACATTCTCACAGGAGCAACCTTTCGTTCGTCAGGAGCCATTGGGAACACCAGACGGCGACGCGGAGGATCGAGTGGAAGCGGATGGTACGTTCAAGAACCTACTAGCGCTGAAATTCCAATCGAGGAAGGGTTCCAAATCTTCGCCAACCTACGTACTGATCCTAGAATGGGCAAATCGAGAAGAGATGCTGGATGCGCTGCCCGCAATTATTTCTTTTACACCCGCGATTTGCCTTTCATGGGAGCAACATCTTCGCCTTTTGCAGGTCCCACGCATCCTTCGTTCTTGGAGCAGTCGCTCTCCGGTTCAATGGATGCCCACGTTGCTTAGTTCCTTGCTTCGCCCTGTTGTGATCATTGTGTCGGTTCTGTTGGCTTACTGGTTTTTGAGTAAGCCCTATCCGATGAGGATTGAAGCTGAGTCCATACTCGAGCCTGTTGCGAAGCGAGCCATTTATGCAAACGTGGACGGGTTTCTGGACAAACTGTTGGTCGAAGATGGGCAATCGGTTGCGGCGGGCGATCTGGTCGCAGTCCTTAGGTCGCCCATCCTGGATTTGCAAATCGAAGAGGCCAACGGGCAAGTCCGCGCCATCGCCGAGAAACGCAACGGCTTACGCGTGGCCATCAACCAATTGTCGCCATCCAGTCCGGACGCAGAAGTTGTTCAGACAAGGCTCTCTGCAGAGATACTACTGCTTGAGACACAAGAAAAACACGTTCGAGACAAATGGAATTTCTTGCTGGCAGAGCAAAAAAAACTCGCGATCGAGTCACCGATCGATGGCGTGGTGGTCACACGCAACCTGAGAAGCGAACTGGAGTCACGGCCATTGCGGCGCGGAGATGCGTTGTTTAACATTGTTGATCTCGATGGAGACTGGCAGCTTAGTATCCGCGTTGCCGATAGAGACATCGGTTATTTGACCAAGCACTATGGATCAGCCCCCGGCGAGGTCGCTTTCCTTTTCGACAGCATTCCTGGCGAGCAGTTTCGGGGCGTTGTTCATCAAATCTCTACGACATTGGAGAACCCCCAGGGAACTGGAAGTTACGTCCTCGTACACGCGAGTCTGGACAAGGAAGTAGCGAATCGAGTTTACATGGGGGCCAACGCCAGGGTCTTCTTCTCCTGTGGTAAGGAGCCCCTTTGGTTTGTTTGGTGCCGTCCCTTGATCGAAGAATTCCAGAAACGTGTTTGGCTCTTTTCCGCGAATGACGACGAATTGAATTGAATTGAATTGAGGAGTATCGAATGAGAAGGATGAATGCAGTCGCGCTCGTGGCTCTTGGTTCTTGGATCGAAGTCCTGTTTTGTTTGCCGAGGTTGGTGGCCCAGCCTGACGAAGCAACGACGAAATCGGCAGAACTATCGATTGACGGGGCGATCTTAAAAACCATTGAGACGACCTCGACGGCAGCCCAGGTCTCGGGCGTCATTGAAACATTGGGCGTTAAGGAGGGTTCCCGAGTAAAAGTCGGCCAGGAACTTGGACGGATTCGGGACAAGGGTATACAACTGCAGTCCGAGCGAGCCAAAGCCGCGGTCCAGGTCGCCAAGAAGAAACAAGCGAATGATATCGATCGAAGACTTGCCGCCAAAAACCGATCCGTGGCAGAAAACGAGTACCAGCGGGCGGTGGAAGCCAATTTGCAAGTCAAAGACGTCTATCCAATCAATGAGATCGATCGACTGAGATTGTTGTTCGACCGTACAACACTTGAGACCGAGCGAGCAGCACATCTTCAAGACATGGCGTCGCTGGAACTCTCGATTGCGGAAATTGAGTATCGCCAAAGTCTTGAGTTGCTAGAACGCCATCGCATCACCGCACCTTGCGATGGAGTGATCGTAGCGGTTGAGAAACGGGTTGGGGAATGGGTCGAACCCGGTTCGGTGCTTGTGAAAATCGTCCAAATCGATCGGCTTCGGATTGAAGGATTTATCAACGCTGAAGACGCCGTCGCAGATTTGGTGGGCTCCAAGGCTCATGTTGAAGTTCAGAGCGGAGCCTCGCTTCTGGAAACGCAAGCTGAATTTGTTTTCATCAGTCCAGACGCGAATCCACTCAACTCGCAGGTCCGTGTTTTTCTTGAAGTCGACAATCGAGACGGTCGATTGCGACCTGGCATGCGACCCAAGACAAATTTCAAAAGAGTTGTTCCCAAATAGTTGAATTTACGCACGACTACCTTTCCAGAGTGGTCTCGCTCTCGTTTAACCGCGTGCCCATCGGGCCGCGCTGTCCGTGAGACGCTGTCTGTGAGTCGCACGAGCCGCGATGTCTGTGAAACGCGGGGCGATGCCCACGCGGTTAAACGACGCGGGTCGACGGAAGTTGATTTAGATGTTTGTCTTCCAGTCGAAAATCGTAACCGTTGAAAATGGACTGGTACAGTGAGGTTAGTTGCAGTTCCGTCGGTAGCTCCTGCTTAAGGGAAACGCCCTCAAAAGTCGTTTTTTAAATTCAGGCGGAATTATCGCAAATTCAACTACGACGCTCGTCCTACTTCGTCCGAAACCAATAGGGAATACTCATCCAAGGGTAGTTCACGCCGCAATCGACCCTTGGTTTTGCTGGCATTGAAGCTAAGGAGATTAAGTTGAGACCGATGCGATGATTCGAATTCCTGTTCGATCAAATTTATTATGCATGCTAGCTTTCTTTGCAGTCTTGCTCAGCCAAGAAGTGCTTCTTGCTCAGGCTGACGTACGGCCTGAAGCAACCCTCTTAACGTCAGATACCGCAACGGAATCAGCACCTAGCTTTGCCGAGTTTGAGCATTTAAAAAAGCGAATCGATGAACTTGAGAAATCGCAACAACTCGGCCAAGCCAAGGTCGATGAAAAAACGAGCAAGACTTCCAAGCCCGATGACTCATCCAAAAAGTGGACAGTCAAAATGGGTGGGCACGTTCAAATGGACGCCATCAGTTGGGCTCAGGCCGACCCAGCGATCCCAAACACGCAAGACTACTTTGAATTCCGACGTCTAAGACTCGTAGCCGATGGAACGGGTTATGGTGTCTTTGATTTTCGACTCCAATTGACACTTGAGCCGGAATCGGTCGGCGAAAGTCTACCGGGTACGGTGACGTCGCCTGAAGTCAAAGATGCTTATCTTTCTATGAATGAAATCCCGCTCTTGGGCCGCATGAGAATTGGAAACTTCTTTGTCCCATTCAGTTTGGAACAGGTCACAAACGATACGAACAACATCTTCATGGAGCGTTCCATTCCAACGCAAGGGGTCTTTTCCGCGGATCGCGAAGTTGGACTCGCCTTTTACAACTGCAATGCGGCCAAAAGCCTTACCTGGTCGAGCGGTGTCTTCCTCGATAGCGTCAGCGAAGCGACCAAGGAACGGATCGACGACAATCAAGGGGGCCGCATCAGTGGTCGATTAACCTGGTTGCCGTACTACGACAATGCGAGTGATGGCCGATATTTGTTTCATACAGGGCTTGGGGTTTTGTACACGCATGATCAAGACGGTCGAGTCCGATTTCGAGCTAGGCCTCAGATTCACGAAGGGACTCGCATCATCGATAGCGGCGTTTTGCTGGCCAACGATTACACGACAGGCAACGTGGAGTCGGCCTTGGTGTGGGGACGATTCACGGTGCAAAGCGAAGCCTTTCTGTCGACTGTCAACAAAGCAGACGGTTCATCCGATCAATTGAACGGTGCTTATCTGCATACGAGTTTTTTCCTTACCGGAGAGAATCGCGTCTTTGAGCGGTTTGGTCAGCATGGGGCTCAGTTTTCACGCAACGTGCCAATCACCAATTTCTCGCTAGTTCCAGGCGGAGTCGGCTGGGGCGCATGGGAAGCGAAAGCCAGATGGTCTCATCTCGACTTGAACAATCTCAACGCGGGACAGTACAACGATTTCACCTTCGGGTGCAATTGGTATTGGAGTGACCGAACTCGAATGATGTTCGACTGGATTCATCCGATCACCAGTTCGCAATCGGTCTTTGGTTCCACCCATTCGGATATTCTCGCTAGTCGCTTTGACTTCAATTGGTAGGCGCGACTAATTCGCTTCTTCCGAATGACGCTGACAGTACGCCCAGCATGTTTGCAACCTCCGGAGTCAGCGCCTTTGGCTCACAACGCCAAGTCCAATTGCCACTAGCGATGCCTGGCGTATTCATGCGTGCGCTGGATGGTAGCCCCAGCAAATCCTGAACGGGCGCTATGGCAACACAGGCCACCGAACTCCAGACGGCTCGCATCATTCCGATGTGGATTTGGCTCGGATCACAGTGCAAATATCGCAAGGCAAATGTCTTCTCTGCATCGATTTCGCGTTGCGAACGAGTGCTACCTTCACCAGCTTGACTATGGAACCACCCAACGGTCGTGTCGTTGTCATGAGTTCCGGTGTAAGCGATGCAATGCACCGGATAATTGTGTGGCAAATCGAGAGAAGTGCTCGTTCCTCCTCCAAATCCAAACTGAATGATCTTCATGCCAGGAAATCCAAATCGATCGCGAAGACCTCGTACCTCAGGCGTAATGTATCCCAGGTCTTCGGCGATCACCGGCAACGAACTCCCTAGCACATGCTGCAATGCGTTAAAAAAATCATCTCCCGGACCGGGTTGCCATTTTCCTACTCGAGCGTCGGGCATCTGTGCGGGAATTTCCCAGTAGGCCTCAAACCCACGAAAATGATCGATTCTCACCATGTCGCACAGTTGCAGCATTCGCTTGAACCGACGGACCCACCATTCGTAGCCCGTTTGCCGATGGGATTCCCATCGGTACAACGGATTGCCCCAACGTTGTCCAAGCACGGCGAAATAGTCTGGAGGAACACCCGCAACCACCGTCGGGTTGCCGTCTCCGTCCAGTTCAAACAATTGCTGTTGGGACCAGACATCCGAACTATCCATCGCGACAAAGATCGGTATGTCACCGATGATGCCTACTCCATTCTCAACACAATAACCCCTCAGTTCTTGCCATTGTCGCTCGAACAAAAACTGAATGAATGCCTCGAAGTCGCATGCAACCCGTAGCTTGTCCGCCCAGCCTTTGAGTGTCTGCGGCTCGCGTCGTTTCAAGGGATCTTCCCAATCGCTCCAGGATCGATCGTTGTGGTAGTTCTTGCACGCGATGAAGAGACAATGTTCCTCGAGCCAGTCCGATTGCGCGCGCCTAAAACCATCTAGTTTCGACTGGAGTTCGGTCCGCTGGTTTTGGAATCGACGAAATGCCATCCGCAGCAACTCCATTCGCATGCCAGCTGACAGTTCAAAATTAGCAATAGACCAGTTCTCTTCTAAGCCCTTTTGACTCGTGCGAGCGGCGTCTTGCCAGTCTTCCATGCGTAGCAGCCCGTCCCGTACCAGCAGGGCGGGACTGATAAGCAAGGGATTGCCTGCGAAGGACGAAGGGGATTGGTAGGGTGAAAATCCGTAACCGGTAGGGCCCGTTGGCAAGATCTGCCACCAGCGCTGCCCCGCTTGCTTTAAGAAGCGGACAAATGCATAGGCCGAAGGTCCCAAATCCCCGGAGCCCAAGTCGCCGGCACTCCATTCGCCGTCCGTGCCGGGATGACCATCGGAAACACTTCCCAGTGGCCTCGATGGCAACGAAGTTAGATGAAGCAAAAGACCGCTTGCACGTGCGAACAATGAGGACATAACCCACTCAATCGAGATTCTTCAGTACGAGGATAAGTAAATAAGCTGAAACGAATCGACCCGCAAGTTGTCACTCTATGTATCTATATCTTAACCCAACGCGTAAGCGAGGGACGTAAGCGTGGGACAGTCGCGCAGGTCCCTCACTTACGTATCGGGTTATGGTTGGAATTTACCTAAAAATCGCAGTTTCCTGGCGACCTTGGGAATGGAATCACATCCCGGATATTTGCCATCCCGGTCGTATATTGAACCATACGTTCCAGCCCTAATCCGAAACCCGCGTGTGGCACGGTTCCAAAGCGACGCAGGTCCAGATACCACCAGTAGTCTTCGGCCTTAAGCCCAGATGCCACCATCCGCTCCGTCAGCACGTCGAGTCGTTCTTCGCGTTGGCTGCCGCCGATGATCTCACCGACGCCTGGCACCAAAACGTCCATGGCAGCAACCGTTTTGTTATCTTCGTTGAGACGCATGTAAAATGATTTGATTTCCTTGGGGTAGTTGTAAAGAACCACCGGACCTTGAACGTGCTTTTCGGTGATGAAGCGTTCGTGCTCGGCTTGAAGATCCACGCCCCAAGCGACTGGGTACTCGAACTTCTCGCCGCTACGGATCAGAATATCGACGGCTTCGGTATAGGACATGTGCGTAAAGGGCTTGTCGAGGACCAATTGCAATGCTGCGATAACGCCCGGTTGCACTCGCTTTTCAAAAAAGTCCATATCCTCTGGGCAATGTGTCAACACATCTTGGATCATGGCTTTGAGGTATCGCTCGGCAAGCGTCATGTTGTCGGCGAGTTCGAAGAACGCCATTTCTGGCTCGATCATCCAAAACTCGGAGAGGTGCCGAGACGTGTTGGAGTTCTCTGCTCGAAATGTCGGTCCGAAGGTGTAGATCTTGCCCAACGCGGTCGCGTAGGTCTCCCCCTCAAGCTGTCCGCTTACGGTCAGGTAAGACGATTTCCCAAAGAAATCTTGACTCATATCCACCTTGCCATTCAGCATAGGGAGTTTGTCAAGCGGCAGGGTCGTTACCCGGAACATCTGTCCGGCCCCCTCGCAATCGCTGTCCGTGATGATCGGCGTGTGAATATAAAGGAAGCCGTCGTTCTGAAAGAACTGATGGGTAGCGTAGCTCAATCGGTTGCGAACACGAGCGACTGCCCCGAAAGTATTCGTTCGCGGACGCAAATGCGCCCATTCTCGCAATTTTTCGAAGGTGTGCTGCTTCTTTTGCAGTGGATAGTCCGTCGCGCTCGCCACCCCAATGATCCGAACTTCGCCGGCGAACATCTCGGTCGCTTGGCCTTGGCCGGCGCTGGCTTTGATCTCGCCCGTGACAATGACGCTGCTGCCTACCGATAGCGAACAGACCTCGCTTTGGTAGTTGGACAAACTGCCATCGGCGATGATTTGAAGATTGCCAAAGCAACTGCCGTCGTTGAGTTCAATAAAACTGAAACCGCCTTTGCTATCGCGCCGCGTTCGAACCCAACCTCGCACTTGAACGGTTTGTCCAATGCTTTCCGATTGCCTGGCTATTTTTATAGAAATCCAAGCTGCTGTCATGTTGCAAAACTCTCTATCCAAAGGACTTGCGATATAAAAATCGATTCTCGGCGACCAGTGATTGAATTATTTGCTCTCGCGTGCTTTTCTGGCTGCAATGAAGGACTGTACGCATAGTCCAACGAAGATAAAACAAAGAAGGGTCATCGTCCAAATCATGCCAGCAGCTAAGGGTAGGATTGGCTTGTCTTGAAACAGCAATCCAATCACCTGACGAATACCCTGCACAAAAGCCACTAAACCACCCAACAAAGCTATCGTTACCGCCGCATGCATGACGTGCATTCTGGAGCTGGCACTCTTGGCTGCCACCAGACCCAGCAAAAGCAACGGCAAGCCCACAGCGGATGGAATGAGCCAAGTTCCCATTTTAAATTCTTGTTTAATAAGCAGAACTGCGGCGGACAAACCGCACAGCAGCAAACCGAATACAATCGTAATTTTCGGCATTCGACTCAACCTTTTTGATGGGAATTTCAGGTCCACTGCGCCTAATCGTCGGCGTAATGGCTAGTGGATTGTTGACGCGGGTTTTCTTGGAACGTACAGTGAGTAGAGCGTTTGAAACCGTTCTACAGCAAACTCGTTTCTTCTCTTCGATTTCTCCGGGTGAAGCTATGGCAGATTATGGATTTCTTGCTCCGACTGGTGGGGGCGAAGATATTCCTCTGAAAAAAGATCGCATCCTCATTGGGAGGAGAGACAATTGCGATATTGTCCTGCGATTTGCCAATGTCTCAGGTCAGCACTGCCGCATGACTCTCGAGCAAGGATATTGGTTTATCAAGGATTTGGATAGCCGAAATGGGACCAAGGTAAATGGGTATCGGGTGACACGAAAGCGGCTCGACCCCGGCGTAATCATTACAATCGCTAAACACCAATACGAGATACGGTATAACCCTGAAAACCTGGGTGCGATGGGACCACCGCCCGCAGACGATGATCAAATTGACATGTCGCTCCGTTCGTCCTTGATGGAACGTGCAGGGCTGGACCGCAGGTCCCACAAGGACAGCGGTGCCAATTTGAAGGAAGATATCAAGGACGACATTTAGCACTGCCTTGCAATTGTAGCTGAGCGAGGCCCTCGCTCAGGCAGGGAGTCCAGCTTCGTGTGGCACATCCCCCAGCCTCATGAGGCACGTCCCCAACTTCGTGTGGCACGTCTTCCAGCCTCGTGTGGCACGTCCCTGAAAGGGCGTGGTGAATCGCTGGAAGCATTTGCCACAATTCCCACGCCCACGCTTGGCTTTGGGCGTGCCACACCCAAATTGTCCACCTTCACTCCGAAAGGCGACCGGTTTAAGACGTCAAAACAAGGTTGGGAGAAGACAAGCTCCCGCTCAATTTAGCGGCGGAGTGCTTCTTGGTCCGCCTTGACGATGGCCACGTGCGGCGAATTGTCCTGACTAATCGCCATGCCAAGCCAGCCATCTCGCAAAACGAGTTGCGAAACCGCCAGTCCGGCCGCGCGTGGATCGCGCAGCAACTCTTCCGAAACCATCGGTACGGATGCACGATTCGAAAAGACCTTCGAAAAAATGGTCCGAAGTGCCAGTTTTTCTCGTTGCCCGAGCTTGTAACCGTCCACGCTGATGACCCCGTCCCGACTCAACTCGGCTTGCAGACCATCCACGGTAGGCAGATACGACGTTCGGATAATGAAATTCTTTAAATGAATCCGGCCTGGCTGTTCTAGCGACGCGACTCTTAGCGTAAGCCACATTCGACCATCCTCGAATTCAAGCGTAATCGGTCGTGTCTCAGCAAAACGTGCCGTTACATCCGACGGTGCATCGTCCGGTAGTGCTCGACGGGGTTGCTGGAGTAGATCCGAGATCTTGTCCGACAATTCTTGCATCGTCCAATCCCGATCTCCATCGACAATACGGCTCACCATATTGTTGAAGGCAGACTGATGGACTTGAAGCGATAGTAGGCTATCAGCCGGTGCAATCGGTCGCGACGTGTAAGCTGCCAACTGATCCGCGCTGGCCAACCGATAGCGAACGATTAGCCGTGTATCGGTGGTCTGCATGTCGACCACCATCGGATGCAAATCCAAGGATTGAAGTGGGCCGATCAATCGCTTATTGAATTGCCCTTCGGCCGAGCGGACTTTTTCCTGCAGTTGCGTGTCAAACTCTTCGTCGGTTTGCTTTGCAATCGTCTTTTGCATGATGCGTTTCGCAATGGGACGCGCTTGAACAAACTCTTTGTGCGCAAATTGACGCACCATGTCTCCCAAAATAGGGAGCGAATCCCAATCGGTAGAAAAACTCCTCAGGGAGTCGCTAGATTCGACCGTGGCGGGTCGGCCATTGATGTTCATACCGAAAGGCGTTATCGACAACTCGCGAACCGCATTCACATTCGCAATGGATGAATTGTAGAACGTGGCGCCATGGCGACTCGATTTGGTCTTGCTGCTGATATCTCCCTCCAACGTGAGGGCAATTTTCAGAGCGCCAGGGTCTTTGATAAAATCCACGTTCAGTTTGGTAAGTATTTGGCTTGCACCTCGAGTGTCTGCTCCCAGGATGCTCTGCCGGACTGGTTTTTCGATCAATGCTTGCTTTGGCATCAGCCTGTTGATGAACTCTTCGGAAACCGCCAATCGGAGGTTTGCATTCCTGTAGTGCAAATCGATGGCTTGCGAGACAGCCGCCTGCTCCGGATGCTCGGAAAAACGAAGCGATTGCATCGAATCCGCCAGCGTCTTGCTGCAACGATGAACTGGATCGGACTCGAGCGTTTCGATGTCCTCGATCAACTTGCGATAGTCAACCGGACCGATGGATAAGGGATGAACTTGGTCTGCCAATTTGTGTACTTCCGCCGAAGCCAAAAAGGCGCGCTGCGTTTCGGAAACTCTTGGATCCGTAACTCGACCCAGGAATTGACGCACCATGTCGACTTGATTTTGCCGTCCGGTTATCTCACCGGTTGCAAGCTGGTTCAGCGCGTCGAGCATGAGGTATCGGCTCCAACTCGCGGCGTCACCGGTTCGGGCAATTGCCAATTTAACATTTGCTAAGCACTCGTTCAGATGCCGGGTATCCACCTCATGCTTTCGAGCAGCAACGAAGTGTGTCCTACCCTTGATGATGCAACCGTTGACCGCATTCCAGACTGCAAAGCGACGCTCAATGGAATACGATAGCCTGGCTATTTCGCTTGCTAGGACAGCATCTCTTTCAAGGTTCGATTCGGCGATCTTGACCCCTTCGTTTGCCAACGTGTGCAACGAAGCCAATACGTCAGCCGAAGCTGCGTCGGTCAGCGGCAACTGTGTCAATCGATCGTATGAAGTGGATATTCGGTCGACCCAGTCCTGCACTTGCGTCGCTGACTTGTTTGAAGAAGACGACTGGAGTTTTTCTATCTCGCTTAAGAAACTTGCAGAACTTGGCCAAGCGTTTGGGTTGGCGGCAGAGGGGCGATCGAGTGAGAGCAAAGTCCTATCGAATGAATCCTTGGCATAGTTGTTGCGGCTCGACGATACGGTTGTAGCTATGACTTGAGTTTCACTTGCCGCCGATTCAGCCAGGACCGATGGGCTTCTCTGATTGCGATTCGGATCGAGAAAGGGATCCGAACCGATGGTCGAAGCGATTGGGGCCGCCAATCGAGCTCCAGCCGGTGGCTCCAATAATGCAAGGGAGTTCTGCGAAGCGATTCGGTAGTCAATCCATGACGCCGACTCAATCGGCGAGCTAAGGGATTCAATCTCTAACGGGATCGCGTCCGTCGCGATTTTTGGAAAAATCTTCGGTTTGGTAGAGACACTGAGCGTGGCTGTTCTCGGGGCATGATAGTAACCCGGCTGCTTTAGGCGAGACAGGCTTTCGCTTGCAACGAAAATTAGCATCAGGCAAATCGCGACCAAAATCGCATAAATCCAGCCTCGAAAGCCGCGTACGGACTCGTTTGCCATCCCTTGCACCTTTTCAAAACGCCTAAGCGTCAGAAGAGACCTCGAAAAGTATACATATCCAAGAAGAGTCGCCGCCATGCCGACCCCTAGAAGGATTATTCTTCGGCCATTTCAACACCGGAGATGGATACGGCTATACCCCAATTCACCATTTCTTTAGCTGCAACCATGCTTGCCGCGCCATGTAGGCAAAATGTATCGATCCAGGCCGCGTACCGTAGCATGCCGTTTTGACAACGAGTATGATAGCAATCCCTCTCCAGTACTAATTTCGTTGCCATCGAATTCCAACACCCTGGACACTCACCCAGTCTACTACCATGCTTCTCCGGCTAACTCTGATCGCCTTGGCTTTTGCTGTCATTTCCTTAACGGCGATATTCCAACCTGCTATGGCCAAAGATCCCCATCCGATGCAAATAGATGACCTGTTCCGCTTATCTCGCGTTGCAGACCCGCAGTTGAGTCCAAATGGCAAACAGATTGTCTATCAAGTGACAAAGGTCACCGACGCTGCCAAGAATGCTAAAAACACACAGCTCTGGTTGGTTGATGTCAACAAAGCGCCTCGCCAAATCACGCAGTCAGGCAAAGCCGATACGCACGCTCGATGGTCGCCGGACGGTACTAAAATCCTTTTTGAGTCCAATCGAAGCGGAGTTTCCCAACTCTACGTCTTGGACCTGACTGCAGGTGGTGAACCCACTAAGCTTACGAATATTGCAACCGGTGCGAGTGGCGGGATCTGGTCTCCTGACGGAAAAAGTATCGCGTTTTACTCCGCCGTCAATCCGAAGTGGAGTAACCTGCCGTTTGCAGAATCGGACGCCAAGAATAAAGAGGAAGAAGAAGCTGCTACGGCCAATCCAGTCAAAGCAAAAACGTTCACCCGTTTGTTCTACCGGCACTGGGATTCCCACGTCGAGGACAAACGAAACCATCTCTTTGTCATCCATGTCGATGGTAACGATTGCCGGGACATTACCCCCGGTGATCGAGATGCCTATCCAACGAGTACGACATTCAGCGTGGGCGATGACTTTACCTTCTC
Organism: Pirellula sp.; assembly: GCA_031372345.1. Lineage (GTDB taxonomy): Bacteria > Planctomycetota > Planctomycetia > Pirellulales > Pirellulaceae > JBKCUI01. The sequence goes on from JANMLD010000234.1 coordinate 23,619, forward strand.
TCCCGATAGTCAGTTTGTACTGTTTACCGCTGTCCCAGCAGTGGGTGAATCGTGGACAACCAATCACGACATTTGCCGAGTCGCTATCGACAACAAAAGTCCAGACTGGCCTAGCCTGACCGCCGCCAATCCAGCTGCCGATAGTTGTCCAAAATTCAGTCCCGATGGAAAGCACGTTGCCTACCGAACCCAAATCAAACCTGGCTACGAAGCGGACAAGTGGAATCTGGTCCTGCAACCGTGCAATGCGGACGGAACCTTTTCGGGCAGGTCAACTGTCCTGACCGGCGACCTAGATCGATCGGTAAACGACTTCCTTTGGGTGAGTCCAACCGAGCTGATTTTCAGCACCGACGAACTCGCTTCGAGCGCCCTGTATAGCGTATCCGCCACGTCCAAGCCAGCGTTGATCAAACTCGGAATGCCGGACAATCGCATCGGGCAGATCACTGGATTCTCCGCTCAACGCGACCAAGTCGTATTGGCCCGAGCCACCATGAACGAACCTGCCGAACTGTATCTAACATCCACAAAGGCCTTCAACAAAGTCGAACCGCAAACCCAACACAATCGCGCAGTGTTGGATGCATTGCAGCGCACTCGACCGGAAAGCGTCAGTGTCGATGTGGAGGGTAAAGTCAAAATGCAAATGTGGATTCTCAAGCCACCGGGATTCGATCCTAAGAAAAAATGGCCTGTGGTCTATCTGATTCATGGCGGACCACAAGGTGCATGGGAGGATGGCTGGAGTTTCCGATGGAACCCGCAATTGTGGGCAGCCCAAGGCTACGTGGTGGCGATGCCAAACCCGCGTGGGTCAACCAGTTTTGGTCAACAGTTCTGCGATGAAATCAGCGGCGATTGGGGTGGAAAGTGCTATCGTGACCTTGTCGCCGGTCTCAAGGTCGTGCAGTCGCTTGAGTATGTTGACTCTAAGCGAATTGCCTCGGCCGGAGCCAGTTTCGGCGGCTACATGCAGGATTGGTTCGCCGTCAATGAAATTGCCAAAGAGTTCCGTTGCTTGATCAGCCATTGCAGTGTTTACAACTTTGAGAGCATGTGGGGAACGACAGACGAACTTTGGTTCGATGAATACGAGCATGGTGGACTGCCATGGGAGATACCTGGCAAGTACAGGGAATTCAGCCCACATACGCTGGCCGGAAATCTGGGTAAGTACAAAACACCGATGCTTGTCATTCATAATGACCTAGACTTCCGCTGTCCCATCGGCCAAGGCCACGAGTTATTTCAAGGATTACAACGACAAGGTGTTCCGAGCCGCTTCGTGAATTTTCCTGACGAAGGACACTGGGTGAACAAACCAGCCAATAGTATCCATTGGCATAAAGAGATTTTTGGTTGGCTTGCAACCTATTGCAAAAGCGGTGGCGAGTAAAGTGCGCACGCCAATGAGTCTACCCAAAATATCGTTGACATGGAAAATACTGATTGGATTGGTCATCGGAATTTTCGTAGGTTGGCTTCTTCCTCAATGGGGACTCAATGCGAGGCCGCTTTCGAATCTGTTTTTGAACCTCATCAAATCGGTTATTGCACCGCTCATTTTTGCAACGTTGGTTGTGGGAATTTCGGGGACTGGAGACATCAAGCAAGTCGGTCGAATCGGTGGCAAGTCCCTTCTCTACTTTGAAATCGTGACCACTCTAGCTTTGTTCATTGGCCTGGCAGCGGTCAATATAGTGCAACCTGGTAAAGGAGTTTCACTGGCGGGGGTTTCAAAAACTGAGGACAAAGCGGTTCTTGCTAAACTAGCTAAGACCCTCGCCGAGGAAGCATCGGAAGCAGTTAAGAAAGCGGAAGAGTTTAGCGTTCAAAACAACGCAAGCGAAGCAGTCAAAGCAACAGCCTTGGCGTCTCAAAAGGCCGCAGAGGCCGCCAACGCAGCCGCCAAAGGTCTAACCGCTCCGGAGCCGCCGGCTAAGCCACAAACCTTTGGCGATATCATCGCGCACTTATCTCCAACTTCGATCATCAAGGCCATGGCAGAAGGGGACGTTTTGCAAATCGTCGTATTTTCGGTGATCTTTGCCTTGGCTGTTACCAGCATCGGCAAGGAAAAAAGCGCACCTATCGTAAGGTGGTGTGAATCTTTGGCAGACGTTATGTTCCGGTTTACCGAATTCATTATGAAGTTTGCGCCAGTCGGTGTAGGCGCCGCTATGGCTTATGCCGTCAGTCACAGCGGACTCGACGTCCTAAAGAACTTGGCGATGCTTGTCGGGACCCTATATGGAGCCTTGATCTTTTTCGTTGTCGTCGTTTTATTGCCGATCGCTTTGCTCTTCAAGGTTCCACTGAAGGACTTCTTTGATGCAGTAAAGACGCCTGCGACCATTGCCTTTGCAACGACGTCGAGTGAATCGGCCCTGCCAAAAGCGATGGAGAATCTAGTTCGACTCGGTTGCCCACAGAGAATCGTTGGATTTGTGTTGCCTACCGGCTACAGCTTCAACCTCGATGGGACCACGCTCTATCTTGGAATTGCGTCTGTTTTTGTGGCTCAGGCAGCGGGAATCGAACTCACCTGGACTCAGCAAATCATGATGATGCTAACGCTGATGTTGACCTCCAAGGGGGTTGCTGGAGTTCCGCGTGCCTCATTGGTCATCCTGCTTGGGACACTCGCCTCTTTCAACTTACCCGTGGAAGGTGTCATCTTGATTCTGGGTGTGGATGAGTTGATGGACATGGCTCGTACCACGGTAAACGTTATTGGAAACTGCCTAGCCACCGTCGTTATTACAAAGTGGGAAGGCGCATTCCGCAATCACGAGTGGGAAGCCGAAATGGCTGAGCTCGAAGCGGTTACTGGGCAAAAAGCCATTGCGTCCTAATGGGCTCCTGGCCTCTTGGGCTGATCCATCAAACGGCTCAGGAACCTACCGAATGGTAAAGCGATTTATTTGGGATGTTGCATTCGGAATAATCGTTGGAACCAGCAATTTCGTAAAATTCTCAAGGCTCCTCATTCATTACCTGACTAGGAAACTTTGCCGCAGTCGCGTTTGAGGGCTATATACCTGGGTTCATCTCTTCAAAGGATCCAATGGTATGGTTGTCATAATCGGTTGTATAGTTGTTACAGGATCTGTCATTGGCGGCTTTCTGTGGGCTGGCGGGGACATTTTCGCACTCAATCAGCCCTCTGAATTTGTTACCATCGGCGGTGCTTCGCTTGGTGCGTTGATCGTCATGTCACCGTTTCCGGTTCTCAAGGGAATCGTGTCGGGGATCATTCAAGCGCTCAAGGGAGCTCCCTACAGTAAAAAGGCATACGAGGAAACGTTTTCTGCGCTTTACGAACTGTTTCGAATCGCGCGTCGAGACGGGTTGCTCGCCCTCGAAGGGCATATTGCAGATCCACATAAAAGCGCTGTCTTTGCCAAATATCCGAAGCTGGCTGCGGATCATCATGCAACCGAATTCATCAAGGGTGCCTTTGGACCGGTTATCGATGGTTCCGTACGACCTGAAGATGTTGGTAATTTGATGGAGATCGAAATAGGGGCTATGGAATCGGAACACCACCATCCCGTCGACGCTCTTTCGAAAACCGCAGACGGCTTGCCTGGGTTCGGGATCGTTGCCGCGGTTCTTGGGATCGTTGTAACGATGGGGCACATCGATGGACCACCAGCAGAAATTGGACACCACGTCGGTGCCGCACTTGTCGGAACATTCCTTGGGATTCTTGCATCCTACGGCTTCTTAGGCCCACTTGCTGCCAAGATGGCCAGCATCGGTCACTCGGAAAGCGCTTACTTCCGTACGATCGCGTGTGTGCTCCAAGGATTCTTCAATGGGATGCAACCGAAGATGGCCATCGAAACCGGGCGCCGCGGACTCGAAAGCGACGTCCGCCCTTCCGTGGAAGAAATCGAGAAGCTCTTTAAGACCGTTGATTCAGGTGGAGCATAAACTATGGCAAGCGGTGGCGGTGGTGCATGGAAAGTTGCATATGCAGACTTCGTAACAGCGATGATGGCGTTCTTTATGGTGATGTGGCTAACATCCCAAAAGCCCGAGGTCGTCAAAGCGGTGGCAGAGCATTTTCGAAATCCAGGCGGAAAACGCATGACTGGCAGCGATGCTCAGTCGATGGTCCCGTCGAGCAGTAGTGGCAATGGCAACCGACGCGTCACCAAAGTCCGTGGCACCAAAAAATCCGAGGGCGAGAGCAAGTTCCGCAAGATGACGGACGAAGGGGAGAAAAGTAATGTTGGCTCCATCGTTCTTTTCCCACTGAATTCGGTCGAACTCAGCGAAGAGGGAAAACAAACGCTATTGGATTTGATCCCAGAATTAGAGGGCAAGCAACATCGTATCGAGGTTCGTGGCCACTCCGCCAGCAGCGGCAACACGTCCCAGTCGGCTTTCGACGCTTGGAATATATCCTACAAACGATCCATGGCCGTCACGCAATACTTGGTCGAACAAGGAATCGACTCGCGACGACTTCGCCCAAGCGCAGCCGGCAATTCGGATCCCCGATTTGTAGCCGAGGAAGTGGACCAATCGAGCGACTCACGCGTCGAAGTGTTCGTCTTGACTGAAGTATTCGAGGAGCCCGCAGCCAAGACGGAACGGCTTACGTCTGGGAAAGTACTCGACGCGCAAGCCTCGGAACTCGCAGCCCAAGAAAAAGCAGCCGAAGCGGCCGTGCCTGCCAAGGGTGGACACTAGAAACCAACACAATTTCACGTTGACGACAGAAACTTGGTGCCGGTGATGCGTTCGTACGCATCGATGTATCTTGCTCGTGTTTGCTGAACAATCGAATCGGGCAATCGTGGAGGTGGACTGTTTTTGTCCCAGGTTGTCCCCATCAGGTATTCACGAACAAACTGCTTGTCAAACGACTGCTGGGAACAACCCGGCGTCCAGCTCGCGGCTGGCCAAAATCGAGAACTATCCGGCGTCAGCACCTCATCGATCAAGATCACGCGGTTTTCCCACCAGCCCCATTCCAGCTTGGTGTCCGCAATGATGATGCCCCGTTTTTTCGCGAGCTCAACGCCTCGAGCGTAAACGGCAAGCGTTTTGTCTCGCAGCTCGTTCGCAAGCGGGCTTCCAATCGCATGGCTCATCGTTTCGAACGACACGTTTTCATCGTGGCCAGTTTCGGCTTTCGTGGCTGGCGTAAACAGTGGGGTCGGTAATGCGTCGCATTGACGAAGATTCTTTGGCAAATCGATACCACAAACTTGACCGGTCGCTTGATAGTCTTTCCAGCCGCTCCCTTCGAGATAGCCACGAACCACACATTCAAACGGAATGACCGACGCTTTGCGCACAACCATACAACGTCCTACCAGATCCCCATAGGGATCATGCGACTGGACTTCCGTGGGAACGGCATCGCTTATGAGATGGTTCTCAACACCAAGTTCGGCGAACCAGTACAGACTTAGTCGGGTCAGCACTGAACCTTTGTCAGGAATGCCATTGGGCATCACCCAATCAAAGGCGCTGATTCGATCTGTGCTAACGATGAACAACCGGTCTCCAAGATCATAAACATCTCGGACCTTTCCCTGACGACGCGGGAAAGGCAAATGGGTCTCTAGCAGTGGGGGGCGGGTCATTTCACCTCGTCAGCGGTCATTCGGTAGATGGCGTAGTATCCGCCATCCGGATATTGATACGACTCCGTATCGATTTCAAATTTGCCCTTCACGGTCACAACGCGAGTCGCGAAGTTCGTGCTCTTGCCCGGGGCCATTTCGACCACCACGCAATCGTAGATAGCCGCTCCCGGACCAAAACAACATTCCTGGTTGTCCCGTACCAAAACAAACTGCTTGATGCCTGACTGTTGGAATACAGAAGTCGGCAGAATAAAGCCACGAAGGGTAAACGTCTTTTTGTCGAGCTCTTTCAAATTCTTAGTGATCATGTCAGATTTGAATTCAGCCCCTTTTTCGATGTCGAACTTGAGGTCATCGAAAGTCATTTCGCCTCGTTTGCGAGCGGCCTCGCGGGCCTTTCGTTCGTCCGCTTTCTGCTTTTCGGTCTTTGGCTCCGACTTGTCCGGCAGGACGGTTCTTCTCGGGTCAGGCCTACTTGTCAAGGGCTTGACTGAATCTTCAGCTTTTTCCGTCTGCGCAGGCTTTGGATCCGTATCGGATTTAGGTCCGGCTGGACCCGCGACGTTGGCTAACTGCTGGGGAAAAACCACTCGAGATCCAATTGCACCAAATAAAATGGCAATTGTGAGAAGCACTGCTGTCTTCCAACGAAGTCGTTGCATTCGATTTTGCATATTCGCTGCCTAAATGGTTGGAACGGACTCGCGTCCGTTGATTCTTGTTCCATCGCTAGTCACATCCTACCGCTTTCCCCGGTACCATTCCAGAGAGATAGCACGATATAAGCGTATCTAGGCTTCCAAAAACTTCTGGCCTAACTTTAGACCGCGAGATTGCTAAAATAGCTTTCAGGTTGATACAACCGCCGCAAAAAAGACGTTCGAAAACAGAAACGCTCCCGTTTCCCTTACAAAGGCTTACTTTACCATGCGTTTTATCATTGCCCTTGGATCACTTTTGACTTTTGTCGGCTGCACTTCAGAACCGAATAAGATCGCTTCGCCATCGGACAAGCCCGTAGTCGTTAGCCCTGAATCCGATAATGCCGAAACGGCGGAATTCAAAACAGTGGCGGTTACGGTCACTGGAATGATGTGCCCCCACGGCTGCTACCCTGAGGTCAAGTCGCTGATCACTAAGAAGAACGACGTTGAATCCATCGAACTTACTCCACAGCGAGAGAAGGATGTCATCGACAATCCTGTGATTCTGGTCAAGTATCGTGGCGTCCTCAACAAGGAGGATACAACCAAGGCCATCATCGAAGCCGGCTTTGAAAAGGTCGAATACACCGATCAGTAGTGCCGAGGTGATTTGGTTGATCATTGCGGCTCACACCCGCGTCTCACAACAAGCATCCCCAGCAAGCATCTCCTCTTCGCAGCGCCCCTCTTCCCAAAGCGATTGTCCGTTTTAGTCACCCTCCCTCTGGGAGGGTGACTTGTGTTCACTGTCGTAACTCCATCACTCCATCACTCCATCACTTTAGCCTTTAGCCTTTAGCCTTTAGCCTCCCCCTCATGTCCACCGACACGCCACGTCCGTTCACGCATCTCCATTGCCACAGCCACTATAGTTTGCTCGATGGCGCGAGTCCGATCGATAAACTGCTCAAACGGGCCAAGTCGCACGGCATGACTTCGTTGGCCATCACGGACCACGGCAATTTGCACGGCTCGCTCGAGTTTTATCGCAAAGCGAAAGAACTTGGCATCAATCCAATTCTCGGCTATGAAGCCTACGTTGCGCCCGGCAGCCGTTTCGAACGCGATGCCGCATCCTCAAAAGAAGCCTCCTTCCACTTGACGCTTCTGGCTAAGAACAAGACCGGCTTTAAGAACCTTATTCGATTGGCATCCGCGGCAAGCTTGGAGGGATTCTATTTCAAGCCTCGAATCGACAAGCAAATTCTAGAAGCCCACAGCGAAGGAATCATTTGCTTGAGTGGCTGCGTATCCAGCGAATTCTCGCGTGCGATCCTCAAGGGTTACGACACCGACTCGGCAATTCAAGAAGCCATCGAAGTCACTCAGTGGTTCGATCGTGTGTTTGGCGATCGCTTCTTCATCGAGATCATGAACAACAAACTCGAAATCCAGCGCCAGCAGATGGCAGGTGCGATCGAGGTTGCCAATCGGGTGGGAATTCCGTTGGTTGCAACCAGCGACGCTCACTACGTGGACCGCGAGGACTCCGAGGTCCAAGACGTACTGCTGTGTATCAGCACGGGCAAGTTCCGAACCGATGGCAATCGAATGAAGATGGAGGGAAACGAGTTCTACTTGCGTTCGCAGGAAGAGATGTATGGCCACTTCCCTGGTCATGCGGATGCCGTCGCCCGTTCTCAAGAGATTGCCGACTCGGTCGATATCAGTTTGGACCTGGGATCGCGAAATTTTCCTTCCTACGCGATCCCCGAGCCGAAGCTCTCGCCCGACGATTACTTGCGCAAGCTATGCATGGAGGGGCTGCGCGATCGCTATTCAAAAAACGAGGAGATGTGCAAAGACGGCGAATTGGCGCAAGTGGTGCTGGATCGACTCGATCGCGAGTTGGGAGTTATTTCTAAACTTGGGTTCTCAAACTACTTCCTGATCGTTTGGGACTTTGTTCGCTATGCCCGCGAAATCAATGTGCCAGCCACGGCCAGAGGTAGCGGTGTAGGTGCGTTGGTTTGTTATGCGACGTATTTGTCGCACGTCTGCCCGATCAAATACGACTTGCTGTTTGAACGATTCCTGGATGAGAGTCGACTCGAAGCCCCCGATATCGACATCGACTTTTGCCAAGAACGACGCGGCGAGATCATTCGTTACGTCAAGGAAAAATACGGCGAAGCCAACGTTGCTCAAATCGGCACCTTTGGCACGCTAAAAGCCCGAGGTGCGATCAAGGACGTTGGACGGACTTTAGGCATGCCGCTTAGTCGTGTTTCCGAAATCAGCGAGTTGGTTCCTGACGACCCGAAGGTCACGATTAAGAGCGCTTTAGAAGATAGCGAGGACCTCAAAAAGCTCTACGAAAACGACCCAGACGTACGTGAGGTTATCGATTTCGCGAGCAAGCTGGAGGGTATGGCTCGCAACATCGGAACGCATGCTGCGGCCGTTGTGATCGCGGACAAACCCCTCACCGAATACGTACCTCTCATGCGAGTTACGGGCAAGGACGACATCATCACGCAGTGGTCGATGGGGGACGTGGAAGCGGCTGGGCTCCTCAAAATGGACTTCCTTGGCCTTCGCAATTTGACCATCTTGTCCAAGTCGATGGATATCATCGAACAAACGACCGGCCAGCGCATCGATCCGCTCGACTTTCCTCTCGACGACGTGGCGACGTTCGACTTGCTCAAGCGCGGCGAGACCAAAGGGGTCTTTCAGTTGGAGAGTGGTGGCATTCGCGACCTGTTGCAGCGCATGAAGCCGGACCATTTCAGCGATATTATCGCAACCAATGCACTCTATCGACCTGGTCCTCTCGAGGGTGGTATGGTCGATGAATATGTCGCAGTCAAGAACAAGAAAAAGCAAGCGGAATACATTCATCCTGTTCTCGAGGAGATTCTGGCCGAGACCAACGGGGTCATGGTTTATCAAGAACAGGTCATGCGGATCTTGAATGGCCTAGGTGGAATTGAGCTGGCCAAAGCATACACCTGCATTAAGGCGATCAGCAAGAAGAAGGAATCGCTTATCGCCGCCAACGCAGAAAAGTTTTTCGGCGGATGTCAAGAAAAGGGACTGACAAAAAAGGAAGCCGAAGACTTTTGGAACATGATCCTCAAGTTTGCGGGCTATGGCTTCAACAAGAGCCACTCGACGGCCTACGCTCTCATCGCGTATCAGACCGCGTATTTGAAAGCTCACTACAAAGTCGAGTTTATGGCGGCATTGCTTACCGGCGATATACCAGGCCGGAACTTCAAACGCAAAGACGCTTTGGTCGAGCATTTGGAGGACTGCCAGCGGATGAACATTTCGGTCGAGTACCCGAATGTGAATTCCTGCCGATCCGAGTTTAGTGTTCGCGACACCACGATCCTCTTTGGACTATCTGCTATCAAAGGCTGTGGCGGTTCGGCGGCTGAGGCCATCGCCACGGAGCGAGACAAAAACGGCCTGTTCAAAGATATCTTCAATTTCTGTGAACGTGTCGATGTGACCCAGTGTGGAAGGGCCGCCATAGAAACGCTCATTAAAGCCGGAGCGATGGATTGTTTCAAAGCCAGGCGTTCGCAGATGATGGCAGTTGTGGAGAAAGCACTACAAGGGGGTGCCTCGAAACTCAAAGATCGTCGCAGCGGTCAAATGAGTTTGTTTGACGATTTCGAAGAGGTGGTCGAGGACGTCAAGATCACCTTGCCAGATTTGCCGGAATACCCAGACAAAGAGAAGCTTGTCATGGAGAAAGAGGTGCTTGGATTTTACCTCTCGGCACATCCGCTATCCGAGTACGACAAGATCCTGAAAGCGTTTTGCTCTCACACTTCGGCCACGGTCAAGACCGCCAAGAATCGGGACGAGGTGTTGATGGGTGGCATGATCTCGTCGATCAAGATTGCTCAGACTCGCAATCCAAAGCCTGGCAAATCCTCGAAGTATGCAAATTTTGATTTGGAGGATATGGATGGTTATGTTCGCAGTATTTGTTGGCCGGATGGCTTTGAGAAATATGGCGAGTTGATCCAGCCAGACGCGGTGGTCTTGGTGCGTGGCACGGTTGACAAGAAAGGGGAGGAGGACGAAGTCAGTTTCATTGTCAATGAGCTCATGCCGATCGAAGAAGCGGACACGAAATTCACCACGGGCATTCACATTCTTTATGACGAAAGCAAGCACAAGCCGGAGATGATCAAAAAGATCCGCGAGATTCTCAAGGGTTATCCTGGCCCTCGCGATGTGCTCGTCGCGATTCGTCTGGCATCCGGAGAAACGGTGCACGTCAAGTCGGATAAGCAAAAGGTCGCGATTGCGCCGGAACTGCGATCGCGGCTTGACGATTTGTTGGGACCGGACAGTCACAGGCTGTTAATGACCAAGCCGAAACTGAAGAGCGGCGGTTCAAATGAACAAAGGCGACGCACGTAGAAGCGGACAACGTGGGTCAGTCGCTCCGCCGACTTACGTCCTCGATGCGAAAACCGCCACCGCTGCTGTTTTCCAAATGGAGGTCTGGCAGCAAAATCGGTTTTCAATAGTACTCGTACTCGATGGGGTGATTCGAATCGAGTACGAGTACGAATAGACAGGAATTGCGACACTCTTCGATGATCGCCTCCAAGATCCTTAATCGCTTAAACCAATTCCCGCAGGGTCCACAAACTGTACGATTGTGCAATGTTCGTGTTAAAACGCAACATTGACCGGCAACTAGCGATTGAAATCTCGATTGATGTGTAATGGCACAGGATGTGCAGTCTGTTCAACGTTGCCGGAAATGATTCCAATTTGCTTACGACAGACGCGCGCTCCCAATGCAAACACCAACCTTTTTCAAAAGACTGCAGTTTAGCATTCGGACGATGCTGGTCATGACGACCTTGGTCGCGATAAGCCTATTCGCTTGGCGTGAGCGAATGCGTTACCTAAACGAACATCTCTTTGTTAGCGTGATAGATCAATCGACTGGCGATCTCTTAAATCATTTTCAGTACCAGACGTACGTGATTACGAGCGAAAGCGGGCAAGATGAGGATTGGAGTGACTGGAAAACTCACCAAGGCCCAAGCGTCCTAACGATTGCGGTCCCGGGGCAATGCCGATTCCAACTCAGAGCACGAGCCGTTGACTTGGCCGGTGGCTACAGCCAGAAAGAACTATCGACCTTGGTGTTGCCAGAGCTGTCGCATACTGCAATTCTTCGAATGTTGGAGGGCAACAGTCTTCAGAGCTTCCTCGTTGATAGCAGTACGTTTGAACCAATTCGCGATGCCCGAATCATACCTACGGATTGCTACGATGCTGCAGACTGGGAGAACATGAATTTCTACAGACCATCCTATTTCGCTGACACCGACTTCGCAACCGTCTCCGATTCTCAAGGCAGGTTTGTAGTACGAAATCTAAGAGAAGAGTTCACAATCGACTCCCCAAAACATAAACGCCGAATTGTGAAATTCGAAGATGCTTCGGAGGAAGACCTAGAAGACTGGCGAAAAAACGGAATCCGATTGGAGCCTGCCGACCCTATCTATGGGCAAGTTACGTGCCAAGAAACAGGGGAGCCCATTCCCAATTGCGAGGTGATCTTCGAAAATAGCCAATTCAAAGTTATGACAAGCGAAAAATTGGGTGAGCCAAGACTATTTACAGAAAGAGGGGAATTCGATCGGGTCACACGGACCGATGAATCGGGTTGTTTTCAACTTTTCACTGATGGTCAGTCCGCTGATTGCAAGGTCTGGTTCTCGAAAAAGGGATGGGTCGACGAATCAGTCGGTCTTTCCGATCGCAATATCGATATTCGACTTGCGCCATCGCCTTATAAACTTTCAGGCTACGTCGTCGACGAAACAGGAATGCCCGTACGGGAATTTGAAGTCAAGACATTGTCTAAATGGACAAACGTTGAAACGCATCTGTTTAGTAGCGACAACGGGTGGTTTCGGATTCGACTGGACGGATCAATTCTTAAATATGCCGTTCGAGCAAAAGGCAAGGGCATTTTCGATAAACAGTTTATTGACTCTTGGGACGTAGAAGAACAAACGGAAACGGATTGGACGCATCAACGAGTGACTTTGACTGACGGCTTTTGTGTAACCGGCACGATCAAAGGCTCAAGAACGGAGCTATCCAACGTTTCCATTGCATTGCGTCCGATAAGACTATTTGAGATTTACGACGACAATCCATTTCTTTGCGATCAGACGCAAACAGGAGAAAACGGCGTGTTTCGTTTTGATCACATCTCCCACGGCACGTACACCTTGGTCACATCCTATTTTGGCCGGGTCGTGAATACCAGACCCATCGTTATTGAGTCAAAGAACTTGCGAGTAGACCACATTGACTTGCCTCCACTGGGCAAAATCAAAGGGATAGCTCTCCACGAGGACGGTCTAGCCTCCCCTTTTCATCGAATGTACGTTACGGACCATCATGGGATTCCACAGAAATGGTTTCACACCAATCATCGCGGTGAATTCGAAATGAAAAACGTACCTTGTGGCTGGTATGGAATTGGTCCAAAGCCTGAACGATTTAGTCTGCTGAGGTGTGGTGGTCGCTGGTCCGTCGACGATATGCAGTTCATTGAGCCGGGGCAAACAATGGAAGTTTCATTTAGAGATATTCCTGTTTTCGGTCTTCGCGGACTGCCACGCTTCGCTTGGCATGCTATCAACGTCAAAAGGCTTTCTGCGCCGTCTGAGATTGCAGATCTCAAAACGCGAGAAATTGAGCAAGAGAGTCGATGCACGATTCGAGTCATCTCTCAAAGTGAAGTCAAAGATGGAGATGAGTTTTCCTTACAAATGGACAAGGGGAAATGCCAACAAGAACTGACGCTTGTGTACCAAGCAAATCGAAAACGTCATCCTAACCCAATCCTGTTTCACTCCTGTCAACTGCATTTCAGTTCTTCCGATCCGTCCATTCCATTTGAAAAAACAAACGATGAAACGCAGGTCAATGAGCCCAACAGCGACGATCCTTTCGGGGACCCGTTCGCCGAGACGGAGGACGCCCAAACTTCAGCATTGCAGGTAGAGTTGTACGTCGGTAGGACGACAATCTACCTGTTGAAGCAGAACCAAGTCGTTAGCAAATTATCCATGATCGGACTACGCGAAAATGTTCCATTGCAAATCGATGAAAGGGAACCAGACGCTGCAATGATTCACAACACCAAATTTGGTTTCGCTCGTATTGATAAGCTTCACCAATTCGATGGCGATTCTCCATCCATGGACGTACGCTTCGAAGAGGGCGCAGAAATTCGTGGCAAGATGAAGCTAAATGGTTTGCCGCTACTACCGAGTTGTATCCGAGTGATGGACGAACGTGGTGTTACCTTTGTCACAATCATTCGCGACGACTGCACATTCGAGTTCAAACACTTGTGGCCCGGGAAGTGGTCGGTGCAGATGATTGGCCATGACCCTTTCTTGGGTGAACAGGTATTGGCTGAACGCCAAGTTGTTGTTGAAGGGGCAGAGAGCCAGTCTGTCAACTTGCACGCGTCGCACGAATCGATGTAGGCTGCCAAATAACCGCATTTTGTTTTGCCCCTTCAGGGCAACGTGGGACGTTTTGTAGTTACCCAGGGCGGCGCTTCGCGACGTTTCGTCGTTACGCTCTGCCCTGGGCTAGGATGTGCTGCCCCATTCGGGGCGAATGATGTCGCATAAAGATGAGACATAAAGCCGACAGCATGAGAATGCCCCCGAGTTTATCTCGGGGGATACTTACCATCGCTCTACGCCAAAATCCCTTTTGCGACCTGTCCGGCAACATCCGTCAATCGAAAATCGCGGCCTGCGTAACGATACGTGAGCCGCTCGTGATCGATCCCCATCAAGTGCAATAGCGTTGCATGCAAATCGTTGATATGCATTTTGTCTTCCGCCGCATAATAACCGTAGTCGTCGGTCGATCCATAAGCGTATCCTCCCTTGACCCCACCACCCGCCATCCACATCGTAAACCCATGCGGGTTGTGATCGCGGCCGTTTCCTTGGGAAGTCGGTGTGCGACCGAATTCACCGCCCCACAATACGAGCGTGTCCTTTAACATACCCCTGGCTTTGAGGTCACTCAAAAAACCTGCAATCGGTTTGTCCACTTCAGCCGCGTTCTTGGTGTGACCGTGATAAAGATCGCTGTGCTGATCCCACTGCACTTCGCTATCGCTGTGGGTCACTTGTACAAATCGTACACCCCGTTCTAAAAAACGTCGTGCCATCAAGCATTGCCGACCAAAATTCTCGGTCATCGGATCGTCGATGCCGTAGAGTTGCATCGTCGACTGCGTTTCGTCTGCAATATTCTGAACCTCGGGCATCGAGGACTGCATTCGAAATGCAAGTTCAAAAGATTGCAATCGGCCTTGCAACACCGAATCCATCTCATTGGCTTCAAGATGCTCGCGATTCATTGCATTCAGAAAATCGAGTTGCTTGCGTTGATCGGACAAAGGGATCGAGGCGTTTCGGATGTGTTTTACATAGGCCTGCGACGCTGGCAAGCTGGCGTTGCCTATCGGTGTACCTTGACAATATGCAGGCAGAAACGCTGAGCCCCAATTGTTCATGCCGCCGTGGGCGAGCGTAGGGCAAATGGTAACAAATGCGGGCAAGTTTTCATTCTCGGTGCCCAGGCCGTAAGTGACCCATGCTCCCATGCTCGGTCGCACGAATTGATCGCTGCCGGTGTGTAACTTTAGCAAGGCACCGCCGTGAGCCGGGTTGCTACCGTGTAGCGATCTCAAAATGCATAAATCGTCGATGTGCTTGGCAACGTTAGGGAACAAAGCGCTTACCGGCAAACCGCTCTGGCCATAGTTGCGGAATTTCCATGGCGACTTGAGCAAATTTCCTTGCGCAGCAAAAACCACCTTCGGCAGATCAAACGGAGGGGGCTTGCCATCGTCCCGATCCAAGAGTGGCTTAGGATCAAACGTGTCGACATGCGACGGCCCTCCCTTCATGAACAAAAAAACAACCCGTTTGGCTCGCGCCGCGAAATGGGGAATCTTTGGTGCAAGCGGATTGTGCGATGGTGATCCGTTTCCCGGTCCCAACTCGTCTGCCAAACTGGCGTTTAACAATGAACGGAATGCGAGATAGCCAAACCCCAACCCGGAATTTTTTAGCAACCATCTGCGATTGCTCCTTGAGTCCATTAGGATCGATGACATTGCACTCATCTCCACCCATCTAAATTAGTTGATAAAAATCGCTTCGTTGCACACCAAAAGCGAATGGCACAACAGGATCCAACGCTGTTGCTCTGACCCTATACTGTTTTTTTCGACTTCATCTTCCAAGAAGGCGATAGCGCGGTTCAGTTCCATTTCCATCGGCTTTCTACCCAATACGACTTGATACAGGCATTCGATGCGATTCACATGGTTGGAATAATTCGATGCCAGGGACGTAGCGATTTGTTTCGCGGCGTTCATCACCAAATCCGAATTCATCATGAGCAACGCTTGAGGAGCGACCGTCGTGGTGTTTCGACTCCCTGTTGGCATGGTCGGGTCAGGGAAGTCAAACTGCTCAAAGAACGTATACACATTGTTTCGGACCACTGGGAGAAAGGCTGCCCGTCGAAGGCTCTCGTAACGCGTGTTGTCGATGGAGGTGTGGTCGAACACGAACTGCCGATTCCTAAGCGGAATGCTCTTGCCTCCGATGGCCATGTCGAGCATACCTGATGCGGCGAGGATCGAATCGCGAATTTCCTCTGCGTCCATTCTCTGCTTAGGAAATTTCCATAGCCATCGATTCTCTGGATCGAGGTTGCTGGCAGATTCTCGATCGTTGCTCATCGTACTCATTTGATAAGTACTTGAACGCAAGATCATGCGGTGCAATTCTTTGGTCGACCAACCGGATTCGATAAACGTTCTTGCGAGATAGTCCAGCAACTCGGGATGCGAAGGTTTGTCGCCGAGCATGCCAAAGTTCTCGGTGGAGGCAACGAGACCGGTACCAAAGTGCCATCGCCAAAGTCGATTGACAAAGACACGCGAGGTCAGCGGGTGGCTTGGGCTAGTGATCCAACGGGCTAGTTCTAGCCGTCCACTTTGTTTGCGTGACAGAATCGGCGACTCGCCAGCTGCACCCATGACCTTCGGGAAATTGCGGGGGATCGTCTCGCCTAAATTGCGATGACTGCCGCGGATATGGATGGGGATGCCCGCAAGCACTTGCTGATCGACAACCCCCATGACCGAGGTTTCATCCGCCGCAAAACTTTCGACGAGTCTTGCCTTGGTCGCCAGCGTGTTGATTTCTTGGAGTGTCTCTTCGTCGAACGCGAACTCAGGCTTCGGCGGTACCGCTAAAAATCCGGTCAGATCGTTGATGGCGACGCGGGCCGATTCCAGGACTGGATCGCTCAAACTATTGGCTTTGGGATCCTTTAGTTTCGCTTCCGCCAGGGCTTCTTCGGCTCGCTGAAACAGATTGCGATAATGGGAATCCACTGCAGCCTTGTCGGCGTTGGCGGTCAGGTCATGCCACTTTGCGAAAAGTGGATGGTCGGGATTGAAGGCAAGAAAGCGGCGACAATGAAAGAGCACGCGAGGGTGCAGCTCAAGCGGTTCTGCAATCAATGCAACTTCATGCAGTGGCATTTCTGGAGTAATACTCATCGCAGCCACCAAGTACTCGGTGGCCATGGATTTCACCCTCGTCCTCAGTTTGGTGAAAGCAGCCGATTTGGCTTTGGAAAGGGCTGCTTGATGTTTAGCAATCTCGGCGTTGACAGCTTTGAGAGACTCCAATTCGGCTGGGGAAGAAAAGGAAATCTCATTCCAATGTTTGATGGCACCGGTGTTCGTTGGCCCGAAGGTTCGAGTGCTTTTGAAGATCGCGGCTAGGGCATAATAGTCGGATTGCAGGATCGGATCAAATTTGTGATCGTGGCATCGAACACAACCCAACGTCATTCCTAAAAACGCCTTGCCGATGGTATCAAGTTGCTCGTCGATGGTGTCCATAATCAGTTTTTCGCGATCTGGTTCCGCAAGAACCTTGGCACCGAGGACCAAGAAACCGGTACCGGTTTTGGATTCGGGATCGCTGTTGGGGAGTAAGTCGCCGGCCAGTTGTTCGGTGATGAACGTATCGATAGGCTTATCGGCATTGAAGGACTGGATGACGTAATCGCGATATCGCCAAGCGTTTCCGAAAGCGATGTTTTCGTCGAGGCCGTTCGAGTCGGCATATCTGGCTACGTCCAACCAGTGCCGTCCCCATCGAACGCCGTACTGCGGAGAAGCTAAAAGACGATCAATGACTTGATCGAAGGCGTTTGGAGATTCGTCCGCAAGAAACGCGTCCATCTCATCGGAGTTTGGAGGCAAGCCGGTTAGGTCGAACGTGATACGGCGGATGAGATCCCGACGGTCTGCAGTGGGGGCCGGACGGATTTGGTGGGCTTCAAGCTTGGCGAGTACAAAGTGGTCTATAGGCGTGCTGACCCATTCGGTGTTCGACACGATTGGGAGTACCACCGAGACGACAGGTTGCATGGACCAAAACTTACGGCCCGCTTCGACAGTCATGCCCGTGGGACTGGGCGATTGAGAGGTGCTAGGCTGCATGCGAGTGTCAGGTGCACCGATGGATATCCAACGTTCGAGAATGGCCACGTCGGATGGAGGTAGCGCTGCCTTGGGTGGCATCTTCAAGTCTGGATTTTTGTAATGAACAGCTTGTATTAATAAGCTTTCCTCGGGACGGCCAGGCTGAAGGGCAGGCCCCGAATCCCCGCCAACAAGCAAACCATCACGGAAATCGAGTTGTAGTCCGCCATTTCGTTCTTTGCCAGAATGGCATTCGTAACAATGCGTTACTAAAAGCGGGCGGACGCTTTTTTCAAAGAATTCGATAGCAGCGGGATCTTGCACTGATTCTTGTGCGCGAATAGTGCTGTGTGTGGCGATCGAAGTTAACGCAAGGGTAAGCATGAAGAGTGTCGCCCAATGTCGCCTTTCGCTCCGCGAAAGATGCGCAACTTTCGCGGAGCGAAAGGCGACAATAGCGGCTAAGCGATTTGGCTTTGACATGATGTTATGGTTTTACTTCGGGTGGCTCGGGATACAGCCACAATGCAGCTCGGTAGGGCCATGGATGTGTCCACGGGTTCGGCCACGGAATTGCAGCCGAAAAAACGCTGATCATCAATAATAGTCCGATTAGCTTACGCAGAGTAGAGAAACGACTAGCTATTTCAACGGCAGGTACGCAAAGCCAAAGCCATCCAGGCGCTAGCCAAAAAGCCCATCGGAAGCCGCTGCTAACTCCGCCATAATTGCGATCCTCGACGACGCGTGTTGCATAAAAAACGAAGCAAGCCATTGATACAGCGATTAGCGCGAGAGCAACGCCGGTTTCGGAAGCAAGCAAGCCCTTCCATCCACGGGAAGAATCCCATTTGCTGCGTATCCACAGTGCCGCACCAACGATTCCCAAGAGCCAAAACGGGGTTAGTGAAAAGATGCCGTGATGCCCTACGGTGAAGTGTAATGTATACAAATAGGGGTTCGCCTCACCCCGGTCGACCCCTTTTTTATTGCCAGGCAGCCAATACGATTTAGGAAAGTCGTACCAATCGTCCCAGTGGGAAATGAGCCAACTACCATCCTTCGATTCGATTGCCACGCGTTGGCCAACGGAATCGTCAATGAACTGCTGAACATTGGTCAGCCTAGCCGGAATGATGGTGGCTTTGTCGGTAAACGCGTAGCCATGTTGATTGGCTTGCGCGATAACGGATTCGATTGCAGGGGCTTCGGCGTTTCCTGGCTCTTGGGGAATCGTGGCGATCAACTTACCGACAACGCGATGCGCGTAGGGGGGGCGCAGATCCTGATGAGCCCAGTAGTTGGTCGCAATGAAGGCAATCGCAACAATAGCATTTGCAAGCAGATAGCCTGACAGGAACTTGCGCCAATCGATCACCAATAGAATCACGCCAGCCGCAGCAGCCCATGCCAGTGCAGGCAACTCACACGCCACCGCCAGTCCGGCACACAGTCCACACGCAATCCAAGTCCACCAAGATTTGCTTTGCCCGAGTTTAGTCGCATTGATTATTTGCCACACGAGTCCGAGACTCATCGCAAAAAACAACGCGCCATGCAAATGATTGTTGAGGGTGGCTGCAAAGGTAGTGAGAAAGGTTCCCCAAAGGGCCATGTTCAACAGGACGAAACGGGACCACCCATCTGCGACATGTTTTTCTAGCCAGAAGGCAAGCCAAATCCACCACAACGCTAGCGGAAGCACATTGACCAAGAGCATCACGACTCGCCCGATCAAGAAGGGCTCTTCGGTTAGTTTTTTACCGAAAACCCATGTGACCGGTTTGCAAACAGCCGCGTACATAGCCGTTAGCAGCGGCGGCTTGCTCGAGTAAAAATGTTCTTTGCCGTCGGCTCCTCGATGTCGAACGATGTCGATCGAATTCCAGATCTTGGACTTTCCTTTGCTGTCGAGAAGCTCCGTGATCCGGTCGATTTCCCATTTGCCATCTTCGGTCAAGGCTGCTATCGCACACCAGCGAGAGCGATCGTTGGCGCTGAGGAAGGGAAGTTCTCCATGCACCGCGGTGATGCCAAGGATTCTGGCGACTTGGATCACGGTGGCTATGCCGATCAACAGCCAAGCGACATCCTTGAATCGCCAATTCGATTCTGTGGTTGGAAGTGGTTGGCTCACGATGAGATGCCTGCTGGATCGAGTTCTTCGCGAGGTTGCGCTAACTTTTCAATATCTACCGACGGAGTCGTTTTTGCGATCGAATAAGGAATGGTTCGACTGCCGGAATTGGCCACGACCAATTCAGCCAGCAGACCGACGCCGATCATCTGTGCCCCGAGTACGAACAAGACCATAGACAGGTAGAAGAGAGGGCGCTCATGCAAATTGATTGGCAGCAGTCCCAAATCAAGCCTGCTAACAACCCATGCCGCCATGAGTCCGACGAGCAAGACCGCTGCTAGCGTGCAAGCAGCCAGACCGATACCGCCGAGCAAGTGCTGAGGTCGGTAGCGGAAGCGGGTCAAGAAGACAACCGTAAAAAGATCGAGGAAGCCTTTGAGGATCCGAGAAACACCGTACTTAGAGACACCGTGGATTCGAGGATGGTGTTGGACAGCGATCTCGGTAACGCGAAAGCCTCTTGCGGCTGCTAGAACTGGAATGAACCGATGCATTTCGCCATACAGTGTAATTTCATCCAGGACTTCTCGACGATATGCTTTGAGTCCGCAATTGAAGTCATGCAAATGGAGTCGCGAAAACTTGCGAAGGATTCCGTTAAACACGAGGGATGGCCAGCGTTTGTGCCACGGGTCATAGCGTGTTTGTTTCCATCCGCTCGCGACGTCGTAGCCAGTATTGAGTTTCTCGATGAGCCGTACGAGTTCTTTTGGGTCGTCTTGAAGATCGGCATCCATAGTTACGATGAAGCGACCCTTTGCGACTGCGAAGCCAGCCGCGAGGGCAGCAGCCTTACCGAAATTGCGTCGGAATCGGATGCCATGCACCCTCGGATGGCGTTGACTTAGTTCCTCAATGATCGACCAAGAAAGATCGTTAGAACCGTCGTCGATGAAGAGGACTTCGTAGTCCCCTAAGTCATCGGCAGTCACGGCTTGTTGAATTCGCTGCGTGAGCTCCTCCAGCGAGTC
Source organism: Pirellula sp. (assembly GCA_031372345.1). Classification (GTDB taxonomy): domain Bacteria; phylum Planctomycetota; class Planctomycetia; order Pirellulales; family Pirellulaceae; genus JBKCUI01. Next base: position 44,600 of record JANMLD010000234.1, read on the forward strand.
TTGTTCGTTAAAAAGTGGGACGACGATCGAAATCATTTATTTTGGGTAGGTGTGAGGCGAGAATCACGGCACGGAGTGCCGTGCCACACTGCTTCATTGTAACCAAAAAAGAATGCTTCGGTCAGATTAGTCCACCAACAGGCAGTGTTGGTTAGCCATGGAGATTCCGCTGACGATTGCACCCACGATCCCCACAAAGCCTTGGTCGGTACCGCAAAGGAATAGATTGTTTAGGCGGGTGGTTCCATCGAGTTGTTTTTGAGGGGCACCGTAGACCGCACCGTTGTCATGCGAAGTAAACCGGCGTATCGTCTTTGGGGTAAAAATATCGGTATCGATCACGTGTCGACGGAAGTCGGGCATGAATCGGACTGCGGCCGCAACGGATTCATCGTACCATCGGAGTTTCTCCGCCCGGTATTGTTCGTTCGGTAACCCAGACCATCGATTGTGGTCCGCAATCGTAGTTAGCCGAATGAAGCCCGCTTCCAATTCCCCTTCGGCGCTGGAATAGGCGTAGTTATTTGGCGAGCAGATCACACCGGTACGTAGATCGCAAAGCTGGTTTTGTGGTTTGCTCCAATGGAACTGGTCCGAGTCATTGAAGAAGACAATGGTCTTATCAAATCCGAAGGCTTTCGGCTGGCATTCGAGGACGGAGATCGATTCGATAAAGGACATTTCGCCAGCCATGTAAACTTCGGATACCGAATTATCGTCGCAAAGCCGCATGGTTTCCACGACCCCCGCGCTAGAGAGAATTCGTTTGGCAGTGAGCATCGTTCCGTTTTCAAGTTCGACGCCCATCGCGTGATTGCCATCGACGCAGATCTTGGCGACACCGCTTCGCAGTCTCAAGTCACCGCCGAGTTCGCGAAATCGGCGAACCAAGTGCTTGAGAATCATTCGAACACCCTTGAAGGGGCGAGCGAATCCCTCCAGGAAAATACTGCGAAACATGATACAGAACTGCCCCCAGTCCATATCGTGCTCTCGAGCATTGCCGTACCACATGAGAGGACAAAGGAGCATTTCGATGAGCAAGGGCTCGATGAAGATTTCTGAGAGAATTTTGCGAGTGGACAATTGAAAGTCTTCTTGAGCTAGATCGTCGTATTCGACCAACCTATTGAGCAAATTTTGAAATGCATCTTTCTGGTGTGGGAACTTGGCGTTGACTTCGGAGCGAAGCAATTCGATATCGTTGTTGAAATCCAAGGTAAGGCTTGGGAAGGCAATCCGCGAGCCTTTTTGCTGAGCCAATTGAAAATCGTCCCAGCGGAATCGAAGCTGTTTAAGCAATCGAGCGAGAGGACCTTTCTTGGCTCCTTTTTCTGTGAAATTGGTCATGGCATGAAGGCCAACGTCGTAATTCCGTCCGTTGACCCGGTAGAAAGAGTTAAGTCCTCCAATCGTCCAGTGCTTTTCTAAAACACAGACTCGTTGATCGTAATGCGCAAGACGAATTCCAGCTGCCAAGCCGCTCATTCCTGCGCCGATAATAATAGTGTCGTAATCGTTAGACGAATTCATGGCTGCATTATCGGCAAGGAGCAAGTTGCGCCCAGGGGCGTAAGTTCAATTGGCGGTTGACATTTCGAGGACTGGGCGATAGCTTTTCCGATTGTTGCGCACGACACGGGGGGGTAGTGAAAACGGGGCTCTGAATTCACCACCGCCCTACCGAAAACTACCAACCCAACAGATAACAGCGGAATGAATCCACAAGAATTGCTCCGAATTGTAGATTCGTTGCATCGAGAAAAGCAGATTGACCCGGAGTTGGTCATCTTGGCAATTGAATCTGCTTTAGTAACAGCCGCCAAACGACAATTCGGAGAAGAATCCGATGTTATCGTCAAAATTGCGCGTGATGGCGGTGCGATTTTGGCAACGGTAAACGGACGAAATTTGAGCGAAGATGAGATCGGCCGGATTGGAGCTCAAACCGCAAAGCAAGTCATTATTCAAAAACTCAAGGAAGCCGAGCGCGATGCTCGCTTGGATGAGTTTTACACCCAAATTGGCCAACTGGTCACTGGGATCGTTCAGCGCACCGAGCGGGGCGTCACGATCGTGCAACTCGGCAACGTCGAGGCAATTCTTCCGCGAAGTGAGCAAATCCCTGGCGAAAGCTACCATAACGGTTCGCGAGTGCGGGCCGTCATTTACGAAGTCAAAGCAGCCGGGAACCGCGTCAAGATAATTCTGTCTCGCACCAAAACGACTTTGATTCAGCGTTTGTTTGAGCAGGAAATTCCTGAAATCGCTGAAGGTGTAATCAAAATCAACGCGATTAGTCGCGAGCCAGGCTATCGAAGCAAGGTCGCCGTCAGCAGCAGCGACCAACGGATCGATTGCGTTGGGGCTTGCGTCGGAATGCGAGGCAATCGCATCAAAAATGTGACCGGAGAACTTGCTGGCGAGCGAATCGATATTGTCCGTTGGAGCGATGACCCGATGGTGTTGATTCCAAATGCCTTGCAGCCGGCAGAAGTGGAGCAAGTCCTCCTCTGCGACATGATTGGGCGAGCCATCGCTTTGGTTAGTGAAGAGCACTTATCTCAGGCAATCGGTCGCTATGGGCAGAATGTTCGCTTGGCTAGCAAGCTGTGTAGTTGGGACATCGAAATCATGACGGCTCCGGAATTGGAACGCCAAATCGAGCGTGCCATGGAGGGATTCATGGAAATTGAGGGCATGAACGAGTCGGTTGCCCAGCAATTGGTTGAGCAGGGCTACTTGTCCTACGACGATTTGTCGGTCATTGAGCCGGATGCGTTGATGGAAATGGGTAATTGGTCGGAAGAAGAGGTCGATGCGATCGTCGAGCAAGCCGACTCGAAGGCCATGGAGCAAGAAGCCGCCGAGGAAGAACGCAAACATCAAGAAAAATTGGACCGGGAAAGAAAAGCGACAGAAGAGCTAGATCGAAAGGAAGGGGTCTCAACCCCTCCCCCTCCATCGGCGGATGCTGTTGCTCAAGAGATTGCTTCGGAGTTGTCGGCGGAAGATTTGATTCCTTCTTCCGATCTGCCCAAGGAGGCGGCGGAGGATTTGATTCATCCTGTCGAACCGCCCAAGGAAGCACCGGATTCGGTTCAGCAAACTGACGGAAACGTCTAACGCAAGAATGATTTATGCATTACCATCATAGGCAGCATAAGTTTAAGTCTTCGAAGCATCATGTGCTTTGGGGCACAAGAAGTCGTTCGGCATGTGTTGTGTCGAATCGGGTGGGTGACCCGCTACAGCAGCGTGGGGGCGTCCAAATGAAATAACTATACGCAGGGACAGGTGAGCAACTAACGCCGAACGATCGGCCGACTTGCCTCGTTTCACAGGGCATATGCCCAAGGAATTTTGCTCAGTGGCAGTACGAATTTATTCGCTGGCTAAAGATCTAGGATTGGACAGCAAGGAGCTGGTCGACCTGTGCACCCGTCTGGGTATTCAGGGCAAAGGGAGCGCGCTCGCAAGCCTCGAGGACGAGGAGATTGCGCGGATCAAAAAGCATTTAGCGGAAAAGGCCGCACCACCTGCTGCATCTTCTACTGCAGTTCAGACACCTAAGCCAACGCGAGAGCCGATCAAGGATACTCCCATCCGAGATTTGAGTAACCGGTTAGGCGGGGCAAAACGCGATTTATCATCTGCTCGTCCAAAACCCATCGCTACCAGTGAATCGGAAGTTGCGCAACCTGAGGTTGTGAGCCCAGAGCCAGTCGTTGTAGAAAACGACGAAGGGGTATCGCTCCAACCCATGGCTTCTTCCACTGTGGTGGAGACCGAAAGCAAAGATTCCGCAGAGACGTCCACGGCACAAGAGGAACCTGCTGAGGAAGTTGCGGAGATTGCGACCGGAGAAGGCAAGCCGGAACGATCTTCCGATTCTCCCACCCGCCGAGATTTTTACTCTCCAGCTAATACGAGTGGACGAGTTCGTGTAATCGGTAGTCCTAGACCTGCTCCAGATGGCAAGCCAAGCCCGGACAAGCCGAGAAAAGCCCGCGAAGCGGTCCTCAATATCAATCTTGCCAAGATCCCGAAATCGGCAACCCCGCATCCTTCTGCGAAACCACAGGAGCAGGCAACTCAAAAACCGATTGTGAAGCTTACTCCGGATGTCATCCGAGGGGTGAGCAAGGGTATGGACAAGCCCGCTGAGAAACCGGCAGCTCCGGCCAAGCCAGGCTCCTCGCAAATGGGTGGCGGTCGCGCTGCGACCCCGAGTCAAACACAACACTCCGGTTTGGCGGACTTCAAAGCGAACGCGGAAAACAAGCTTAATCTTAAAGCCAAGAAGCCGGTCGTAGAGGAAGAAACGCCGACCAAGAAAAAGGGCTTGGCAGGTCTTGAATCGAGTCGCAAGGACCGCGGACCGCGAATTCAAACCTCGCGTGATTTGGCTTCCTTGGAGGACGATGACGGACGCCGAGGCAAGGGCAATCGTCCTCGCCGCAAACCGACACCAACGGCAGTCCGCAAGGAAAAAGTTGTTCTCGCAATGCCGTGCACCATTCGAAGCTTCTCAGAAGCAGCCGGGGTAACTGCAGCTCGCATCTTGCGTTCGTTGATGACCATGGGGACGATGCAAAACATCAATTCCTACCTCAATCAAGATCAGGCGGAATTGATCGCTGCGGACTTAGGAGTCGAACTCGAGTTCCGACAAGCTGAGACGTTGGAAACCAGTTTGATCGGTAAGATGGATGATATCGAAGATAGTCTTGAAGATTTGATCACTAGGCCCCCGATTGTCACGTTCCTCGGACACGTTGACCACGGCAAGACATCGTTGCTCGATTATCTGATCGGAACCAAGATTGTGTCCGGCGAAGCGGGTGGTATCACTCAACAGATCCGAGCCTATCAAGTCAAGAAGGATGGCCGCGCTATCTCGTTTGTGGATACACCAGGCCACGAGGCGTTCACGGAAATGCGAGCTCGCGGTGCCAATGTTACCGACATTGCCATTCTAGTTATTGCAGCCGATGACGGCATCATGCCTCAAACCGAAGAAGCGATTTCGCACGCGAAAGCGGCGGGAGTGCCGATCGTTGTGGCCGCCAACAAGTGCGATCTACCGGGTGCGGACATCAATCGGATCATGACCCAAATGACCGAGTTTGGTTTGACTCCTAGCGCATGGGGTGGCGACGTCGAAGTGGTGCCCACGAGTGCCATTACTGGCGAAGGCATGGACGAATTGCTTGAGACGGTTTTGACGGTTGCGGAAATGCACGACTACAAAGCCAATCCGAAACGAGCGGCCATGGGAGTTTGCTTGGAGAGCGAACAAGCTTCGGACCGAGGCGTGATCGCCAAGGTCATGGTTCAAAGTGGAACCTTGCGAGTCGGTGACATCGTCGTGTGCGGTTCGTCCTTTGGTCGAATCAAGGCTTTGTACGACACGATGAAACGCAACAAGCAAATGACGGAAGCTGGCCCTTCCACTCCGATTAACATTACCGGTTTGGACAAAGCCCCTGAGGCAGGTGAACGTTTTTACGTTCTGGACGATATTGGACAAGCCCGCCAAATCGCCGCCAGCCGCGAGGTCATCGTTCGATCGCAGTCACTTTCCGGTACATCGCCGAAGGTTTCGTTTGAGACATTCCAGGAATTGCTGCAGTCAGGCAAACTAGGCGTCAAAGAGGATAAGGTTGTTCTTAACTTGATCATTCGAGCCGATGCGCGTGGATCGCTTGAAGCCATCGAAAAGGAACTGACCAAGCTGGATCATCCTGAGGTCGAGATCAAGATTCTGCAAAGGTCGGTAGGTGGGATTTCGGCAGCGGACGTAACGCTTGCGAGTGCATCACAAGCAGTCATCGTCGGATTCAACGTCATACCAGATGAGCCGGCTCGCATCTTGGCCGACGCTCGAAACGTCGAGATTCGCCGATACGACATCATTTATAATCTCGCGCTGGACATCAAGGCGTTGATCGAAGGACGGCTCAAACCAGAGGAGCGGGTTGTAGAACTCGGTCGTGCCCTTGTGAAACAAGTCTTTACTGTATCCCGCGTCGGAACGATTGCTGGGTGCTATGTCGCTCAGGGAACGATCGAGCGAGGATGCCGTATTCGAGTCAATCGCGAAGGGCGACGCATCGGTGACTATGCTCTTGATACATTGAAGCGAGTGAAGGATGACGCAAAGGAAGTTCAACGCGGGCTTGAATGCGGAATTCGACTTGCAGGCTTCAACGACATTAAAGTGGATGACGTTTTGGAAGCGTATCGCATTGAAGAGGTAGCTAGAACTCTTGAGCTATCGAGGTCCTAATGAGCGCACGCAGATTATTAAAAGCGGGGGAAGCGATCCGAGAAGTCGTCGCAATGGCGATCTTGACTGAGATACGCGACCCTCGCGTCAAGAATATCACGGTGATCGGGGTGGAAGTCGCTCCGGACATGCGTGAAGCCAAGGTGCTGATAAGCATTATGGGTAGCGAAAGCCAGCAAGCCACCAGTTTGCGAGGCCTGCAAAATTCGGCCGGTTTTTTACAAGCCAAGATCGCGGAACGTATCGATACTCGCTATACGCCGAAGCTTAAGTTTGTCGCCGATGCGGGAGTTAAAAAGTCGTTGGCTGTGGCTCAAATCCTTGACCAGATTGCTCTTGAAAAGCAAAAGAGTGAATCTGAAACAGAGAAGCCAATAGATGATGCAGAATCCATCGCCCGGAATCCGTCGGCCAGCGAACACTCTCAATCCGATTTAGTGTAATTCCAGTGGTATTACCGCCTTTGCCCCAAGCAACACAAGACCCATATAATCGACAACATGAGCAATAGAGCCGCGAAATACGAGCAGATCCATAAGTCATTGAAAAAGCACTTCAAGACTTTGCCTGAGCCGGGGGAGCGATTGGTTCTCGAGCACTTGCTGTACGCTTGCTGCCTCGAGGATGCTAGAGCGGAACAGGCAGACGAAGCGTTTGCCAAACTGCAACAAGCGTATTTTGACTGGAACGAAGTTCGAGTAACGACGGTTGTCGAACTGGGCGAGGCCCTGAGCAGTTTGCCGAACGCGACCCAGGCGGGCCATCGAATCAAGCGATGTCTTCAATCTCTTTTCGAAGCAAGATATCTCTACGACATTGAAGACATGAAGAAGGCAAACCTCAGCAAGGCAACCGAGGAAATCGCTGCTTGGAAAGGGATTACGCCTTTCGTTCTTAATTACGTGTCGCAAAATGCGTTGGGAGGTCATGCAATCCCCGCCGATACGCTTACCCTGGAAATCATGGTTCAATGCGAAATTCTGACCCAGGCGGAAGCTGAAAAGAAAAGCCTCCCGGGAGTGGAGCGGGCGATCTCAAAGAACAAAGGGTTTGAATTTGCGTCGTTGTTGCATCAGTTCGCAGTCGAGTTTCATCAGAACCCTAAGAACGCTGCTGTCTTAGCCGTATTTAAGGAACTAGGCGTTACACCGAAGCCAAAGGCAGTCGAAAAGCCAGCTCCGAAAAAGGAGTTCAAGCCTGTAGCAGTAGCGACTCTGGATGCGACACCGGCGGTTTCGCAAACCAAAACAAAGGCCGCTCCAGCAGCTCCAGGATCTGCGAAAGGTGCTCGAAAGCCGGAGGTGACGTCGTCGATAAAGAAAACTGAAAAAGTTGTGGCTGCTGCGACCAAGCCTAAGGACGTACCTGCCAAGGTGGAGGCCAAGCCAGAGCCCGCCAAGACTCCCGATTCGAAAAAGAAATCCGAAACGAAGGCTCCTGAAATCAAGCAGCCTGATTTGAAGAAAACGGTAGCGAAGGCCGAAGTCAAGAAGCCAGAGGACAAGCCGACTGTAAAAAAACCTGACTCTAAGTCGACACCAAAACCGCAGGAAAAAAAAGCGATTATTCCTGCGAAGGGGGCAAAACCAGAGCCAGCCGCCAAAAAAGTCGAACCGGCCAAAAAACAACCGGAAGCAACTCCAAAATCTTCGCCGACAAAACCTACCAGTAGTGCAACCACCAAGAAAAAGCCGCGATAGTTGTTGGTAGATGCATATCCGTTTTTCAAATTAGACAAAGACCCTTTCAGTACTCCTCGACAGGAGCAAAATGATGGCCGGACATTCGCAGTACTCAAACATCAAACACCGTAAGGCTTTGGTCGACAGCAAACGGAGTAAACTCTGGAGCAAGCTGTCCAAAGCGATCATTGTTGCCGCAAAACTTGGAGGTGGTGATCCCAGTGGAAACGTCCGACTTCGTACGGCCATCCAAGATGCAAAAGCGGTTTCGCTGCCTCGAGAAAACATCGAACGAGCCATCAAAAAAGGACTTGGTGAAATCGATGGCGGGGATGTAGAAGAAATCCTTTACGAAGGCTACGGACCGGGTGGAGTTGCCGTTCTATGCGACATCATGACCGACAATAGAAATCGCACCGCGCCCGAAGTGCGAAAACTGTTCGAAAAATATGGTGGACGACTGGGGTCCACGAACTGCGTGGCCTATCTCTTTGAAAGAAAAGGAATGATTGTCATCAAGCAATCGTCCGTTGACTTAGAAAAGCTGATGGAGCTAGCCCTAGAAAATGGTGCCGATGACGTGACGGAAGTCGGCGATGTGTATGAAATCGCATGCACTCCGGATGTTTACAGTACCGTAGTCGAGGCGATCGAAGCCCAGAGTATTGAGATCGAAGTGAAGGAAGTGTCGCGAGTACCAAGCAATTCAGTGGAAGTTGATTCGGAGACTGCGGTTGCGGTTATGAAGTTGCTCGAGCTGCTCGAAGATCACGACGATATTCAGTCGGTCGCATCCAACGTAAACTTCACTGAAGCGCAGTTGGCCTCCCTCGGTTGATCTAAGGCGGGCGGCAGATTGGAATATCCCAACCCGATGCGTAAGCGAGGGACAATCCCGCAGGTCCCCCACTTACGTATCGGGTTTGGATTGGTAGTTTTCACATCGCCGCTCGCTTAAAAATTCTCAATGACAAACCAATCACATTGCATCGAACGACTGGATGCCAGCTTAGGTTCATTCGCGGCCGATATTGCATCGCTAAGGAAAAAGCTAAGTCCAGACGGTTCGGTCGTTTCCGAGCGAGGGCGACAACTGACCTTGTCGGTTTTCGGCGAACCGCTTTCGCCTCAGAGTGTGGTTGAGCGAATTTGCAACGACGTGAAAAAACGAGGCACTGAGGCTGTACTTTTCTATGCACGAGCCTTAGACAATCGTGAAACCACTGCGGAAACGCTACGTGTTCCCTCGGAAATGCTCAGCCGTTCCCATGCTACCGCTTCGCCCGAGTTCTTGAATACCATTCGTCGTATTCGAGCCAACATCACCGGATTTCAAACGGCCATTCTACACAAAAATGTTGTCACTCGACCGAGCCCGGGCGTTGTCTTAGAGCAACGCTACGCGCCGTTACGCCGGGTCGGAATTTGCGTGCCGGGTGGGGCGGCTGCCTATCCGTCGACGGTATTGATGACCGCGATTCCGGCGCAATGCGCTGGGGTTGAGCAAATTGCGATAGTTGCTCCACCGACTGCTTTGGGTGCCTATAACCCGGATGTTCTGGCGGTTTGTTATGAACTGGGCATCAGCGAGGTCTATGCGGTTGGCGGAGCACAGGCGGTAGCCGCGCTGGCTTATGGAATTCCCGAAATACCGGCCGTGGACAAGGTCGTTGGACCAGGGAATCTATTTGTGGCTTTAGCCAAGCGGTTTGTTTACGGGGATGTTGACATCGATTCCATCGCCGGACCGAGTGAAGTCGTGGTGCTGGCCGATGAAACGACCAATCCTGACTTCGCCGCCTCGGATTTGCTCGCCCAAGCCGAACACTCGCCGGGCGCGAGCATCGTAGTGAGCTGGGACCAGAGCGTTTTGGATCGAATTGAGCGATCGATGATCCAACAGCTTGCAGGCTTGGAAAGGGCAGAACTCACGCTTGCTTCCTTGAATGCGTTTGGCGCGATGATTCTTTGCCGAGATGAAGATCAGGCTTGCGAAGTGACTAGCCTCATTGCGCCAGAGCATCTTCAAATTGCGGTAGACAACCCGCGTCGACTTTTGGCAAAAATCCGCAATAGTGGTGCGACCTTTCTTGGTCACTTTTCACCTGTAGCTTTGGGGGACTATGCGGCGGGTCCGTCTCACGTATTGCCAACCGGTGGCACAGCGCGTTGGGCATCCGGACTATCATCGAATCATTTCCTGCGTTCGAGCAGCGTCATCGAATTCGATCAGAATGCGCTGAAAGAGATTGCGGCGGATGTAGCACTTTTGGCAGACAAAGAAGGACTCACGGCACATAAGAATAGTGTGCTGATGCGATAGGCGTTTCGCGTGTATTCCGCCAAAATCCATAAGCGGCTACACCAAATCCCGCAGGCTCGTCCTGCGGATCGTTCGGCTTTTCGCTTCGCACAGAACGTTGCCTTCTCCTCGCTGGTCTGGCGCGGTTTGGGTAGGGAAAAACGGGCGACCCCCGAGGGTGGCCGGGGGCGAGGTAGTTTAAAAACCAAAAATGCGCCGGGT
>JANMLD010000196.1:0-19715 GCA_031372345.1 Pirellula sp.
GAGCAGGGCCTCGGGATCGATCACGAGTACTACCTCGGCATCCTCCTCGACCGCGCCACCGCGCGCCATAAATCCCCACAGGCCTTAAGGTCACTCGCATGTCCTCCGAAACATGCGAAGCGATCCATTGCTCGCCGGCCCAGGCTGCGATGGAACCTGGTCTTTCAGGCGAGACAGGTGAGTTTTCGTCCACCCAACCTCCCCGCTGCGATGGTCCGAAGACTCCAGTCGTCGATAAATAAATCCACTTCGTTTGCGTCCTTTTCATGTCCCACCCAGGGGTAATTTCCAAAAGACTGGCAAGATGATTGAGCCCCCGCGTGTGTGTCTCGATCGGCGGTAAACCCAACTGCGGGGAGTGCGAAACCGAGACCAAAATGGTCGCCAAGGCTTTCGGTTCTTGCTCGAAAACGGTCCGCCAAACGTTCGAAACCAGACGCTCACCGGAGAGCCAATCCCAAACAATAGGCTCGATTCCAAATTGGCGCAATTCGTTCACCCGCGAGTTGGAACGAGTGATCGCAAAGACGCTATCCCCTTGTCTGAGCCAACGGCTCGCAACCCGCAATCCAACGTACCCGCAGCCGACGATCAATCTAGAAGCCATGTCCTACGCCCCCGGATAAATCGGCACGATCGCTACAAAATCGCAGCATTTGAGACGCCCATCGGATGCTTTCTTGAGTTTCTTGAGTCAAACGGGTTTCATTTTGGAGTTTGTTAGCGAATAATCAAACCCGCATAACCAATGTGCGGATTTTTCGTAGATTGCTTGCAACAACAGCTTCTGATGATGGAGTCTATCGTGCCCAGCAAATGCTGCAACTTCGACAAATTATTGTTAAAGCTTCTTTCTGGGTCGCGGCTCGGTTGGCCGCTGTGTATGGCTTTGATCATAGGTTGTTTCGCTGCCGTTTCGGTCGCACAGGAGACGGTTCAGCCCCCTAAAGCAAATCCAATCGTTCGACAGGGAATCGATCGTACTTCGTTGCGGCCATCGATACCCGAATCCAAAATCAATGGCTCTATCAAAACGATCGGGATCACCTCGGTGGATCTTGATCCGGGACTCGGTCGGATACTTAAGGGGAGCGAGCCTCGCAATCAAGCCGATTTGATTTCCCTCGAAAAACAGCAGACCAAGGTGGCGGAAAAAGTCAACTTGGTCACGGTCAACCTACAACATGGAACCACACAAGGTAGCGGTGTCATCATCACCGGCGAAGGCTATATTCTTACCGCAGCGCATGTGGCTGGCCGCCCCAATCAATCGATTCGAATCACGTTGCATGATGGAACTCGCGTCGATGGTGTCACCATGGGCGTGAACCGAAATATGGATGCGGGTTTGGTACGCATCACAAAAGCCAGAGACACGGCAGTCGACCCCTGGCCGCATGCATCCCTGGGAGCTTCCTCTAATTTGCAAGAAGGACAATGGGTCATTGCGACCGGTCATCCAGGTGGTTGGATGCCGGATCGGCCAGCAGTGGTCCGAATCGGTAGGCTCCTTCGAAAATTGCCCTCCACACTCGTAACGGATTGTTCATTGATCGGTGGCGATAGCGGTGGCCCTCTGTTCGATCTAGAAGGCAAACTGATAGGGATTCATAGTCGGATCGGCGTCGACGTGGACGACAACATGCACGTTCCGGTTGACGTTTTTGACGAAAGCTGGACGCGTTTGGTGAAAAATGAAGCTTGGGGTAGTTTGCCTGGTTTCAAGCCTGCCATCGGTGTGCGAGGCGCATCCGACGAAGAGAGCGAAAAAAGCTGCAAAATCTCACGCGTCGAACCCAAAGGCCCCGCGGATAAAGCTGGAATTCGCGCTGGAGACGTCGTGTTGAAATTCGATGGCCAACCGATTCTAAATTTCGACGAACTGAAATCGGCCGTCGAATCGGTGACGCCTGGAGAGCAAGTCACGGTCGAGCTTCAGCGGGACGGCAAGCGTTTGTCCCTGCGATTAATCGTTGGTGTCAAGGAATAATTCGTTCCATTGTCGGGTTCTCCATTGTTATAATGAGTTGTGGAATTTCTCGAATCGAAGCAATGTAAGGCAAGCCCCGATGAAGAATAGGTTTTCTTGGATTGTTCGCGGAACCGTAGCCGCAAGCATTGTCGCCTATGCCGCACTGGGTGATCCGCTACTCGATGCATGGATCGCCGCAACCTCGATGGAGCAATCCACTCAAGTCGACATGCAGTCTTGGGTGGGTGCTTCCACGGACGAGAATAACCAAGGAGACGCGAATGCCGGTCCCAGTTGGAAGTCTCGCTTGGTTCAACAGCAAGGTACGGGGCGATTCGGACGCGAAGCCCAAAACGAAAGCAGTCGAGCCCACCAACGCAATCAGTCGTCCACATTGCGAGCGTTTCGCGAATCGGTCGGTGACAAATGGAAGTCGACAGTCCAGATTCTCGACAAGAATCGCCAAATCGCTTTGGGTGCAATCGTTTCCGAAGATGGATGGATCATTACTAAGTCAAGTGAGATCCCCGACCGAACGATCGAAGTTCGTCTTCACGATAATTCGAAAGCTGAAGGGACCGTCAAACAGCGTAGGAACGACCTGGACTTGGCATTGATTAAAATTGAGCGAAGCAACCTGCAAAGCATTCAGTGGAACACTTCAGCCACTGTGCGTGTCGGCGGCTGGATGGCCACGACGGATATTCGCAGTCAGCCAATTGCGATCGGTGTTTTGAGTGTGACTAGTCGTAATGTTCGACGTGAGCGAGCAGTCCTGGGAGTTGAGTTAGGCTATTCGATCAGTGGCGAAAGCGGCGCTCTGGTCCAGAAAGTCGTTGATGGAAGTGGTGCAGATCGAGCTGGAGTACAACCCGGGGACCTGATAACCGCCATTGATGGAGAGGTACTGGCATCGCAACCCGCGGTATTGGAACGACTAAAAGGTTTGGTAGCGGGACAGCGAGTCGATGTTGGAATCCTTCGCGACGGAAAAAAGGTTTTGATTACCGCTCAGATGATGGACCTGAACAACTCGTTGCTCGATCCTACCGAAATGGAAGTCAATGGTGATATCAGTTCGCGATCGACCGGCTTTCAAAACATCATGCAGCACGATACGGTGATTGCTCCGCATCAATGTGGTGGTCCGGTGGTCGATGTCTACGGGAATGTGATCGGCCTAAATATCGCGAGGGCTGGGCGTGTTTCTTCGTACGCCATCCCTGCTAGCGTGGCCAGTCCTGCTATCAATGAAATGTTGGCATCGGCGACCGGCAAGAAATCGTCCACCGACGAGAACGTAGCGCAAGCATCCGCGAAATCCCCTCTCTCAAGGAAGCCGATTGAGTTGCCAGCGTCCGTACCGAACGGTATCGTGGTGGAGGTTCTAAAGCCGGAAGTAATACTGCCTAGCAGTATCAGTCGACCTTAGCTACGGCTGATCAAAAGCTACGGCTGATCAAAACACTGTCCAATCCCGAAGGAACTTTGTGATGCTTGTCGAATTTGGTCGAGGGTCGGTAATGAGCATTTTGTTGCTCTTGGTTTTCATCGGCATGCCATTGTATGCAGTCGAACCCTACGGCCCCGCAGATGCGCAGATCACCATCGTTGCGATGGATCCGATGTCTGCCCCACTTGCTTGCGATTGCGTCAAGGGTTACGCGCAGCGCAAGTACGAAAGACTCGCCGACTATCTCAAAGAAAAAACGGGCATGACGGTTCGAGTCGTCTGGAGCGAATCGCTTGTGACCGCACTTGCCTCGCAGGCTAAGACAGCACAGATAGTGATCGGCAAAGACTCGGTTGTACGCAGTGACGCAAAGCAGGCCAAGCGAAGTCTACTTCCGGTCGCCCAACTTACCGACATGAACGGTAGCACCAAACAAAAGGGACTCTTTGTCGTTTTGCAAGACAATCCAGCCGCGACGTTATTGGACTTGGAGAACTACCAAATCCTCTTTGGTCCCTCGGACTGTGACGAAAAAGATGCGGCGCCCAAGAGGAAATTGGATGAACTAGAAATTGAATTCAAGATTGGAGAAGTGTGCGCATCGTGCTCCATCGGGGCCAAGAAGTTAACGGAACTCGATGCCAAGGGCAAGTTTGCCACGGTCATCAGCTCGTATGCGGGTCCACTGCTCGAAGGATGCGGCACCATCAAAAAGGGCGATCTCAAGGTGATTGGAGAGAGCGATTCGGTACCTTTTGTCTCCGCCTTTGTGGATGGCTCCGTTTCGCCTGAAGTTCGGCGATCCATCACGTCCGCCTTGCTGTCGATGAACGAGTCGCCTGACATGCTAAAAGCCATGGAAACCAAGCTTGGTTTTTTGCCTTATGAAGTTGCGGAGTCGGCGCAGGAAAAAAAAAGTGGGCAAGCCGTTCGCTAAATGAGACCAAAGAGTCCATCACGTTATTGAAGACGGGTGAGCTGTCGAATTGGTCGCAATGGCGAGGTCCCTCCGGTGACGGACATGCAACAGGCCTTCCCCTGAAATGGGTCCGCCCAAAGCGATTGTGGAGACATGAATTGCCGGCTCAAGGCATCGGTGGCGTTGCCGCAACGGATGAGTTTGTGGCTGTCTCCTCTCGCGATACCAGCGACAAGTCGGACCTATTCGAAGTGCTTGACGCGGAATCCGGCGTTACTCTGTTCAAGCTTGCTTATCTCTCGGAATTGGAACTGGACTACGGCAATTCGCCTCGAGTCACACCCTGTATTCTCGATTCATGCGTTTATTTTTTGGGTGCTCAGGGGCAGTTGCATTGCCTCAGTTTGGAAACCGGAGAAGTGCTTTGGAGGCGGCATCTCGTAGATGATTTGGGTGGGAAACTGCCTCAATGGGGCTATTCGGTGTCTCCCATTTTGATGAATAACCAACTCATTGTGCAGCCGGGCGGCTTGGAGGCTGGATGGGCAGCACTGGACCCAAAGACCGGTAACGTGCTTTGGAGAACCAAGGGACGACCTGCGGCTTACGCTTCTCCCATCGCCGTAGAGTACCGAGGGCAAAAGCAGTTCATTGGCTATGATGCAGTCTCGCTCGGTGGTTGGTCCGCCACCGATGGCAAACGGCTTTGGGAAATGAAACCCGAGGTTCCAAAAGATTTCAACGTCCCGACCCCAGTCCTTGTTCAAAACAAAATCGTAGTGGTGACCGAAAACAACGGCGCGCGAGTCTACTCGATGCTACCTGCACAAGGAGAGTTGGAATACGCTCTCCAACTTGAAGCAAGCTCGGAGTTATTGAGTGGTGACTCGCACTCGCCTGTCCGCGTTGGCAATTGGATCGTGGGAGTGGATCGCGATTTGGTGGTTCTCGATCCGTTGGATCAACTCAAAGAGGTCACTCGCTTTTCTGATGTGGCGCTGCAAAAGCATTGTTCGTTGATCGTAGAGGACAATCGCATCTGGGTTTGCACCGGCAATGGAACGCAAATACTATTGCGCATCGATTCGAACGGTATAGCGGAACTCGGTCGATTCCAGCCATTAGAAGGAACGGGGGAAATCTTTTCACATCCGGCGATATGCCATGGCGTGCTCTATCTGCGAGGACCATCGTGGCTGGATGCGTATTCCATTGGCGGCGAGAAGGATCGATAAATGTTGCTTCGTTTAACCGCGTGGGCATCGCCCCGCGTTTTTAGTGCTCGCGGACCGTTGGGCACGCGGTTAAACGAGACCCGCAACCCTCAAGATTCAAAGACGAACGAAAAAAAGACGAACGAAAAAAAGGGAGAGATTCATGTTTGGTCGCAAAGGAGTGAAGCGAGTGGTCGCAATCGAAGCCGAAGAAACGGAGGCCGTGGAGAGCGAAGGCTTCTCCTTGGAGGAGCTTGGCTCCGCCTACGCCATGGCCATCGAACAAGCGTCGAGCGATGTCGCTGCCATAAACGCATTCGCCTTGAGCCCAGAGAACGTTTCAACGACCGAGGCGCCTGCCGAGGCCATGCAAGAGGAGATGCTGGAAGCCCCCGATGCCATCGAGACGGACGGCGTGCCAGTCACCCCTGAGACCATTCTAGAAGCGATGCTGTTTTTGGGCACAAGCAATAATCGCCCGATAGCCATTGAAAAACTGCTTGAGCTTTTTCGCGGAATCACCGTTGCCGAACTCGACGAAGCGGTCGACTCGTTGAACGCATTGTACCGCGAGCATGATCGGGTCATGTGGATCGTTCGCGAATCGGGGGGCTACAGTCTGCAGTTGATACCAGAACTGCATTTGGTTCGAGATCGGTTTTACGGCAAGATCAAGGAGACGCAGCTTACCCAATCCGCGATCGATTGCTTATCGCTGGTGGCATACCAACCCGGTGCAACCCGAGAGCAACTCGAAAAACAATGGAACCAACCGGCCGCAGGCATGCTCAATACGCTGGTCCGAAAAGGACTTCTTAAAATAGAAAAACATCCCTCCCAAGACGGTCCAGGCGAACAATCCCACTACTACACGACAGATCGATTTCTAGAGATCATCGGCCTGGAATCGCTTGAGGATCTACCGTTGTCGGAAGATATTTGATGGACGCAAACGGCTCGGAGTGCACGGAGTACCGTTCTACTCTTGTACGGGCTATATTAGGGCAGATGGTCAAAACCCTCGGCGTAAAGCCGACGGCATCCGAATGCCACAGATGCTTAATGCGAGGGGTATGTACCATCCGCGGCTCTAGTTTGCGATTCGCACATTCGTTTTCCTCTCTCATGAATGGATCCTCCATGCGTATTCGATTTGCAATCCTCGCAGCATTCTTTTTTTTCGCTCAAGCAGTAGGTAACAGTTTGACAACCCAAGCACAAACAGCCAAGCGAACGCTCGGCACGATCGAGCGGTTTGACAACCAATTGGATAGCCTTCTAGCACCAAGTGCGAAGCTTGAAATATTGGCCGATGGTTTTACTTGGACCGAAGGGCCCGTTTGGATAGGGGACGCGGCAACCGGCCACTTGCTGTTCTCGGACATCCCTCGCAATACAACGTTCAAGTGGACGGCCAAGGATGGGATTCAGTTGTTCATGAATCCATCAGGATACACGGGTGTCACCTACTATGGATTGGAACCAGGCAGCAATGGTCTGCTCAAGGACCTCGATGGCAATCTGGTATCGTGCGAACATGGCGATCGACGAGTCAGCGTCCTCACTCCCGGAGGTGGCAAACGCACCTTGGCCGATAGCTATCAAGGCAAGCGACTGAACAGCCCTAATGACGGTGTTCTCAAGAGCAACGGCGACATCTATTTTACCGATCCGCCGTATGGTCTTCCGATGCGAGAAAACGACCCTCGCCGTGAGTTGGAGCATTTCGGCGTTTACCGAATCGCGAAAAAGGATGGATCGCTAACCTTGCTCACCACGGAGCTGCAACGTCCCAACGGAATCGGATTTTCGCCTGACGAAAAGACCCTCTATGTCGCCCAAAGCGATCCGAAAAAAGCCATTTGGGTGAGCTTCGACGTTGCCGCGGATGGAACGATTGGCAAGGGAAAACTGTTTTACGACGCGACCGCTGAAGTTGGAAAGATGCCAGGCTTGCCCGATGGCTTGTCCGTGGACACGCTAGGAAACCTTTGGGCAAGTGGACCGGGAGGCATTTGGATTTTCAACAAAGACGCCAAGCTTTTGGGGCGCATCAACACGGGTGAGCGAACCAGCAATTGCGGTTTTGGTGAAGACGGCAGCACGCTTTTTGTCACGGCTGACAGCTACCTTTGCAAAATCCAAACCAAAGTCAAAGGACTGCCATAGCAAACCGAGCGACACACACACGTGTGGCACACATTGCTTACGTAGCTGAGCGAGGCCCTCGCTCAGGTATTGGTAGTCTCTCGCGAGAACTTCGTTTTAAGAACGGCACGAGCGAGGGCCTCGCTCGTTCACAGCGGTTGCAATGTGGTTCCTTCGCACAATGGTTGCGAACCCTACGATTGGGGCGTTGTTTACCCGCATATACGCTAAAGCTTCTCACGGAAAAAAACAATTTGCTTGCGGTCAGCTAGTTTCGCGTTGTAGGATTAGGCATATTGAGGCGACGCGGTTCGGTGCCTTCGGTAACTCTTTCCTTTTCCTGACTTTTCCGATCCACAAGGAGTTCTTTATCGTGATTCACTATTCGTGTGACAGATGCAAGCGCGAAATTGATGGTTCAACAGACCTTCGGTACACAGTAACCATTGAAATCGAAGCGGCCTTGGACGGACCCGATCATGAGTTGGTGGATGATCCAGACCACCTGGACGATATCCAGGACATGCTGGATTCCGCAGACGATCTATGCAGCTCGGTTTTTGACGACGAAGTCTATCAGAGGAAGCAGTTCGATCTCTGTAAAGACTGCTTCCGACAGTACATCAAAAACCCATTGTCCAGAGAGACCACCACCCCCATGGGCTTCAGCAAGAATTAGCAGTTGTCTAGCAATTCGACCGCCGCAAATTTCTCACCTTCTAGCATCGAGAGGCTCGCTCCACCGCCGGTGCTAACGTGAGTCACAGAGTCAGCAAATCCAAGTTGCTCAATTGCCGCGGCACTATCTCCACCACCGATGATACTGATCCCATCGCACTTCGCGATGGCCTCGGCCACCGCAATGGTTCCGTGATCAAACGGTGGCATCTCAAAGACACCCATAGGTCCATTCCATACAATTGTCTTGGCTTTTTCGACGATGGCTGCAAACCGCTTTGCCGTTTCAGGACCGATATCCAGTCCCTCCCAGCCTTCTGGAATCTTGCCCGCAGGTACCACTTGCTTATTGCAACTGCCTTTGAAATCATCGCCGCAATGCGTGTCCACCGGCAGCACCAACTTATCGCCCCCCATCGCAATCAGCTTCTTAGCAAGTTCGACTTTGTCTTTTTCGACCAAGCTCTTTCCGGTGGATCCACCTTGCGCCAGCGAGAACGTATAAGCCATCGCTCCACCGATCAAGACTTGGTCACAAATGCCGAGGAGGTTTTGAATGACATTGATCTTATCGCTTACTTTAGCTCCGCCGAGGATCGCCACAAAAGGGCGTTCCGGATTGGCAATCGTGTCGCTTAGATATTGAATCTCTTTGGAAACCAAGAAGCCAACGACTTTAGGCTTGTTCCCCATGGCCGTTGGGACGGCGACCATGGACGCTTCTAAACGATGGCAAGTGCCAAAGGCATCGTTGCAATAGATATCGGCCCAGCCTGCAAGCTTGTTGGAATACACCGGCTCACCCTCTTTTTCGCCAGGATTGAATCGCACGTTTTCCAACACGAGCACTCCGCCGTTTTGCAGCGATTGGATCTTGGACTCCGCGTCCGGACCCACGGTATCGGACGCAAACTCAACTGGGATACCCAATAGTTCCGACAATCTTACGGCGGTAGGACGAAGCGTAAATTCCGGTTCTGGCCCCTTTCCCTTGGGGCGACCGAGGTGGCTCATCAACACCAATTTGCCGTCGCGTTTGATAACGGACTCAATGGAGGGCAAAGCCATGCGAATACGGCGGTCGTCGGTAATCGCCCCCGAGTCATCTTGCGGAACATTGAAATCAACTCGCATTAGGACGACTTTGCCCAGACATGCCACATCCGCAATACTCTTCTTTGCCATTTCGCTCTTGCCTATTCCAATGGGTGGGAAATCGCGGCCTCGAAATATGCCCAAGGCTGCTTCTAGGCGAGCGGTAGAGTGGAGTATCTCAACCCGAAGCGTAAGCAAGGGACAATTCCGCAGGTCGCTCACTTACGTATCGGGTCATGATTGGTAATTTTCACATCGCCGCTCGCCCTAAAACGCTTTTTTAACGGAAAAGCGGGTTCTGCGTAGCGCCAAATGGACTTGCAGAAAAGTGAAATGCCAACCGGACCCAATTGATTAGTTGGGAACAGGAGGATATAGTGGTGGGCAGGTTGCGAGAAAACGACCCCTTAGCTGGTGTTTTCGGGATGGAACGGTTCCGATCGGCACAGCTAAGCCCACCGATGCTTCATGTTGGCTTTGTTCAAAATACTCTTCTTCTCCTAAACGCGAGTTGCCTCAATGCTCGCGGGGCCAACGTGAGGCATTATCCTTGTCCACGGTACAAAAACTTAAGCGGCGATTTCAACTTAATATTTCACGGAGCATCCTTCTATGACCCCAGCGGAAAACCAACAAAATCCATTGCCGGCAGAGTCTCGGCGCGACTTCATCAAAACTTCGTCCGCTGTCCTGGCTGGCGGAGCGTTGGTCGGAAGTCTGCCCCTTGCTCGTGCCGCACATACTTTCGATAGCGGCGAAATCAAAATTGGCCTGGTTGGCTGCGGCGGTCGCGGGACCGGAGCTGCAACTCAAGCCTTGGATACCAACAGCCCTGAGAATCGTGTCAAATTGACCGCTGTCGCCGATCCGTTCCAGTTTCGAATCGATGAAGCGCTCAAGGGAATTCGTGGCAAACACGCCGAACGCGTTGATGTGTCGGACCGAACGTTCGTGGGGGTCGATGCCTTCAAGCGATTGATTGATTCGGATATCGACATGGTGATTCTTACCTCCCCGCCTGGCTTTCGCCCTTTGCACTTCGAAACGGCGGTCAAAGCAGGCAAGCACGTTTTCATGGAAAAGCCAGTGGCCACCGATGCGCCTGGCGTTCGACGCGTTCTGGCCGCAAACAAGTTGGCCAAAGAAAAGAAGTTGGTCGTGGCCGTCGGCTTGCAACGACATCATGAGTCTGGCTATCAGGCGACGATCGCCAAGCTAAAAGATGGCGCGATTGGTGACATCATCCTTACGAGATGTTATTGGAATGGAGATGGCGTTTGGACTCGTCCGAGAAAGTCAGACCAAAGCGAATTGGAGTACCAAATGAACAATTGGTACTACTTCAATTGGTTGAGCGGAGACCACATTTGCGAACAGCACATTCACAACCTCGACGTGATCAATTGGTTGATGGATGGCCCACCGGAAACAGCCCAGGGTCAAGGTGGCCGTCAAGTCCGTACCGGACCAGACAGCGGACAGATCTTTGATCACCACATGATCGAATATACCTACAAGAATGGCGTTAAGCTCCTTAGCCAATGCCGACACATTCCAGGCTGCTGGTCGTCCGTCAGCGAGTTTGCTCACGGCAGCCAAGGCTGGTGTGACATCGGTGCAGGCAAGATCTACGACCGCGACAACAAGCAAATTTGGAGCGCTCCGAAAAACGAAAACGGCCATGCCAAGGAGCACTTCGACCTGTTTGCGGAAATTCGCAAGGGAGTCATTCCTAATGAAGGGGACAATGGAGCTTACAGCACCATGACTTCGATTATGGGCCGCATGGCAACCTACAGCGGGAAGATGGTCAAATGGGACCAATGTCTCAACAGCAAGGTCTCGCTGGCAAATACGGACGCGATGAGTTCCTTCGCCAGTGAGGCTCCAATCCAGCCCGAAGGGGGCAAATATTGGGTCCCAACTCCCGGAATTGACCCGGAACTAGTGATTTAGGGTTACTGCGTGTGAGCGAAGGGATGGTAAATAATCCCTCGCTTACGCTTCGGGTTAGGAAAATTACCCCCTACGGCCCGTTTGGCAGCCTCTCTGTCGCCACGATGGCGAACTGCCAAACGGGCCGTTTTTTTGGTGCGTCTGTAAGGTATAATACACCTACAATGAATACTGCACCCGAACCCACAAATCCTCCCTCCAACGTCACTCCCTCTCAGGTGGGTTCGAAGCTCCTTTCCAGGTTCGTTGATATAGATGCGTTGTTTTCAAGACCTAACAACGCGTCCACGACGTCCAAGCAAGTCCCAATTCCTCTCGAACGGTTTCAGCATCTCGAGCAGGAAATTCGAAACGCACCTGCCAATAGCCAGCCCTACATCGAGCTCGGCCAAATCTACCTCAATCAGGAACGTTGGAGCGATGCGAAGCGGGTCCTCGAGAACGGCGTTCAGCTGTGCCCTGAATCAGAACCGCTTGTCCTCATGCGCGAGGAATTGTTGCTTCATCAAGCCAGTCAATTGCTGCAACAAGCCAAAACAGCATTGGCCCAAGAGCTCTCGGAAGAAAACAAGCACGGTCTCGAGCAAGCCGAGGTCAACTATGCCAATGAACGCATCCGCGTTTGCCGCGATCGATTTGCTCGGCATCCTGAGCAAAAGGAAATCCTAATCAATTGGGCAATCGGACTGCGGCAGTTAGGGAGATTCGATGAAGCCATTGCATTGCTCGTCAAAGCAGCCGACGAACCCGATCTGCGAGCTCGAGCAAGTCTCCAATTGGGGATGTGTTATCAGACGCTAAATCGGCCTTTGGATGCCCTTTCCGCCTTCCGCAAAGCTTCGCTTTTTCGTGCCCCTCCGCCGGAACCGAAAATTCGGCAGCGTGCGCTCGAACTAGCCCTGGACCTAGCCGAGGAGCTTTCACTGATCGATTCGGCTAGGTTTTATGCTGAGCAGATGTTGATCGACTGCGATCGGGCAAAACAAGCTCAAGTAAAAGAAAAACTTCGCCAGCTAGAATCGCGGGACCTCTGACCTATTCCCCTTTCGCTATAAACACCCTGGTGGCGGATTCACCAATCAATTCATTACTCGGGAGGGTGAGGCTCCTGCCGAACCAATGCGGCGCCAGCTCGGCAGGAGCCTCGCTCTCCCGTTCAGGGATGCCTCGGACCTATTCCCCTTTCGCTTCTGAGGATTAACCTCCATAATCTTCCGAGGCGATTGGCAAAACTCAGTTTGATTTCGTACGGGGGTAATTTAGACATGATAGGCCGGCTCAATCAACGGACAATACGATGCGCGATCATCGGCGTTGTCGCGTTTTCCGTTTCTACTTTGATAGTGAATTCCAGCAGCCTCCGAGCGGAAACCAGCGAGGAATCCATCAAGCTATTGCGATCGCTGACTGCTGGTGATGACAGCACAATAGCAGCCGCCAAAGCGATCAAGCAACTTAGCCAAGCCAACGACATTACGTTGATCCAATCCCTCACCGCCATGAAGGGTGCCACACCCGTTGGCCGCAACTGGCTCTCTGGACTCGCGAATTCGCTCTATCGCAAATCGGGCAAGTCGCAAACAGCAGAGCTAGGAAAATTCTTTGCCGATCAAAATCAGGACGGCGAAGCTCGCTATATCGTCTTTCAATGGTTGACGTCCAACAAGGAAACGCTTCGCAACGAGTTGCTTGCCAACATGAAGGGAGATTCAAGCCCCGAGTTACGATTCTTGGCCATTGAGGAAGCCATGAAGGACAAACTGGAAAAGAAAGAGTTATCGTCCCTTCTAGAATCGGCCAGGCATCCAAGTCAAGTCGTGAGCATTATCGAAAAACTAAAGGAGCTAGGCGAAGCGGTGGATCAATCGCGGCAACTTGGGTTCCTGCCCAATTGGCGCTTGATCGGTCCCTTCGATCACGTTGGCGGCTTGAATTTTAACAAGGTGTTTCCGGTGGAATCCGATTGGGCAAATGGGGCTCTCAAGGATGAGTACCAAGGCAAAACCGAAACCGTCCAATGGAAAGAAGAAGTCACCAATGCCCCGGATGGGGCTGTCGATCTCGCAGCCATCTATGCCAATGAAAAAGGCTGCATCATTTATGCGACTACCGAATTCGAATCGGACAAAGATCAGGATGCCGAAGTGCGATTGGGATGCATCAACGGCAACAAAATCTGGGTGAATGGTAAACTTGTCATGTCCAACGAGGTCTATCACACCGGAACTCAAATCGATCAATATTCAGAACCCATTCGACTCAAGGCGGGCGAGAATCAAATCTTGCTTAAGCTCTGTCAAAACGAACAGAAAGATGCCTGGGCTCAGGTATTTCAATTTCAATTGAGAATTTGCGACGCCACGGGCAAAGCCATTTTGACAAAAGGACGATAACCATGAAATTCAATAACAACAGCTTTTATAAAACAGCCCTTATTGCAGTGGGTTTAATCGCCGCGACTTTCTCGCAAGCCTCAGTCGCACAGGCGGATTGGCCCATGTTTCGCGGACCGAATGCAGGCAGCGTTGCAATCCACGCGAAGTTGCCAACCCAATTTGACGGTAAGGACAAAGAAAACATAGCCTGGCGCACGGAACTGCCTGGCCGCAGCGTTGGCGGAGTCATCGTCGTCGGAGATGCAGCCATCACTACCAGCAGTAGCGGGATGGACCAACGACGTCTGCATCTTTTTAGCGTGAATACCAAGGATGGCGAGATCCGCTGGCAACAAGAGTTCGTTGCTCGAGGCCGTCCGTTTTGCCATCCAACCAGCGCCAATGCAGCCCCAACACCCGCATCCGACGGCAAGTATATCTTTGCGTTCTATAGCTCCAACGACCTGGCTTGTGTTGATCTGGAAGGAAATTTGGTTTGGTACCGATCGCTTTCAACGGATTTTCCCAAAGCTGGCAACGATGTAGGCATGAGCAGCTCACCCGTGGTGGTCGAGGGTGTGTGCGTCGTCCAGATTGAATGCCAAGGGGATTCCTTTGCGGCAGGACTGAGTGCAGAAGACGGAACGATCCTTTGGAAATTGGATCGGCCTAAGCAAGCGAACTGGTCTTCCCCCACCATCGTCAAGATGCTCAATGGAGATCAGGTCGTTGTGATGCAATCGAGCGAAGACCTGCTGGCGGTTTCTCCCAAGACTGGCAAGATCCTATGGGAAATGAAATTGCGATGTTCATCCATTCCATCTTCGTTTGCTGCCGAAGGAAGACTTTTTGTTCCCGCGGGTGGGCTAACTGCGTTTGACCTATCCAGCGTGGGGGCGAGCCCGAGCAAGCTATGGGATAACAACAAACTCAGCTCAAACGCATGCTCGCCGTTGGTGGTTGGTAAATCCGTCTACACGATCAGCCGCACTGTCTTGGCGAGCGGCGATCTGTTCTCGGGCGAATCCAAATGGCAGACTCGATTGCCGGATGCCAAGAGCATTTGGTCTTCGCCGGTCGTGGCCGGAAATAACTTGTATGTTTTCGGTGACGATGGTCGTTGTTTTGTGGTGGAGCTGGGAGACACAGAAGGTACGGTTGTGGCAACGAACGAACTGGGCGAAGCGGTCCTCGGGTCGCCTGCGATTTCCGGAAACGCAATGTACGTGCGCGGCGTCTCCAGCCTTTGGAAGATCGCTGAAAAGTAAGCAATGCCCGACGTTGTTCCATACGCCGTGTCATTTCAGCCAGCTAGCCAGCCTTTACGCGGTCGCATCCGAGTGCCTGGATCGAAAAGCATTACCAACCGCGCCTTGATCTGCGCGGCTATGGCCCGCGGCACATCCCATTTAGCAGGGGTGCTCGACAGCGAGGACACTCGGGTGATGGTTGAGGCTTGGGTAGCCCTGGGGCTTGCTGTCGATTGGGACAAGACCGCCAAGACGATCAACATCACGGGTTGCAATGGCCAACCTCCGCATCCGTACGGTGAATTGCACATCGCCAACAGTGGAACTTCCATACGATTCTTGACTGCTGTCCTGGCGGCCACGCGCGGTGAGTACATCCTCGATGGCGTACCAAGGATGCGAGAACGTCCTATTGGAGACTTGATCGATGGTCTGCGTGAACTGGGTGCAAACGTCGTAAGCCTCAACGACGAGCATCCAGACTGCCCACCGGTGCGTGTGGCTGCGAATGGCTTGCGAGGCGGAGTTGGCAACGTGGCGGGGGATGTATCGAGTCAATTCTTGAGTGGCATGATGATGGCGTCACCGTACGCCACCAAACCGGTCGTCATTCGAGTGGTTGGTGATCTCGTTTCGAAACCCTATGTCGACATGACAGCCGCCGTCATGAAATCCTTCGGCGTAGAGTTGCGAGTAACCCAAGGATCACGGGGGCTTGAATACGTTGTGGACTCGCCGCAGTCGTACAAAGGCTGTGACTATGCCATCGAACCGGATGCCTCTGCGGCCAGCTACTTCCTGGGCGCTGCAGCTATCACCGGTGGGTCGATGCGAATCGACGGGTTGAGTTTTGATGCGCTGCAAGGTGATGTTCAGTTTGCCAGAGTACTTGAGAAGATGGGCTGCCGCGTTTCTAGCGGTGTTGATTTCATCGAAGTCAGCGGACGCGCTTCGCGAGGCATCGATATCGATATGAACTCGATTAGCGATACGGTACAGACACTTGCAGCGGTTGCTTTGTTCGCAGACGGCCCGACACGCGTGCGAGGTGTCGCACACAATCGGCATAAAGAAACCGATCGCATCGGAGATTTGGCTTGCGAACTCCGTCGCCTAGGGGCTGCGGTCGACGAACACGAGGATGGCTTGACCATTCATCCGAGTTCCCTCAAAGGTGTCGACTTAAAGACCTACCGCGATCATCGGATGGCGATGAGTTTGTCCCTGGTGGGACTGGTGGTTCCTGGTGTTCGCATCTTGGATCCCAAGTGCACGGACAAGACCTATCCAGAATTCTTTGAGGACATGGGTGGTGTCTTAGGGCAGAAGCCCAAATATGAACTAGTGTAGCACGGCACTCCATGCCGTGACGCGCCGCTCCATGCCGCTCCATGCCGCTCCATGCCGCTCTATGCTGTGCCGCGATCCTCGACACGGAGTGTCGAGCTACACTAGGCACAGCCGTCTACAAACGCCAGCCATTCCTGTTCCTCGCCTGAAGCAGTATCGCTTACTCTCGGAACGCGAAACGCATCGATATGATGCATGCATCGCGCATTCCAACCTTGGCCGGAACCTGACAAAATGGGATTTTCATAAAGCGGTACTTCGGAATACCAGAGCCTGTTCATGCGAGTCACGCTCCATGCTCGCAACTGATGCCCATAACATTCTTTGCAATCTTGGGAGAAACGGACCAGCTTGTTGTCGTGAAGCAAAGGGCGACCGCCTGGCCGCGATGAAGACTTTGCGTAACCGCGAATGAATGGCAACCAATGCGATTTCCAAGGTCCCAGCGGATGCGGAGCATGAAACAACCGCAGTCCATACGAACGCCAGCCTGCAAAGATCCAATAACGCCCTTGGTGTTTCACCATGGAGCAATCCATCAATCGGCCTCGCAGGATCGTCTTTTCAAATACCCAACGATGCGGGAAATCGACAGCTCGAAACAGATCGACTCGTTTCACCGATTTCGATTCCGGCATCATGTAGATTTCGCCATCGTGCTCGAATACGAACGGATAGGACAAATGATGTGGCTGCTTGAGGACAATACCTAACGGCTGCCAGTCCTGCAGGTTTTCGCTGCGGGATGCGCCGATGACCGCGATGTTCGAGTTCTTTTGAAACAACTCAAAAAACAGATACCAAGCCCCATTGCGAAAGAGGGCAAATGGGTCGGCAACCGCTCTACCATTCCATCCTACAAAGTCATTTCCCGTCACGATTGGAATGGATGGCAAAGTGGGTTTCAGACGATCTAGACTGGAGCCCCGCCAAAGTCCAATAGCCCAGCAGCCCTCTTCATGAAGGACCTCAATACCCATCTCGTCGGCTTTGGCTTTGGAGAAAGTACTGAAAAAGGTAGTACGCCAGTGTCGCTACTGCTTGGAGTGTGGCGGCTACGTAGGTCATTGCGGCCGCAGTCAAGACGCCGCTGACTTGCGAGAGTTCTTGAGCGTTGACGATCCCCAACGATACCAGTTCGGTTTTAGCGCGGGAGCTGGCATCGAATTCGACAGGTAGGTTGATGAGCTGGAATACGACGGTGGCCGAAAAACCGAGCACGAACAGGAGCATTGCGCCGGTGGCTAGTTTACCCCACCCCATAGCTCCGAGGCCAATGGCCGCAATCAAAAATATTTGGCTAATGTTGCTGCCGAAACTGGCGACGGGTACCGCCAGATTCCGGACCACCAGAGGTGCATAGTGTTTTGCATCTTGCATCGCGTGCCCAACTTCGTGAGCCGCGATTCCAACCGAAGCGATCGAGTAGCCTTGGTACACATCGGGACTTAAGCGAACGACTTTCCCGGAGGGGTCATAATGGTCCGAAAGATGGCCTTGGGATTGTTCGATGGGAATATTCTGAAGGCCATTCGCGTCGAGTATACGTCGCGCGGCCATGGCTCCGCTCATCCTGGCTGGAATCTGGCTAGTTCGCTGATAGGCCGAACGAATCCACCACTGCGCACCCAAAGCGAGCAGCATGGGTGGTACCATAAAAAGCAGGTAAAGCAGAAGCATAATACGTATCCTAAAAAAATAGCGACATGGCAGTTCAGCAAAAGCCCAGTTAACACGGTGCATTTTGCGTGCCGAATGTCGCTGTGGCGGTGTCGCTCAGCGTCACCGCTCTTTCTAGCGTTGACAGCTGGCAGCTACTTCAGCTCGCCGCAGTCTTTGATCTGGACGACGCCCTTGGTCTTACCAGAGTCGCTTCCAACACTTTCGATCTTGGTAACAATATCCATGCCTTCGATAACTTTACCGAAGATAACATGCTTGCCGTCCAAATGGGGTGTCGGAACCGTCGTGATGAAGAATTGAGACCCATTGGTATTCGGGCCAGCATTGGCCATGCTCAAGATTCCAGGCATGTCATGACGGAACTTGAAGTTCTCGTCCTTGAACTTCTCTCCGTAAATGCTCTCACCGCCGGTTCCGTTTCCGCGTGTAAAATCGCCACCTTGCAACATGAATCTAGGAATCACACGATGGAAATTGCTTTCCTTGAAATGCAACGGCTTGCCGGAAGCACCCTTGCCTTTTTCTCCGGTGCAAAGGCAACGGAAGTTGTCAACCGTTTTCGGCACATCGTCGCCGAACAACCCCATTACGATTCGTCCGGCATCTTTGCCGTCAATCGTGACATCAAAAAAAACTTTGCTAGTAACTTTTCCATCTTTTGGTGAATCTGCAGCAAGAACCATAGTGACCATCGAGAGTAAACAGGGAAGGAAAAACAAACGGGACATTCTCAAACTCCAAAGCGAAGCGAATTGCAAACCAATGTCTGAGCGGATGGACGAAAGTCCTTGTCCGTAACACGATTGGCTAAAGTATACCGAAAGTCCGTTACAATGGCAGGGTTTCTTCACTCCTTGCAAAAATAGGGTTTTCACGAGTGTAGCACGGCTCTCCGAGCCGGGACCCTTAGTGTAGAACGGCTCTCCGAGCCGTGACCCGTGCGGTTTCAACGAGTATAACCATTGCTAGCAATCGTCTATCCGTCTGCTCATGCACAGGGTTTCTCTATGGAAAATCGAATGACTAGCCGCCGTCACTTCTTGACTACGACAGGTCTGGGTTGCGTCGGACTCTCGGCCTGCCAACAACGGTTCCGTGCGTCTTTATCTGCGGCAGAGCCCTGGAATTCGCCAACTGCTGCTGAACTTCTGCCGGTTCATCGCTTCCCTCGCATGGTGCAAGAATGGATGGTTGCCCAAGTTCGCGAGGCCGAAAACCGTGGCAATGCCATGCGAGGGGCATTGCATACTCGGGAGGATGCGCTCGAGTACGTGAAGTCCTGCCAGGCGCGAATTCGCCAATGCTTCGGGCCGGTCCCAGACAAGACACCGCTTAATGCTCGCACAACCCGCGTGATTGAGCGGGATGCGTACCGGATCGAAAACGTAATTTTCGAAAGCCGCCCAGGATATTTTGTCACTGCGAATCTATACATTCCCAAAGATCGCAAGTCACCCTCGCCAGGTGTTGTTGGCACTTGCGGCCATTCGCTCAATGGCAAAGCCAACGAGGCCTATCAGTCCTTTGCGCAAGGGCTGGCGCGGATGGGCTATGTCGTTCTGATTTTCGATCCGGTCGGTCAAGGGGAACGATTTCAGTATTTGACGCCCGACTTGAAGTCT
>JANMLD010000242.1:0-8871 GCA_031372345.1 Pirellula sp.
TGGCGGACCGTTTTCGAGCAAGAACCGAAAGCCTTGGCGACCATTTTGGTCTCGGTTTCGCACTCCCCGCAGTTGGGTTTACCGCCGATCGAGACACACACGCGGGGGCTCAATCATCTCGCCAGTCTTTTGGAAATTACCCCTGGGTGGGAGATGAACAGGACCCAAACGAAGTGGATTTATTTATCGACGACGGGAGTCTTCGGACCATCGCCGCAGGGAGGTTGGGTGGACGAAAACTCACCCGTTTCGCCTGAAAGACCAGGTTCCATCGCGGCTTGGGCAGGCGAGCAATGGATCGCTTCGCATGTTTCGGAGGACATGCGAGTGACCTTAAGGCCTGTGGGGATTTATGGTCCAGACCGAGTGCCACGTTGGGAAGCGATTCGCGACCAGACTCCTTTGCAGGTCGATCCGGAAAGTTACTTGAACCTGATTCATGTCGATGATCTTGCCGAGACGATCCGTGCCGTATCATCGACCAACATGCAATCCTCCATGTACTGCGTAAGCGATGGAACCCCGGTTCGCCGCCGGGAGTATTACGAGTACATCGCAACGCTTGGGAATTGGCCCAATCCCATTTTTGAACCACCTAAACCACCCGGGGCTGAGCGGGTAAGCTCGCGAAGCGATGGCAACAAAAGAATTCGAAACAACCGCATTCAAGCCGAGTTGGCGGTTCCTTTGAAGTACCCGAGTTATCGAGAGGGACTGAAATCGCTTTTTGACCAGCGGTAGCAATTATTTTCCCGTGTGGCTCCGAGGCTGTGAAGCTCTTCGCAAGGTGCCCCACCGTGTGGCACGTGCCTGAGGTTACGAAGGGCGTGGTGAATCGCTCGAAATATTATCTACAGTTCCCCACGCCCACGCTTCGCTTTGGGCGTGCCACACGCTAGTGTCGCCTTTCGCTCGCGAAAGTGCGCCTCGTTGACGCACTTTTGCGGAGCAAAAGGCGACAATTCCCCGAATGATCGTCCTGGGACCGTTGCCCTTGATGGTTATTGCAGCCTAAAATCTCGGTCAACCTTTTTCTCCTCATCGTCTGCAAGTATCTAGATGCTCCAACGCAAACCCATTTTTCCGAATGTAATCGAACTCAACGTTCAGGCCGGTCACTTGATTGGGTGTAACGTTTATCTCATCCACGATTCCGATGAATGGGTGTTGATCGACATCGGTTACGAAGATTCGGTAGAGGAGGTGATCGATCTCATTCGCGAGCTAGATTTTCCTCTTTCCAAATGCAAGTCACTCATAGCGACACACGCGGACGTGGACCATAGCCAAGGTTTTGCCAAGGCAAAGCAGCTGTTGAAAACTACGGTCACAGCCCATCCGAATGCGGCTGCCTTGCTCGAAGCGGGCGATCGATTGCAGACGTTTGCGGAGATTCACGCCCAGGGAATCAGCGAAGCGATGCCCCCAGTAACGGTTGAAAAACATGTGAAGGATGGCGACATCATCCGCGTTGGAAAACTCAACCTCGAGGTATGGTCGACGCCAGGGCATGCGGATAGCCAATTGGCATTTCGATTGAACAACCTGCTGCTCAGTGGAGACAATATTTACAGGGATGGCGGAGTCGGCGCAATCGATGCTCATCATGGCAGCGATATTCCATCTTTTATCCGTTCACTCGAACGGATACGGGATTCGGATATCGAATGGCTTTTACCGAGCCATGGCCCCTATTTCCGAAAGGATCCGGCTATGATTGATAAGGTATTGGTGCGGCTCAATACATATCTGCATTTGTCCGATTTTGGAACGTGCGCTATCGATTGGCCATTGATGAAACAGTGGGAGCAGGAGATTGCCGAAGGTCGTCTGCCAAATTAGGTTTTGCACTTCAAATACGCCAAGACATGTGGATACCCAATGATTCAGCGGAAAAAAAGGGAGGCCAGAAACCGGGCCAGTTCGAACAGTTGTTGAGCTCCAGACGACTCATCTTTGTCTTGCTTTTCGCGGTCACCGGTTTTTTAGGCCTGCCGATCTTGTGGATGAGCTCTTCTTTTTCGAGATTAGAAAAGGTCTTTTGGTCGGTTGTCAACATTCTGTACACATCGATCTTGATCGCGATTTGCGTGGCGATTTGTTATTGGGCCTGGAATAGGATCACAGGAAGTAGCTAGTTGCGCAGATTGCCTATTCCCTAAATCCTGCCCAGCCTGCTTGAATTGTGCGAGATTCCATGTATTCTCAAGCGGTTATTAATTGGATTGCGAGGTAGCGCAGTCTTATGTCTGGACTTGGAGGAGCGTCATGAGAAAAACACTGAAGAAATGGCTTTCGGCTTCAACGCTGGTTGCGTTGGTTTTTGCAGTTTCTAACCCTGTCGAAGCCGGCTACGGTTCTGGTGGCGGTAGCAGCGGTTACGTCGCAGGATACGGTTCGAGCGGTGGATACTACGGTGGTTCCTCCGGCGGTGGTTCCTCCGGCGGTGGTTCCTCCGGCGGTGGTTCTTCGGGTGGGGGTTCTTCGGGTGGCCATGTTGGGCCTCTGCGTAGACTGGGTGCTCGCATTCACGATCATGTTCACGCGAAAATCGCTCATCGAGCAGCCTACGGTTCTTCCGGCGGGTCTTCTGGCGGCAGCTCTGGTGGATCGCATGGCGGCTACGTGACTCGCTATGCTGGTTCTTCTGGCGGCGGTTCTTCCGGCGGTTCTTCCGGTGGTGCTTATTACGGTAGCTTTTATTCCGGTGGCGGTTCGACCGGCAGTTATGCGCCGGCCTACGGTGGTGGCAGCACTGGTTCGTATGGTGGCAGCACCGGTTCGAGCATGCAGTACGGCAATTACGAGAGCTACACTCCCGAGATGCCTATGATCGACCATGGATATAGCTCCGGATCCATGGGAATGCCAGAAAACAGCTCGATTCAATTAGGACAATCTTCAAGCACACAAACCGCTAGCCCATACACGGCCAACAAGCTGGCATCGAGCCAATCCATCCAGCCAAACGAAGTGCATTTGACGGTCAATCTGCCGGAATCTGCCAAGGTCTACGTAAATGGCAATCCGACAACCACAACCGGATCGAAACGGCACTTCGTCAGTCGTGACCTAAAGCCAAAAGATGCGTATCGTTTCGAAGTCAAGGCAGTTATGACCAAACCGGATGGCACCGATTTGGTTCAAACCAGGACAGTTGTCGTCGAAAGTGGATACGGCGAAGAACTGAACTTTGAACTGCTCAAATCGGACGATCCGATTGAGACCATTTTGACCCTCAATGTTCCCGAAAAAGCTAAAGTGGTTTTGGCGAAGAATTCGACGAAAAGCGAAGGCTCTGCGCGAATTTTTCGAACCAAACAACTCCGCGAAGGCGAATCTTGGGATGACTACAAAATCGAAGTAACCCATGACGGTGTTACTAAGGAAAAAACCATTCGATTGATAGCTGGCGATAAGCTTGAACTCACTTTCAACTTCGAATCGACCCATAGCGCCAACAAAGTTGCAATGAAGTAATTCATTGCGATCGCTCAGAGATTTTTCCGAGAGACTTCATAGGGTTTCAAGAGGCGATGCCATTTATTGTCGCCTTTTGCTCCGCAAAAGTGCGTAGATGCAGCGCACTTTCGCAGAGCGAAAGGCGACTTTTTCGTTAAAATCTGCGACTGCCCGACAAGATTGAGGAGCCGATAACTCTAAATGAACTTGGGCTGGTCTATGTCCTACTGAGTTTGTTTCGTTAAGCTGTACGTTCCTTCAAACGACCCAAATCACACTTACCCATAAGTCAATTTTTCAATGTCACGGTCAGCTCTTATTACTGGAATCACTGGGCAGGACGGGTCCTATCTCGCCGAGTTGCTACTGGATAAAGGTTACACGGTGCACGGACTAGTGCGCCGATCGAGCAGTTTTTCTACCGGTCGAATCGACCACCTGTATCGTGACATCCATGAGAAGCCCAAACTCTTGCTGCACTATGGCGATTTGACCGACGGTCAATCTCTGACAAACCTAGTACAGGAGGTTGAACCGGACGAGATCTATAATTTGGGTGCCCAAAGCCACGTTCGGGTTTCGTTCGATCAGCCAGTTTACACATTGATGAGCGATGGCGTTGGATCCCTCAACGTTTTGGAAGCCGCCCGACTGTTAAATAAGCGAAAGGAAGTCCGCGTCTATCAAGCCAGTAGCTCTGAAATGTATGGAATGGTATTGGAAACGCCTCAAACCGAGAAAACTCCCTTCAATCCTCAATCACCCTACGCCTGCGCTAAGGTCTACGCTTACTTTCAAACAGTGAACTATCGGCGCAGTTACGGAATGTTTGCTTGCAATGGCATTTTGTTCAATCACGAGTCGCCGCGCCGAGGTGAGACCTTCGTGACCCGCAAGATCACTCGCGCAGCAACCCGGATCAAGCTCGGACTACAGGACAAGCTGTACCTTGGCAACCTGGATTCCAAGCGAGATTGGGGATACGCAAAAGACTATGTTGACGCCATGTGGCGAATGTTGCAGCACAATGAACCAGATGATTTTGTCATTGCAACCGGTGAAACTCGCACGATTCGAGAGTTCTTGGAAATGGTTTTCGGACGGTTGGATCTTGATTGGAACAAGTATATTGAAATCGATCCACGCTATCTTCGACCTGCAGAAGTGGATCTTTTGCTCGGGGATGCCAGCAAAGCCAAAGAAAAACTGGGATGGGTGCCGGAGACCGACGTCCGAGAGCTCGCCCGGATCATGGTAGAGCACGATCTGGAGCTGGCCCAACGCGAAACCCACGATAAAAAATTCGTGCACGCCTAGTCTTGCATTGGCGCACAACGATTTGATACGCTCCCGTGTGGTTGTTCGCACGCGGTTTTCGAGTCACGGCGAGCATCGCTTTTTGCTCACCCCGTTTTTCGCGTCGAGCCGCCATGATGTTTCAAAAACTTGTGATTGTGTGCCTAGTCCTTGGCTCATCCCTAATTCTGGCCAACGTCGTTGCCGACCAACCAACGGCGAGCGAGCCACGGTTTTTGCTGTTGCGAAATGGAAACGTGTTGAAGGGTGTTATTCGTTCCGAGAAGGATCGCGTTTCAATTGCCGCAGATGGAAACAGCACACTTTACGTTGAACCGAAGCAAGTTGCGTTTATCGGTCCAACCCTGGATTCCCTCTATCAACATCAACGTTCAGGAGTGCGACAATGGGGAACGGGCGAGCATTGGCAACTTGCTCATTGGTGCATTCAGCAAGGCCTTATCGATCATGCAATCGAGCATTACCAGGTTCTTGAAGGTTCAGCCTCCGATTCTCCCCGTTTCAAGCAACTCGAACATTCCCTTCGAGAAGCATTGCTTGCAGAAGAGCCTGTAAAACAGGCGGTTAGCCAGCAATCGCCGATCTCGCTTCCCGCCCCCTTCGAATCGAAACGGCAACCGGAAAGCAGCCCCGTGACCAAAGCCAGTGCGGAAACACCCCGACTCAAGTCGGTACCCGTCGAGGCCAACCACGAATCCAGTGAGACTTGGAACAAGCATGAGATTCCTGGCTACATCCGAAAAACGTTTCAAAACTCGATCCTACCGGTACTCGTTTCCCGTTGCGGCCAGTCAGGGTGTCACGGATTGTTAGGTAAATCGGATTTTCACGTTTACCAACCGATAGGCGATCAATCTGCAAGCACCTTAGCCCGTGACCTCGATGAAGTCTTGAGACACGTTGATCGCGAGCGAATGCCTGAAAGCCCCTTGTTGGCCTATGCGACCAAAGCCCATGGTATCCAACGCAATCCAAGTTTAAATCCAGCCCGAGCGGACGAGCGAGCCTTGATCGAGCGGATCAGTTTTTGGGTCAAATCGCTGGTGCTTTCACAAAAGCCGGAAACGACGATGCCCTCTCAATATCCGTTGAATTCCCAAGACAAGCCAAGCGTCACCAGAGCGGTGGCCAATGTGCCCGTCCCGCCCCAGATCATTCGCAAATCAAAACGCATTGACGAAGTCGAACAGGACAGAACCGCCAAACTATCCAAGCCAGCCAAATCCGCCCCACCCACGGAATTTCTATCGATGTCGGAACTCGCCGATCTGGAAGCCGCCATCGAAAAATTCGAAACCCAAACGGGTTCTAACGGCACTTCGGCAGCAAAGAAAGATCCTTTTGATCCAGACGTGTTCAACCGTCAGTTTAGGCAAGGCAATCCGTAGATTTAGATCTACCTTCCGAGTCTTATGTGGGAGAGCGAGGCCCTCGCTCAGTTTTTGCAGGAACCCAACGAGCGAAGGGCCTCGCTCGTCCACAAGCAGGCTCCTCCCGGTAAAAACGTATCCGCCGCTCGCCCAAAAGTGGCACCTTTTTGCAGCCCACGTTCTTTCTGGTACACTACATCTTGGTAGCACCATCGCAACCACTCCGTTTTTAGAAAGACTGAAGCATGAGCACGGGAGAGGGATCCTCCACGTCCTTTGAGACCATTCATGGTCGCAACTACCCAACCATTCGCCAATTTACGGTTTTCTTAGAAAATCGAGTGGGCCAGTTGCTTGAAGTGGTGCGTCGCTTCGAAGGCACTGGGATCCGTATCGTAGCCCTTTCCATCAATGATTCCGCTGAGTGCGCGTTCGTTCGATTTCTGCTTAGTCATGCCGAACGCGGTCGTGAGATCCTGGAACGAGCAGGGTTGGCCATCATTGAAAGCGATCTGATTGGGGTGGAACTGCCCAAAAGCTCGCAACCTCTTTTGCAAATATGCACAGCCTTGCTCCAAGCGGAAATCAATATTATTCAAGCCTACCCGCTACTATTTCGACCGAACGGCGAGCCAGCAGTAGCGATCATGGTCGACAATACCGAGCAAGCGCTTGAAACGCTCGCCCTCAAAGGCTTCCGAATGATCACCGAAGGGGACTTGCTGGACGGAACCGTATAATGCTGCTGAGCGCGGGATAAATGCTGCTGATCGCAGGGAAGATAATCGTTTTCACAACAACGGGAGGGCGAGGCTCCTGCCGAGCTGACGCCGCCATGGTTCGGCAGGAGCCTCACCCTCCCGATCCATGCATGACCTAAAACCATGAATTCATCCGCACCAAGCCAGAGTGTTGCTTCGCAGGTCATATGGATGCTTGCGCATCGAGAATGGGTCCGTTTTTTTCGGCAACCCTTTCGCGTGATCGCCGCACTTGGCCAACCTATTTTATTTTGGATTCTGTTCGGCACTGGCATGCATAGCGCCTTTCGAGGTGGCGGTCAGGCTGGCGATTTCATGACCTATTTCTTGCCGGGTACGACGGCCATGATACTCTTATTCACCGCCATCTTTGCAACGATCTCCATTATCGAGGACCGACGGGAAGGGTTTTTGCAGAGCGTCTTGGTCGCACCCACTCCTCGCTGGACGATCGCGATGGGCAAGGTTTTGGGCGGTTCGGCTATCGCGTGGGTACAAGCCATCGTTTTTATCTTGATCGCGATAGCCACCGGGTTGGTTGGCGTGGGGCCACAGTTGATTGCTTTGGTAGGCTTCATGTTGGTGGCTGCCATCGCCATGACCAGCCTTGGCGTCTGCTTCGCTTGGCCTATGGATAGCACACAAGGCTTTCATGCATTGATGAACATGGTGCTCATGCCGATGTGGCTGCTGAGCGGTTCCTTTTTTCCAATCCCAGCTTTGGCCGGAGGGGAGCCTTTCGGACAAATTGCGATGCACTGGATCATGCGCTGCAATCCCATGACCTATGCGGTCTCAGGCATGCGGCAACTCATGTCCAACGTGACCGCCGATGAACACTTTTGGATGCCATCCTTGACGACCAGTGTCATGGTGACCATCGTATTTGCAGTCGTTACTTCTATTGCCGCTTCGATCGTGGTAAGACGAAATCAATCAGGGGAATTGAATTGAATCGCAACGCAGTACGAGTTTTTGGAATCCTTGCGGGCGTCATGGCAGGCACGATCGCGGCACTTTTGTTCCGTGGCCCGTCGCTTACATCGACCAACCGGGATGCCGTCGGCGAAACGCAAATTAGCCACAGCGAAGGTGACGGCGACGAATTGGTTTCGCGAAAAGCTCCCCCCGATCCGGGCAAGCGGAACGAGCTCAAACGGATGGTTGCCCAGGTCAAAAAAGAAGATGCTTGGCTAAAGGAGTTTGAGCTGACCGAACGGAGTGGTCGAACGGTCAAGTCAGAGGACCTGCGAGGCGAGCCTTACATTGCATGTTTCTTTTTCTCGACTTGCCCAGGTTCATGCACGCGTCAAAGCAATCAAATGCAATTGCTGCAAAGCAAGTTCAAAAACAGGCCAATCAAGTTTGTGAGCATCACGGTCGATCCGGAAATCGACACGCCCGAAGTCTTGACCGAATACGCCGATAAGTTTCAAGCCATCAAGGACAAGTGGTTGTTCTTGACCGGTCCGATGGCTTACATCGAACGAGTCGGGGCCGAAAAGTTCTTCTTAGGCGGCGTCGAAAAGCGGGGCCATCCCGACCGCTTTTGTCTGGTCAATGCGCAGGGAGATGTGGTTGGTTCCTATGTCTGGTTGGAGCAAGCGGAACGCGACTTATTGGTAGCCCATGCCAATGAATTGCTTGACCTAAAATAGTGGTTCCCGGAAGACACGAACCACAGAGACACAGAGGAACACAGAGGAAAGAACCAATGGGAACGAACTTTGACGATCGTAAAACTCTCTGTGCGTCTCTGTGCCTCTGTGGTAAATGTTGAATGGTGAATGAGCCGCATCCCTACAATCAAGGACACGAACCACGGAGACACAGAGGAACACAGAGGAAAGATCCAATGGGAACGAATTTTGACGATCGTAAAACTCTCTGTGCGTCTCTGTGCCTCTGTGGTGAATGGTGAATGGTGAATGGTGAATGAGTCGCATCCCCACACGCATCCC
>JANMLD010000252.1:0-14066 GCA_031372345.1 Pirellula sp.
GCCCAAACCCAAAGGGCAAAACGAACCTGATGATTCTCGCTCTCGACCACGGTAACTTCAATACCATGTGCCGTTGTTTCTATGAAGTTGGCGAGGTATTCATGTCGCGATCTCAGACTCAGAGCGAAAAGACTCGTATTGTAGGCCGAATCGAAGAGCGGCGGTCGCTAGACGATGCATTGGAATCTCCAGACGCGGAACTGCTGGCTATTTATGGCAGGCGACGGTTTGGCAAAACCTTTCTCGTACGCGAACATTTTGGAAATCGCATTGCCTTTTAAATCGCCGGGCTACATGGAGAGTCAACGGTACGGCAACTTGCCCATTTCTTTTCCGACCTGCGCAACGCATTTCCTGAAGTGATCGTAACGCCTCCTCGCTCTTGGTTAGCCCGCGCATAGACCGTGCCAATAAAGTCTGCAATGCCGATTTTGTCACGAAAATACTCTGTTTAACTAGGCCACGTTGGTTACGCACTGCCGAATTATCGGGAAGAGTTCGCGAGCAATCGCTGACGAACGCATCCAGACAACTCGGATTGACTACGGCGTTCGCGTTAACGACGATATGACAACGACTTGCAGGATGCAAGACATCGCAACTCTGTAGAGCTTACAGTCATCCAAAGAAAGCACCATGCCAAGACTAAATTGGAAGCATCGAAAAATGCCGAGGTTTGTCACGCTTGCAAAGCCATATTGGTACTCCGAAGACAAATGGAAAGCCCGCAGCCTTTTAGCACTCTTGGCGATCCTGCTATTAGGGAACACTGCGTTCAGCGTATTTCTCAACGAACAAGCCGGGGAATTTACCTCCGCACTTGCCGCCCAGGATTCTGGACGCTATTGGAACTCGATTTATAAATCGGTGGGCCTTATCGCCGCTGCGGCTCCGGTCTATGTATTCTACTACTTCGTTCGCGACAAGCTTGTCAACTACTGGCGCCGTTGGCTGACACACAATTATTTGGACACCTATTTCCGAAACAATGCCTTCTATAAACTGGCTTTCAACGCGGAGATTGACAATCCCGACCAGCGAATAGCCGAGGACATCAACACATTTACGTTGAAATCCATTTACTATTTCTTGCTTGCCATCGAAACGATCATGCAATTGATTGCGTTCAGCGGCGTACTTTGGTCGATATCGAGGACCCTCGTTCTGTT
The DNA here is from genome assembly GCA_031372345.1 of Pirellula sp. Taxonomy (GTDB): domain Bacteria; phylum Planctomycetota; class Planctomycetia; order Pirellulales; family Pirellulaceae; genus JBKCUI01. The sequence continues at coordinate 1,170 of JANMLD010000252.1, forward strand.
CTTGGTTGTTTACGCGTCCGTTGGAACGCTTGTCGCTAGCTTTGTTTTCGGCAGGTCTTTGGTTGCTCTCAATTTCTTCCAATTAAAACGTGAGGCGGATTTTCGATTCAGTTTGGTTCGCGTGCGAGAAAACGCGGAGTCCATTGCGTTCTACCGTGGCGAAGAGCCTGAGTCTCGCAACATTAAACAACGGTTTGGAGACGTGTTCCAGAATTACAACAAAATCATCAACTGGCAGTGGTTTCTGAATCTCTTTCAATATTCTTACAGCTCAGTCACCTTGATCCTGCCGGGAATTATTCTCTCTCCTCAAGTCTTAACTGGCGACATTGAGGTTGGGCGAGTGGTGCAGGCAGCTGGAGCGTTTGCCGCGATTTTTGCTGCATTGACAGTGATTGTCAACAATTTCGACACACTGAGCCGATTCGCAGCTGGAATCAGTCGTCTCGACAAGTTCGCGAAGTCCTTGGAGTTGTCGTCACAGGATCATCCGAAAAAGAAGGAGGTGATCAAGACAATCGAGAAAGACCGTTTAGCGATCACCAGTCTTTCCTTGCAAACTCCGGATTACAAGCGGACACTGATTGTCGATCTTTCGCTTGAAATCAACCCGAGCGAAGGCGTATTGATCATCGGTGCAAGCGGTGGCGGAAAAAGCTCCCTCCTACGAGCCCTCGCTGGTTTATGGGATGCAGGAAGCGGGACAATCATGCGACCACCCTTAAAGGAAATGTTTTTTTTACCGCAGCGACCGTACATGATCATTGGGACATTGCGTGAGCAATTGCAGTATCCAAGCGAAAGCAAAGTGGCCACAGATAATGAACTACTTGATATCCTCAAAACGGTCAACCTCGAAGATCTATCTGAGCGGTTTGGTGGATTGGAAACGGAAGCGGATTGGGGCAAAATCCTTTCACTTGGTGAACAACAACGCGTTGCCTTTGCGCGCGCATTGCTTGCCAAGCCACGATTTATCATCTTGGACGAAGCCACCAGCGCATTGGATTCGAAAAACGAAGAGATGCTCTATCAAAAGCTATTGGAATCGGGGGCGACCCTTATCAGTGTTAGCCACCGCCTCAATATTCTCAAGTACCATGTTCATGTCCTGGAACTTGGAGGCGATGGAAGCTGGAAGGTAACACTTGCCAAAGACCGGGAAAGCACTCGCTGAACGTTATCCCGATCCAACTTAATTTCAATGGCGATTAGCGAGGCCGCGTTAGCAGGCGAATCTGCTCTTGGGCATCCGCTAGCGACGAAACAACAATGGCGTTGCAACCGATGCGTTCTTTTGCTTTGCTTAAGTCAGCCTGTGTGTCCCATAATCCAACCACCAGATGCACGTTCGGTAGTCGATCGCGAAGGCGTTTGCAAAGATACCGAGCATGCATTGCCGCAGCCGGCGGCGTGGCGGAAAGGCATAGCACATCAGGTTTGTACTTTTCGACAAGATCGACAATCTCGCTGGACAGCGAGGCCGCCGCTATCGATTGTACGACGTGGCCGCCCTCTCCTAATAATTGCGAGAGCATGATGGCGATGATTTCATCCGCTTCCGTCCGGGCGGGTAGGCAAAGGAAGGATAGCGGCGGCGTTTTGGCTCCTTCTAGGCGAGTCAAATCTGGATCTGCCACGTCTGCGCCTTTTGGTTTTGCATTCGCGATCACTTCCTCCTGACCATGATAGTGAATCATGTCCTTCATGCTTTGCATCATGAATTTAATTCAAAAATCCGAATGGCTCTCGCTGTTGAACACTCCGGCTACTCGCTCACCTTTTCGACAATTTCCTTTACGGTGTCGGCAACCTTCTGCACGACTTGCTTGGCTTTTCCGACTACTTGATCTGCCTTGCCTTCGTCGCGAAGCTTGTCGTTGTCGGTCAGCGCACCAGCGGCCTCCTTGATTCGTCCCTTAACCACGTCGATTTTGCCACTCATAGTCAATGACTCCATTTGTTATTGATGGTCTTGAAAATTTCGTATCCATTAAAACTCACGTGCTGCTTCGTGTAAGGCATTGTTCAATTCAGACCAAGCCACCTATGCCCCCTTTTTGACTTCTGCCCAGGCTTGATTGCTCGCTTGCCCAATCTCGACTAATCTCGCACGAGCGGCGTCTCGTTTGATTTCAAGCTCAGCCATCCTATGATCCCAATTAGCCTTGGGGTGGTCCGTCAGATTGCGACCCTTTTCCTGACGCTTGGAGATTTCGGCATCCAAATCATGTAGCCGAACTTCCAGCCCTTTCTGGAACTCATCCTTGGACTGCTGCGAAAACTGGGTAGCCGTTTCGACCGCATGTCCGGCATCGCGGCGTACATCCTCGGAAGTAACATTTTCCTGAATTGGTTTAACTGGCGTTTGATCGCAGCCACTTGGATCAACCACTTGGAGGTCATTAATCACGGCGAGAACACCTTCAATCGAGCGTATTCGTTCCTGTGCCAATTGCTTCATAAAGAACGTTGATACCTGGCCACGGAGGATGAGAACCCCTTCGCGTGATTCGCATTGAATGGTCCTCAGTTCAGAATAGCTGCTGCTACGAAAAAATCGTAAAGCATCTCTCGCAATCGTCCCATGGGCCGGGGCTTTGAGCAGTATGGATTGGGCTCGTGTTTTCGTAGGACTCGCTGTTTGTTCAAGCGTCATTACCTGATTCACAGAATAGCTCCTTCGTCGAAAAAAACCGTGAGTGGTGGTTAGATGCGGCCTAGAAGCAACAGTATGACCAGAATCAAAACAATCAATCCAAGGCCGCCGCTCGGAGCATATCCCCAGTTTCTGCTATGAGGCCACGTTGGCAAAGCGCCCAGAAGAATCAAAATTAGAATCACAAGAAGTACAGTACCAAGCATTTTTTTTCCTTCCTTACAAAACCCCAAGTCATGCGTTTTCAATTCGTCCTTTTTATCGGAACCAATGGATTGCAATTGTCGTTCCAAAAAAAAGCACACCACGATTTGCCGACTTTGACAACTCGTACCAAAAGTACATGTGGTCAAATCCGCACGCAAGCACACAATTAGTGTGCCTTTTGGTGCGTATTAAGCCCATTTTGCACAAACGGTCCGTGTCGCTGAATTCTAAAGAAGATATCGGAGTGGAGGTCCCCCAGCACACTTAACATATTCCCGAAGTTGCTGCTCGCTCCCATGCGTACATACTTGAGAATATTGACACAGTCCTCTCGTCCTTCAACCACGCCCTCATCCAGGACCACCAAGGATTTCTCAAACAGGATCATGTCCGCAGACTCCTTGGCGATGTCCACGGCGGTGTCAACGCTGATGCCAACATCTGCAGTCCGGAGCGCCAGCGCGTCGTTGATGCCATCGCCCATAAAGCCGACGTTGTGCTGCCTGGATTGAAGCGCTGTTATAATGCGCTGTTTGTGCGCCGGGGAGACGCGTGCACGAATAAATCCTTGGCTTCGATCAGCCGCACGTCGCCAGGAATCATATCCCCCGCAGAAAGCTGAACGACGTCCCCCGGCACCAACTGCGCAACAGCGATTTGTTGTTGCTTACCGTCGTGTAACACGGTCGCGTTCACCGAGATCATCAAAGCGATCGCACTTCAAAAGTTTTTCCAAAAACTAGACCTTAAGAAATCCCAAGTCGACGCGATGCATCATCAGCTCTCGCGCGTTTGGGAAAAGGAATTTGAATCTCTGCTGAAGTTACTGACCAACTCCATTGTCGTTCATGCGGACGAGACCAGTTGGAGCATCAAAAGCGTGTGGGCATTTCTCTCCGAGAATTCCAGAGTCGTCCTCTTCGGTGTGAATAAAGATGCGAAAACCCTTGCCATGGTGCTCAACCCAGCATCCTACAAAGGGACTGTAGTCAGCGATAATGCAGCCGTTTACGGTAAGTTCTCTAAAGCACAAAAGTGCTGGGCTCACTTGCTTCGCAAGGCGATCAAGCTGACTCTTCTCGATCCCAAGAACAAGGAGTACACGGACTTCGCCGACGGTGCATTCCAGATTTTTTACGACGGCCGAACACTGCAAAAGAACCAATCCATCTCGGACGGCGAGCGTGAAGCGGAGATCGTAAAACTCGAAGATCGAGTCCTGGCACTCTGTTCGGTACGAAAAATCGAAACGACAAAACTGGAAGATCCAACGGCCGACTCGTTTCTATTGTTACGCAAAGAACTGCTTGGTCTATCGTTGCGAGATGAGCTATTTACGTTCGTAAGCAACCCTGCCGTCGCACCGACTAACAATGAAGCAGAACGCACGTTACGAGATCGGGCAACAGCACGACGGTTGGTCGCACAAACAAAACACCCCGTTGAGCGGTCGAAGTCGGGAAAGCCAACTGCATTTACGATGGGTATGTTTCGAGCGAAGCATTGAAGTTGGCAAGGACTACTTCTGACTTGGATTAGATTACGATACTAAAGTATTACGACATCCGAATTCATGACGTCCCCTGCTACTATTTCATTTCCAACGAGCAATTGATGGCCCTCACACAGATGCCACTGGCAGCGGCGATAGAGATGATGTCGAACGCGTGGGAAATCTGCTACCAGGCCGACTGCACACTATACGACAGGAAAATTAAACGACAGGAAAATTCTCGGCCGCATCATCTGCCTTATCTTCCTGTCACAAAATCTTCCTGTCGCTTTCAATCGTTACCTTGGTGACTTACCCCCACTTTGCTTACCCTTTGTCGCACGAACGCGTTGCAGATCTAGTTTGCCATCAGCGATTCGTATTTGGCCGTCAGTCGGTAGCGACGAGCACGCTTGGACGGATTGTCCAGTTCGAAGAATCCTCGCTCGATCCACTTGTTAGCCAAGATTGAGGCATTGCGTGGTTTCAGTTCTAGGTAGGTTGCAAGTTCTGCCGCGCTTGCCGACTTCTGCTTAATAAACAACCCGAGGACTGTCCTTTGCATGGAATCGAGTTCACGAAGCGTTGCAGAATCGTCGATTGGTCGCACTTGGTTTGTGCTGGTTGCGATTGCACGGACCTTTTCAAAGGAGTCTGCCATCCCGATGCAAAAGTAGGTCACGAATTTCGAGCAGTCCGCTTTCGCTCGCCCTTCGTAGTAGTTGTGACTCTTGCCAACGTTTAAGGCATCGTAGTAACCCACCAAATTCTTGGCGTAGTACTCCTCCAGTGAATAAATACCTCGTAGTCCATACCCTCCCTTGTGCAAAATCAGGGTAGTCAGCAAACGAGCGGTTCGGCCATTGCCATCGAAATAGGGATGGATGGTCGCAAATTGGTAGTGAGCCAACGCCGCAACAACTGGCACCGGCAATTCATGAAGAGCAAGTTGCGATTGAAACCACGCCACACACTCTTGCATCAATAGTGGAACGTCTTTCGCCTCGGGTGGCATATAGACAATGGCCCCGTTTCGATTGTCGCGAATCACATTCTGTCCATCGCGATAGGGACTCTTCTTTTTCTTGCCATGTTCGACCAAGCCGTGCAACGTTTGAATCATGGATTCAGCAATGGTGCCTTTGCTCTCGGCTAACGTTTCCAGATACTCCAGGGCCCGATGGTAGTTCCTGACTTCGCGTTCATCGCGTTCATGACCAGGAAACGGCCCACCACCCTTGAGAACGGCTTGAACCTGCTTGGCGTCCAGACGATTGCCTTCGATTTGCGTCGAATAGTGGGTAGACATCAGCCGAGCCGATGTTCGCAACGCTTCGAGCATCGTTACAGACAAAGGCAACGATTGAACCGCATCGCGGCAGGCCTCGATTCGCATGAGTGCCTTCGCCACCCCTGAGTTGATTGTGTATCGTGGCCGAAAACCGGAAGTTGCTGGCATGGGTTGATGTTAATACAGTGTCATTAACATGTCAATAAACTAGGATTGAATTGTCGATAATCAGAAAATGAGTCGCACACGTTTAATAAAAGCCCCAACGATGCGGGCTGGGCCGGAGCCGCTCAACGAGATTGCGTCATCGACCGATTGGGACAGCCAAGCGTTGCGAAAAAACATAGCAACGAGATAACGATCGCCATCGCGATCGATGGATCGTGACGAACGTAGTCCCACCATGTCAGCCGCGGAACTTGCGGAAGGCTTTCGAATCGCATGCTCGTCGCCGACCTTATCGCCCCCTGGTCGATCATCCAACTATCGATCATGGCCGGCCGAAGGAAACTTCGTATCGCCATTAGGTCCAGCCCCGACGGCACGCCGTAGTGCACCATCAGCTCGACGGCCGATGCGGTGGAGAGCCGGTCGCTGTGATCCAATGTCGGATACGTTGCAAATCCACCGTTTCGACCGCCCATCTTGAATCGAGTGCGTTGCAACGCAAAAAGTTTTTGTTGCATTAACTGTCGAATTGAAACTTCATTGCAGGGTCGACCGAAGGCCTCGAGAAGTTTGGTGGCAACAAGGGCCTCATCCAGTGTTGAGAACTCGGAAATAGCGGAGTGCCTTATGGTTGCCAACAAACGCGATTCCAAAAGATCCAATTCGGCCTCAGACAATGGATCCATCATCAAAAGCTTGCGAATCGCAACCTCAAGTTGTCCAATCGACAAGATTGCCTGTTCGCTCGAGTACGGATCCAATAGCTGCTTCCTCTGATCGAATGGATCTCGGACTCGCAAAAGATCGCCTTGGGCGACCAACCCCGTCCGACTCGCAACTCCTAGAATAAACGGATTCTGCTGGCCCGCGATTTCGGCTTGAAGCAATGCTCTTGGCTTTGAAAGATCAAGAGGAACGCCAGACTCTTGCAACCAGACCGTCGGTACCGCCCAGCCTTGCCAACTTGAGGACGAAAATCTTGCGAGATCGAACCCCTCAACGTAGTTTTTCATTTTTCGAATACTTATCGGATCCCATATCGATGCTCCGAAAAAGCCGAACACCAACACGGCGGCAATAACGAGGCCAGCCGTTTTCGTTACCGATGACCAGCCCTTCCAATTTCCAATCGTCAGCACAATGCCCAGCATTATGCCCGCCAATAGAAGAATCATCATGACAAGTCCCTGGTCCAGGAGATGGCAACCGGAATCGACGATGGTGGTGATTTGGGTGACCTGGGCCAAGCCTACCAAACTTGGGATCAGACTGAATCCGACAGTACGACGATCGATCAGTCCAGCTTGTCCCAGTCGAGATACGAGTGCAACCATTGCGATGCCGGAACCGAGGAAGAAGATAAACACAGGAAACGTATAGCCCATTAGGAAGACGATGAGTGCGACGAAGCTTAGGCACGCGGGTATGTATCCGAAGTGCTTCCACCATTGGACGAGGATGGCAGCTTGTTGTTCGGTAGCATATGGGGAATCCGAATGTGGGCTAGTGTGGGCCTTACGAATTCGAAACAACGCGATCAATGTCGCTCCAACCATGAGCAGGACGCTCATCGTCGGCAACGCCGCATAGCCGACGATCTTGTAGACCAAGGAGACCTTGCCAATTGGAATCGCAGATGAGGTACCAGCCCCCTTGCCGAATAGTGAAAGTGGAACCATCGAAGCTGCAACCTGTAGCCAAGGCGAATCTTCATAGGCCAGACGGTGCAAAGTTTTTCGCTGAGGCATCGCATTCAGCCGACTTCGAACGCCAGCTTCAAACGCACCACGTTCGGGGCGAAGCGATTGAAATGCGTCTCGCAATTCCTGTTCGTCAATCAAATCGTTCATATTTCTTCGCCTATAACAAAAGCGCCTTTTCAATTCTGTAGATTGATTTCTCGCCCATCATTCGCTTCAGTTCTCGTCGGGCGTGATAGAGTCGCCCTTCAATGGCCTTCGGCGAAACCGACAACAAAGCCGCAATATCCTTGACCGACGTAACCTCCAGGTAATGCATCATGACCGCCTGTTTCAGTTTTGTGGGTAGCTCGTCGATCGCACCACGCAAGCGTTCCAGACGCTCGTCAACCGGCGTCGACAAAGGGTGTGGAGTTGAATCCAGAACCGCCGCAGAGATCGAAATCACCCGCTTTTCACGCCTTTTTCGGCTTCGAAAAGCGTTGCGAAACGTATTGCGAGCGACTCCTCGCAACCAAGCGCCAAACACTTCAGGGTCTTCCCAGTCTCCGCGACACGATTCACGGTTCAAATAAGCGTCTGCGAAGCTGTCCTGCGCAATTTCGGCAGCTTCGTTGTAGTTCGCGCCCCAAGAGGCGATCAGCCCAATGAGTGGTCCGCGAAATCGGTCGATCAAGTCAGAAAGGTCCAAAGTGCAAGCTCCTTGCAAATGAAGTGTCCGCTCGCGGTCCGAATCACACAAAGACTTTCGTACTTTCTGGCTTAGAAAGTCCTTATTGGCCTGTGGCAGCAATGTTTATACCGAGAGGCAGAGGCCACCCCTATAAACATGTCTTCATCGACTTTGTCCAACCAATTCATTACTCGGGAGGGTGAGGCTCCTGCCGAACCATGGCGGCGCCAGCTCGGCAGGAGCCTCGCACTCCCATTGGAACCTCGCACTACCATTGGAACCCTTGGCAGGTAGTTTTCTTTCTGCCGCTCGCCTTAGGCGAGTGGCAGAAAGAAACTGCGGCAAACGCCATGCGGCTTAGACTTGCTTTCGCATGCAACAGTTCTTGTACTTCTTGCCCGAACCGCAACTGCAAGGGTCATTTCGGCCAAGGCGTTCACCTCGGTTGCGAATGGCCTCAACCCGCGGGGGCTCACTGCCAGCTGAGTCGGCAGCGGCAAGGTCTGCTTGCTTTTCGGCCAACAGTTCGCTCGTCACATCGTAGGAATCATGACGCGCGACAACCTTGTTTTCGACCCAGGAATCGGACACGATATCGCTATCGATCGCTTCCATTCGGAAAATGACATCGGTCATGCGTTCGCCGATCGAGAGCCACATTTCCTCGAATAGTTTCATGCCTTCGCGTTTGTATTCGACCTTGGGATCCATTTGCCCCATGCTTCGGAAATTCACGCTGCTGCGCACGTGGTCCATGGCGAGCAGGTGATCCTTCCAAGCCGAATCAAGCTGCGTCAATAGAACTGTTCGTTCCATCCGGCGAATCTCTGGAAAGTAGCGATCGTCAATCGACTGCATGAACTTGTTCGTGAGCTCAGACTTGTTCAGCTTCTTTAGTTCTTGAGCATCGCCGGTCCAACCCAGCGTCTTTCGCATCCACTGAGCCACTTCTTCGATCGCTTCGGCGGAGTTGCCTACGGTGTCTTTGAGGGATTTGTTGCTCTTGCCGAAAATGGTTTCAGCCCTTTCGACCGCGTCCGCTCTCAGCTGAATCGCTTTTTCAACTGACCGACGACTGATGGCAACCAGAGTCTCGGCGGATTTATCCGACGAGGCTTGCAGTTGTTCCATGACGGTTGGATCCTCAAAGCGGGTTCCGGCCCATTCTGCAAGTGCCGCTCCATCGATGGTGTAACTCTTCGGCCCCGTCTGTTCTTGGAAACGATTGAAGGCCACCATGATTGGGAATTGGCTTTCGCGCTCGATGTAACTCACCTCCGCTTTGGAAAGCAGTTTTTCGGCCAGTTGCTCTGTTTCTGGACTTCGAACTTCCTCGACGTCCAGCTCGATACCGAACTTATTCTTCATCCAACCGACCAGCATCTTCAGCCCAAACTCTTCACGCAAGAACGCGTCCCCTTCGGACAAATCGATCTGCGCTATGTACTTTTGCGATTGGGCGATCAGTTCCTCGTCCATTCTGTCGCGATCGATTTTTTTCAGCATGCCAACGGTGTAGTTGGTGGCGAATCGGGTGTTGACCCATTTCGCCATGGCTTCCCAATTCCATTCGGATTGTTCCTCTTCGGAGGGCATGTTCTCGTCGATGGCGTCGAGGATTTGAGTTTCCGCAGTTCGGTCCGCTTTGTCTTTGGCATAGGCTACCGCGGTCGCGGGATCGACACCGCGGAAGTCCTTTGGTTCGAGCTGAACGCCGAGTCTCGCACCGGCCCACTTCGCGTAGGATTCCGGGCCATACATGGGATCGCAAAACTGCTTGACGTTGTTTTCAATTTGCTGCCGCAACTGAAACATGACCAGATCACGACAACTCGTACCATCGAGTATCTGTTGTCGATAGCCGTAGACTTTCTTGCGTTGGTAGTCCATGACTTCGTCGTATTCGAGCAAGCTCTTGCGGGCTTCGAAATTTCGTTCCTCGACTTTTTTCTGAGCGCCGGAGATCCGCTTGGAGACGTAGGGGCTTTCGATGGCATCCCCCTCACCCATTCCCATTCGCTTCATCCATTCGCGAACCCATTCGCCTGCGAAGATTCGCATCAAGTCGTCTTCGAGAGAAAGGTAGAACCGGCTGGAGCCCGGGTCCCCTTGTCGTCCGCAACGGCCACGCAACTGCAAGTCAATGCGTCGCGACTCGTGCCGTTCGGTGGCGATTACGTAAAGTCCACCGAGATCGCGAACGCGCTCCCCTTCTTCCTTCATCTTTTCGCGTTGTTCGATTTCGTGAACGAGCGTATCCCATTCTTCTTTCGGGACCTCAAGACGGGTTGGGTACTTGTCCTGCAATTGGGCCCAAGCCATCGTTTCGGGATTTCCACCCAGGATAATGTCTGTACCACGGCCCGCCATGTTGGTAGCGATGGTGACCGACTTGGTGCGTCCAGCCTGAGCAATGATTTCGGCTTCGCGCTTGTGTTGTTTGGCGTTGAGAACCTCGTGATGGACGCCGCGTTGGTCGAGGAGTTTCGAAAGCCGTTCGCTTTTTTCGATGGAGACCGTACCGACCAACATTGGCCGGGCCGCATGTTCGATTTTCTCGATATCCGCGACTGCGAATTCTTCTATTTCTTTCGAGTCGGATTTCTTGATTCTGATTTTGGAATCGTCCTCGGACTGGATCGTACCGATCAGAAACCCCTTCTTTTGGTCTTTGAAATGGAGGGTATCGTATTTATGGACCCGTTCGATTTCGTCGGCAACCGCAGCAAACTTTTCTTTTTCCGTTAAGTAGATCGAGTCGGCGAACTCGATGCGTTGAAGTCCCCGATTCGGTGGGATGGCGGTAACGCCGAGATTGTAGATTTTGCTGAATTCGCTGGCTTCGGTCATGGCCGTTCCGGTCATCCCCGAGATCTTTTTGTACAGCTTGAAGAAATTCTGCAGCGTAATGGTTGCAAGTGTCTGCGTTTCTTCCTTGATGCGAACCCCTTCTTTGGCTTCAACGGATTGGTGCAGCCCGTCGCTCCATTGTCGGCCATCCATCAATCGACCGGTAAACTCGTCGACGATGATAATGGCCCCTTCCTTGACCACGTAATTGACGTCCCGTTTGTAGAGATGGTGGGCCTTGAGAGCGTTGTCGAGCAGGTGAGGCCATTCCATGTTGCCAACTGTGTAGAAACTTTCGACGCCCGCGAGTTTTTCTGCGTCTCGGATGCCAGCGTCGGTCAAATTGACCGTATGGTCTTTTTCGTTGACAACGAAATGCTCTTCCTTTTTGAGGGCGCGGGCGACACGATCGGCTTCGGTGTACTTTCCTAAGTCACGGGCTGCCGAGCCAGATATGATCAATGGAGTCCGGGCCTCGTCGATGAGGATATTATCGACTTCGTCGATTACAGCGTAGTGCAACGGGCCTTGAACCTGTTGCATGTGCGGTGGGAATTTGTGATCGCCGCGGCTTGCCATTCGCATGTTGTCGCGAAGATAATCGAACCCAAGTTCGTTGTTGGTTGCGTAGGTGATATCGCAAGCATAGGATTTTTGACGTTCGTCGTTGTCCATCCCACTTTGGATGTTGCCAACGGTCAGCCCCAACCCCATATATAGCGGAGCCATCCACTCCATGTCTCGGCGGGCTAGATAATCGTTTACTGTAACAACGTGAACTCCGCGGCCCTCCAGTGCGTTCAGGAACGCGGGCAAAGTCGCGACTAGCGTCTTGCCTTCGCCCGTTATCATTTCAGCGATATTACCGCCGTTGAGGACCATGCCTCCGATGAGTTGGACGTCGTAATGACGCATCTTCATGAATCGGCGTCCGGCTTCGCGGCATGTCGCAAAGGACTCGACCAGTACGTCCTCGATCGTTTCCCCCTCATTCAGTCGCTTCTTGAACTTGTCCGTTTGTTCACGAAGCTCGCCATCGCTCATAGCGATCATACGAGGCTCCAACAGTCCAACCTGTTGCGCATACTGAGTGTACCTTTTGATTTGCCGTGAATTGGCGGACCCAAAAAAGGTAGTCAGTCCACGATCAATCCCCCCCAACACTCCGTTGATGGTGTTGGTGGTTCCTTCCCAGATTTTCTCGAGCAGATCCATTGTTAAATTCGTTCGAAAGTGGATTCTTAGAATCGTTTCCAATCCCCCGGCTCGGGATTGGAGTACAAAAAGCGGTTATCCCCTGGCGGAGGGGACGGGCTTGAGCCCGCTAGTCAATGCATTCTACGCATTTTCCATAATTGGTCGCCGGGGAGGGTATAGATTCCTAGCATTTAGGTCAATCGAGTTCAACCAAAGTCTCGCTTCTGGACATTTTGCGTTTCAAGGCGAGCGGCAAGTGCACTATCCCATCCCGAAGTGTAAGCGAGCGACAATTTTGCAGGTCCCTCACTTACGTATCGGGTTATGATTGGTCGTTTTCACATCGCCGCTCGCATAAGACAGACATTTTGGTTTTTTGTTTTTCATTACGAATAGGCAGACCGCGTCGGAAGGATTGGGAATTTACGGACTTTTCCGTAGGAAAAGGGATAGATTTTTCTGCGATCGAACGAAGAATTGTCGGTGTCTCGAAATGCTGGCTCACGATTTCCCCCGTCAATCCAACCGATTCCAAAAGTGACTCATGCCTCTGCTGAAACCGGAACAGGACATTTGGCCTCTTAATTTATTGGACGATCCAGAATCGGAGTCGGAGTCGGAATCTGTGGATACTCCGGAATTGGAATCCGCCGAACCTTC
>JANMLD010000266.1:0-3828 GCA_031372345.1 Pirellula sp.
CGGCACCTGCTTGCGTGTCGTCGTGCATGTCGGCTCGAATTGTTTGGCGGACGCACGAACCCTTGCGTCACAAGCGGAGCAATTGGGAGCCGCCGCGATCTCGGCCTTAGCTCCGAGCTACTTCAAACCGCGTTCGCTCGAGTTGCTCATCGGTTGCGCGGGTGAGATCGCTTCTGCTGCCCCGCAAACACCTTTCTACTTCTACGACATTCCCGTCTTAACCGGCGTGATTTTCTCGATGCCCGAATTTCTTGAGCAAGCAGGAAATTGCATCCCCAACTTAGCTGGCATCAAATTTACGAATCCCGACCTTATGGCCTTTCAATTGTGCTTGAGAGCGGACTCAGGCAAGTGGGATGTGCCATTTGGTTGCGATGAATTTTTGTTGGCAGCTCTAGCACTCGGAGCCAAGGGAGCCGTTGGCAGCAGCTTTAACTTTGCGGCACCGATCTACCATCGCATGATGGCTGCCTTCGAACGCGGGGACCTTGCAACCGCAAGAGACGAGCAATTTCGAAGCGTGCGATTGATTCAGCTGTTAGCGAGCGTCGGTTATATGGGAGCGGCCAAGGCGGTGATGGGGATGTTAGGCGTTCCGGTTGGGCCAGCAAGATTACCTAACGGAACGCTTTCGATGGATCAAGTCTCGAGTCTTAAACGCAAGCTTGAGGAAATTGGATTTTTTGAATGGGTTAAGTAAATTCAATAAATGGGGTCAGTCGGATGTGGCTGAACATTGTCGCCTTTTGCTCCGCAAAAGTGCGTTAAAGACTCGCACTTTCGCGGAGCGAAAGGCGACAATCATCTAAAAGCTGGGATGAATCCCAGCACTCCAAAATTGCCTTAATCGGGGCGGCGTTGCAATTTGATTTCATGAAACCACAGATCGTCGTTGGGTACGTCGAATTCGATCTTTTGAAATTTGCCACGTGAGTCGGGCACAAAATGGGCTGTACCCCCTTCAAACCACGCGATGTCGGCTTTCTTCCAGTGAATAGAAAAAGTGTCGAAGTGCAGGTGCTTCAGTTCGGCAACGAGGGCCTTGTAAGGCTGAAAACTCAATACCAGCGAATCACCTTCGACACTCACGGTCGCGTCGCCGTACATCGGGCACCGGAATTTTCCAGCATAGTCGGCCAGCGCGTGGCTGGGTTTGGTTCCCTCCGCGACTGGCGTCGTGACTTTTTTGATTCTGGCGCGAAACTCATCGCCGGATTTGCGAAACTCCGCCAAAGCCTCTTGGCTAAAGTCTTTTGCAGCCGTCCCCAATAGCGTGTCGACTGCCCGATACGCCAGCAAGCTCGCGATGGGAGTAAGGCTATTTGTCAAGACGACGACCCCTAGTTTCTCCTCAGGTACAAGCAGGACGTGTGAGTTCATGCCATCATAGCCTCCGCCATGTCCGACCAGCTTGCGTCCTTGATAGTCTGAAAGGGACCATCCGAGTCCATAAGAGCGAAAGTGGGTCGATGGAAATCTAATAGATGGTTTGAGAGAGAGTGGGATGGGTGTGTGTGCTTGCCACATTTGATGCGAAGCATCTTCGCTAAATATGCGTTTTGGCCGATTGTGCTCGCCTCGACGGAGCTGAAGCCTAAGCCAACTCGACATATCCTCGGCACTTGAAATGATGCCACCCGCGGCCGCCATCGCGTCCCAGTTCATCCATGCGATAGGCTGGGAACTGTCGGGAAGTGTTTTGTGGGGGGTCGCGAAGTTGTCTAGCATCACCAAGTCTCGAACGCTACAGACCGTGCGATTCATCTCGAGCGGAGAAAGGATGCGTGCCTTTACAAAATCGGCCCAGCTTTGTCCGCTGACTACCTCAACCACTTCGCCTGCAGCCAAGAACATGAGGTTGGAGTAACCATAACTCGAACGAAACGAACTTGCTGGCTCAAGATGAACCGCGCGTTCGAGGATTTCTTTGGATTTGTACTCTGTTCCCCACCACAAAAGATCACCGCTAAATGTTCCCAATCCACTTCGATGGCAGAGGAGATCACGAACACGCATGTCGCGGCTCGCGAACTCATCCTTGAGTCGAAACCAGGGCAGGTGCTTACTGACATGATCGTCCCATTGAAGCTTGCCTTCATCGACCAAGATAGCCAGCACCGCGGCCGTAAAGGCTTTGGAATTGGAAGCGATCGCAAACAGAGTTTTGTCGTCGACTATCTCCGGCGCTCCAACTCGTCGCAGTCCATATCCTTTCGTAAGCAGGAGTTGCTCGTCTTTGACGACTGCGACCGCCAAACCTGGTACCTGCCATTCTTCCTGGGCTTTGGATATGTATTCGTCTAAGTCACCGATCAACGCACTAAAATCCTGCTTCGCTTCGCTTTCCGTGGCTTTTTCTTGCGCAAAGCTAAAGGGCCGTGGAAGAAACTGGCAAAAGAAGACAAGGCAAAAAACGGGAAGGAGCCAGACTTTCATGAATATCTCTCAGTGGAATTTTAGATCTATCGGCGATGTGAAAACTACCAATCATATCTTGACACGTATACCAATCATAACCCGACACGTATACCAATCATAACCCGACACGTAAGTGAGGGACCGGGGAAATTGTCCCTCGCTTAGGCTTTTTGAAGTTGCGCGTTTTGATGTCTTTCGGGCCAAAGGCCCAACCATTTACCTTGCCCAGGCCAACGGCCTGGGTGACACACGCCATTAGATAGGGCTAAAGGCCCGGCAGTTTGACAAACGGACGGGCCTTCAGCCCTAACATCATTGCGTCTCGCCTAGTCCCAGGCCGTTGGCCTGGGCTAGGCAAACTACCGAGCCTTCGGCCCTAAACACAAACGCGCAACTTCAAAACTTACGCTTCAGGTTGGGATATTCCGCTTTGCCGCTCGCCTTAGAGCGAGTTCTCAAAATTTCACACGTTCGAATTCCATCGTAATCCGGACAAGGTAAGATGACGATGCAAAACAAAATCTCTATCCTTTGTTTCCCAACTTCTTAGAAGGCTAATCGCGATGCGACTAACTCAACATACCCCGCCATCATCCCACTTGATTGCAATTTTGTTCGTGGCAATGCTTTCGTCGAGTTTCTTGGTCGCGCGAGACACCAGCAAATCGAACAACGAAAAGTGGGTCCAGATTTTCAACGGCAAAGATTTGACAGGTTGGACACCCAAAATCCGCTACCACGATCTAGGTGATAATTATGCCAACACCTTCCGCGTCGAAAATGGAGTGCTAAAGGTCGGGTACGACGGCTATTCCGAATTCAAAGAAACTTTCGGACATCTGTTTTACAAGGACTCCTATTCGCATTATCGCATTCGTGTTGAATATCGATTCGTTGGGGAGCAAGTCAAAGGAGGGCCGGGCTGGGCGCTCCGAAACAGCGGCATCATGATCCACGGCGAGCGGCCAGAAACCATGGCCAAGGACCAAGACTTCCCCGCGTCCATTGAAGTGCAATTGCTTGGGGGGGATGGCAAGACTCCTCGCACCACCTCAAATCTTTGTACGCCCGGCACAAATGTCGTTATTGGTGACAAGTTGATCTTGGCGCACTGCACCAACTCCAACTCGAAAACGTTCCACGGCGATCAGTGGGTAACCGCAGAGGTCGAGGTGAAAGGGAACGACGTGATCCGGCACTTGGTCAATGGTGAATTGGTTCTCGAATACAGTAAACCGCAGCTTGACGACCGAGACTCTCACGCCAAAGAATTGATCCAGAAAGCAGGAGACAAGATGCTCTCGTCAGGTTCGATTTCACTCCAATCGGAGAGTCATCCCATCGAATTTCGGAAAGTGGAATTGCTCGATTTATCCTCGAAATAATCTGGAAAACCGATGTTGTCCGCGT
>JANMLD010000316.1:0-6484 GCA_031372345.1 Pirellula sp.
CATGATTGGGCTGTTAGGAACGGTGACGGGGATGATCCTGGCCTTTCGCGAAGTGGCACTTTCCCAGGGGACGGCCGGTGCCGGAGACCTTGCGGGGGGCATTTACTCTGCTCTCGTAACCACTGTCTGCGGCTTGGTGATTGCGATTCCGTCTCTGGCTGCGTTTGCGATTTTCAGAAACAAGATTGACGAGATCATTTCGGACACAGCCTACTCGGCACAGCATGTCTTTAGCTCGGTCCGCCGAAGAATGCCAGGCGGCACGGTTGCCCGCCCCAACATTGTCCCTCCGCCCCGCAGTTAGGCGAGCAGCAGACTGAAAACTACCAGCCAACGGTTCCAACGGGAGAGCGAGGCTCCTGCCGAGCTTGGCGTCGCAATGGTTCGGCAGGAGCCTCACCCTCCCGGTCAATGAATAGCTTTGGAAAAGTCGATGTAATCATGTTTAAAGATGTAATCATGTTTAAAGGAGTGGCCTCTCCCTCCCGATATGAACATTGCTGCCGCTCGACTTTTTGGCTTTCCTACGAAGCGTAGTCATCCACCTCGAGCAAATTGCTGATTTCCGCAATTCCATCGATGCCTCTCAAAACTTCTTGAACCATCTGCTTTTGGTAGTAGGAGTCCACTTTCCCTCGCAAAGTGATTTTTCCAGGGGTGCTCTCAAGAAAAACGCGACGGTGCAAAACGTAGGGGTTCTTGCGAATCGCCGAATCGATTCGATGCAATAGTGGTCCTGCTGGCATGTCGGTGTACTTTCTGTCAAAAAACTCAGTGAAGTGGCTCAAACCATGTCCATAACTCTTGCCGACAATTCGCAGTGTCTATCCCGGCATTACTCAAAGCATTGACAATTTCCATCCAAATCCATTCGCAGTATCGGATTTCCCTTCAAGTTCGATTAAGCAAACCGGGCCGAATAAACCGGGATTCGCGTTTGGGCAATGGTTTCGCGGCGACGGTCCCACACGAAAGTTGGGCAATGAGTTACACTACTGGAAGAGCGTTGTGTCCGTATCACGACAATATTCTTCTAATGTGCTGAGGTTAATACTTCCTTCCAATGCCTGATTGGTTTCCGGATCTAGTTACGATCCTGATTGCTTTGCTTTTGGTTTTGGTTAACGGTTTCTTCGTCGCGGCGGAATTCTCGCTGGTCAAGGTTCGTTTGGGGCGAATCGAACAACTTGTTGCCCATAGAAAACTCTTTTCCCGAACCGCCAAGTGGCTCGCGCAACGATTGGAACAGTCGTTGTCCGCTTGCCAACTCGGCATCACGATGGCCTCTTTGGCTTTGGGAACGATCGGCGAACCGGCCTTTGCGAAGCTTGTGGAACCGTTTCTGCGTGCCGTTCAGATCCAGTCACCGGCAGTCGTCCATGCCGTCGCCTTTGCGATTTCCTTTACTTTTGTGACGGCGCTTCATTTGGTCATCGGGGAACAAGCTCCTAAGATTTTCGCCATTCGAAAACCCGAAACGATCCTGCTCGCGTGCGCGATCCCGTTGCAGATTTTTTTCATCGCAACCTATCCGTTGATGCAATGCCTCAACGTTTCCACGACATGGCTGTTGCGATTGCTTGGTGCCACCGAAGCCAACAAGAGTTCGATCCCTTACACCGAAGAAGAGATTCGAGCCCTACTACGCGAAGCCCATGTCCACGGCAACTTGACCGGCAGTGAACACAGCATCATCAACGCCGTCTTCGAGTTTGCCGACTTGGTCTGTCGACGCATTATGGTTTCGAGAACCGATGTCGACTTCGTCGACATCCATGAAGTAACCAGCGTGACGATGGACATGATTCACCGAACCAAACATACTCGCTACCCCATTTGCGACGGTTCCTTGGATCATGTTTTGGGGGTGCTGCACGTCAAAGATATCTCGGGCGAGACCATTAACGATGGCTTCGACTGGAAGTCGCTGATGCGGCCACCCAAAAAGGTTCCTGAAAACATGCCCATCAGCAAACTCCTGCGACATTTCCAGGGGACCCACCAACACATGGCCTTCGTTGTTGACGAATACGGCATGATGATCGGCATCGTGACTCTCGAAAACGTCCTCGAGGAAATTATCGGCGAGGTCGCAGACGAATTCGACGTCGAAGATCCTGAAATCGTGCCAGATGGTCCCGACAGTTTTGTTATCCTGGGTTCCACCGCAGTTCAAGACGTTGAAAATCGACTCGGCATCCAGTTTGAGTATGCTGATGTGGATACAATGTCGGGACTGCTACTCAACAAAGCCGAACGCTTGTTGGTCGCAGGGGATGTCATAGAATTCCCAAACGCTATTGCAAAAGTCCTTTCCGTTTCGGACGATCGAGCAACGAAAGTTCGATTAACTCTCATTTCACAACAAGAATAGTTTTCGAGGAGTATCCGCCATGAAGTGTGTTCGTTTAGCCGTGGTCCTTGCTGTTTCCATCCTATCGATTGCTCAGACCGCGCTCAGTCAGGAAGCCGCAAAAGGCAAAGCGATTTTTGATGGAAAAACTCTGGCTGGTTGGTCCGGCATCACCTCCCTCTGGCGCGTCGAAGAGGGTGCGATCACCGGTGAAAGCACCGCGGAAGCTCCGCTCAAGAACAACACTTTTTTGGTCTACGAAAAAAAGTTTGGCGACTTTGAACTGAACTGCGAGTTCAAGATTACCGGTGGCAACTCCGGTATCCAATATCGTTCCAAGCTAGTCGACCCAGACAAGTTCATTGTGGGTGGCTACCAAGCCGATATCGATTCCGAAAAGGACGTCAAGAAGAACAGCTACATGGGCATCAACTACGAGGAACGAGGCCGAGGAATCATCGTGGAACGAGGGCAAATCGTTTCGATTGAAGCGGACGGCAAGAAAACACGCGTTGGTTCGACCGGCGACGCAATAGCCCTGCGAAGCAAATTCAACGTCGACAACTGGAACGCGTACCGCATCGTCGCCAAAGGCAACGTTTGTCAGCACTACATCAACGGTGTGCTCATGTCCGAACTTCAAGACAATCAAGCGGAAAAACGAGCCTCCGAAGGGATTCTGGCTCTCCAGTTGCACGCTGGCCCGCCAATGAAAGTCCAGTTCAAGAATATCGTTGTTACTGAGTAGCCAATGAACCCACACGACGTCCTCGTGCAGAGGATTCGACAGGCCACCCAAGCCTTGCTCGGTCAACAGCATTTGACGCATCAAATTTCGGAATGGTGCGACCAATACCAGTTGCAGTGCGATTCGATCGTTTCCTCAAGAGGGGTCTCGCTGACGAGCGTTGCGATTGTGGGTGCCAAAGGACAAGGCAAGACTTGGATCGCTCGACAGATGATCCTCGATTGGCGAGTCGCACAGGGACTGCCGAGCGGGGTCCTCTCCAGTGAAGCCACGACTCACGTGCATTGGATTGGGCCGATCGTTCCCGAGGCGCTCGATTCAAGTCGAGAGCTCTACCATCCCTGTCGATCCGAAGCCATGTTGGACTTGGGCCGTCCCTATATGCTGCTGGATACGCCCGGCATTACCGATGACGACTTGCAAGCGGCCAAGACGGCCAAAGAGGCGATGGCTCTCTCGCCAGTCAAGTTGCTGGTGGTTCGTCGGGATCAATTGCGTGGCGCCATTTTGAGCCAACTGGCTAACTTTACAGAGGGCGCGATCTGTATCCCGGTCATAACATGTGTACCGCTCAACGACCTTGCTGTAACCACCACGAAGCGTTTGAGCGAATCGCTGCAACGCGACTTGGACACATTTTGCGACGCCATGAAATACAGTGCGCCTAAAACCAAATTTCTTGAGTCGGTCATCGTTCCGGATTTTGAAGCGGATGGCGATGAGACCAAGATTGGGTTGGCCGTTGCTCGCGATTTGCAAACGCGATTGCAAACTGAATCGTTGGATGATATCGCCGCAACGCGCGCCAACCGACTTTCGGCAGCCACCGACCGATTGCGTCATCGCATTGGCCAAATGCTGGATTCGCAGTTACCACAACTGTCCGCGGCCGTTCGACGACTTCATTCCGAAGCCGATGCTTTGCCATCACAAACGATTGAAACCGTGCTGGGCTCACGCGTGGTGCTCCAATCCGCCGTGCGTGGTCGCCTCCGAGCACAAATGATTGCGGACACGGGCATGATTTGGTTTCCCTATCGAACCGTTCTGACGGTTCTCGGCCTGACGCACGGGGCGTGGGATCGATTGTTGCTATCGTTGTCTGGGAGCGTGCCGTCGATCTTCGGCACCTTCGCGGCTTGGGCTCGCAATGTCCAACAATCTCGAAAGATCAACTGGGAGATGCATGAAGGGATTCGTGATCTTCTCAACCGACAGATCCAAGATAGGCTTGAACCAGTCCAAGCCCAGTTCCATCGCGCCGTAACCCGGATGCGAGGTTCCGATCAAGAAAACAAATCCACATCCGTTTCGCCGCAAATCCGATTGTCGGGAGTCGAGGAATTGCAGTCGCGAGCGAGAAGTACATTTGAGTGGTCCGTCGACAAGCACCAAATGCCTTGGATGACGCTGCAGTTCTTCGCTTTGATTGGGACAGTGATTTTTTGGCTACTCATGGCCGGTCCGATCGTCTCGATCTATAGGCAATACCTGGGTGCAAGCTACGAAACGCTGTCCGGTGCACAGTCAAGTGTCGAGCATTTCCCTCATCCGAGTCCGGCATTGTTATTTACCAGTGTATTGCTGTCGCTGATCCCAATGCTGATCTACGCCATGATCGTCTTGAGTTGGAGCCAACGACGAACGAAAATCCACCGAATCGCGGACAGCACTTACGCGGAGGAAGTCAAGTTGGTGGATGAGCTAAAACTCAGCGGAGTCATTTCGCTTCACTACGATGATCCGCTGTTGGAACACGCGGAATTCTTGATCCATTGCACGCAATAAGGATTTTAGACGTGTAAGCGTTGGAAAAACAACGGGAGAGCGAGGCTCCTGCCGAGCTGCCGCCGCCATGGTTCGGCAGGAGCCTCACCCTCCCGAGTCATGAATTGGTTGGACAAAGTCGATATAAACATGGTTGCAGGGGTGGGAGACAAGCTTCCGCACAACCCGAGAAATTGTTGCCGAAAATCCTACGCGGCTCGGGGCTTGCCTGACGGGTTTGGCGATCCTGGACTATTGCAGGCAATGCTCAAGAATCATCCCCAGGTTTAACGCCAAGTTGCCGAAGCTGCTCAGCCAGGACTTCAGCCCGTTTGCGTTCTGCGTCCGCGCGCTGTTGTTCTGCGTCTGCCCGTTGGCGTTCTGCGTCCGCGCGTTGTTGTTCTACGTCCGCGCGTTGCTGTTCTGAGTCGGCGCGTTGCTGTTCTTGTCCAACTCGTTCGGCACCAGTAGCGATAGGGTCACCAGTTAGATCCGTCCAACGCAGCCATTCGTCTGTGCAGCCTTCGTAATCACCGTTCCATAACTTGAGTCCTAACTCCATTGATGGCATCAAAAGTGTTTCGCCCTGGATGTGTTCATAACGTCCACCTCGCAATTCGAAGAATCTCAGCTTCCCTGCTCGCAACCAAAGTTCCGGATCATAGATAACATAGAACGGAATTCCAACGCGAGCATAACCTGTCAGTTTGTCTCCATCTTCGTTGCCTTCGCGGTTGGAAACGATCTCAATGACTACCTCGGGCGGCTTACCGTATTCCCAAACGAAGTACGATCGGTTGGACTTTGGGAAAAGATTCTCTGGCGCCCGAACGTTCAGGCTCAACAGAACATCGGGAACATACGGAGGGATTCGAATGGCATAAAACAGGCCCACGTTGGCCATCGCAATGAAGGGAACCGCGGTCCTCCAACTCGTGTAAAGCGGCTCCGTCAAAAGTCGCTGTTGCTTCTCGCAAAAAAGATTATCCACGGGCTTGTCATCCTCCGTAACCAAATGCTCAACCGATGGCCATTGCTCCACGGGCAAAGGTCCAGGTTCGCTTACCTTCATTGCTTGATCCGTACGAATATCGATTGCCATTTGCCAACCTTCAAAGGGAGCGGGAAGGGCTTTCCTCGAACTAAGCACCTACACATGCGTTTCTTCGTTTAACCGCGTGCCCATCGGGCCGCGAGCATTGTAAAACACGGGGCGATGCCCACGCGGTCAAACGAATTAAGATCAGGATGTTTCTGCCGAGGCGATTAGATTCTACGATATTCGTTGATAAATTGCGAATCGAGCAACCCGTTTTGCAGTCCTGCTATCCTGAAGATTGCTGTCAATGGCGGTTGGCAAAGTATGCGGCTTGCTCCAAAATGCGGTACAAAATCGAATTGCGAAGTTTTGATTTTTCCACGTTTTTGGTGTTCACGGTTCTCAGAATGGATTTCCAATGGCTAAGCGGGCTGCCAAGAATCAACCGATGTTGATCGGTTTTGATTCTATGTTTCCAGAAGTAACGCCACCAGACATTGCGTTGCCACTCGCGGAATCGACGCAAAATGCAAATGAACTAAACGGGAATGCGCTGGTTAGTGACCTTTCTTCGCAG
>JANMLD010000317.1:0-25817 GCA_031372345.1 Pirellula sp.
TCTTGTTTTTCAGGACACAGGATGCGTTCGTCAAAGACCTTGCTCGGATTGTCAAAGACGCGGCCAAAATAGCGACGTACAAACCTGGCCGTTATTCGATAACCCAGTCGACTGGCGGGTATGGTGATCCCGTTGTGCTCAAAGTCCTCGATTTTTTCGAGCAAGCCTTCACGCATCAGGAAAGCGGGTTCCCGTTCCTCGGGCCGCAAGCGGCACCAGATTTCTGGCACGAACATACTGATGTCATGACCAACCTCAATCTCAGGCCCGATATGCCCAGCAGCAGTGCTAAACCCGCCTAGCCCGGTCAGAATCATACTGACGATCGTCGTGTTCAAGTCGTAGACCATATTGAGTGCATTGAATGGACCCTTGGTCAACGCTCCCTCGCTGCCTGCACCAGTTGTCGAAGGACTCTTGCCAGTCAAGGAACAAACGTAGTCCATGATCAGCTCGGGGAGTTCTTGATAGTGGATCGGGCCGAAGACAGCCAACGACCGAATGCCAGCCTTGAGGTCGGGCGGGTTATTGCGACGACCGGAAAGAATCGCATGGACTGGGGCTGGCACGCTTTCTCCTGCTGGGGTTCCCCGATACAGTTGCATGCCGCGATAGGCAACGTATCGATCGAATGGGTCCAACAGATCGGTGCGGTCTTGAAGGTAGCGAGGATTCTTGGACGGCTTACCGTCGACCAGGCGTGGCTGTGCGGAGGAAACCACAAAGGACTGGTCGCTCGCAAGGAATGAGTTCATGCGATTCTGCATCGGTGCCGTGTACTGTTCGAAGTCGATAACGTCTGCGATCTCTCGGCGAACGGCATCGCGAGAAAGGGGTTCGAAGTTGCAAAAGAAATTGCCCACGTCCGCCATGTCGAGTTCCGTCTGCTTGTCGAGCCCTCGATGGACAGCGTCGTCGGGACGTTGAAAAAGCCGGTACTCGCAGTTCGCGACGAATTTGTAACTTCGCTCTTTGGAATCCGTCGTAGCTTCGGGAAGCGTTGGCAAAAACCGTTTGGGGACCACAACACTGGCGGTGATGTCGTCTTCCAATTGGATTTTGTCGGCGGCTGCGAAATCCTGTCGCAACTTGTACATTCGCCAGCGTCCCAGTGGATCGAGACCGACTCGCAGGTACATGCCGACCAGCTTGCGGTTTCCGTACTTAAGTTCATGACCGTTGTCGCCGTTGACCACATCGACACCGAAATGCTCTCGCCAATTGCCGTTCCATTCCGGTTTGCAGAATCGCTTGATGATAAAGGCCATGGCGTAAAGGTGTGTTGGGATCCCGCTAAGCCACTTGCTGTACGCTTCCGTGTATTCTCGGGAGGGAGTAAGCAATTTAATGACGCTGCCGAGAGTGCGGCTGGGGTCTAAGACTTTGCGGCTATCTCGGTTCGAATAGTCGGGTTTCTCGGTCGAGTCTTCACGCCAGCGATCGGAGTAATCGCGTTCGAAGATCTCCTCCAATTGATTGAAATCGCTATCGATATCGGCGACAAAGATGGGGCCGCCTTGCATGTAGTCGCGCAGCGACTTGCTGATTTCGCTTTTTCCGCCGCCGCTAACGGTGCAGGGTTTATGGCAAACCGTTCCTTCGCCAGCCGTCCCGATCAGACGCCAAGAAGGTGCGCAGGGGTGCTTTTCCATTTGCACCTTGTACCCGCTAGGTGCCATGTAGATTCTATCTTGTTCCAATGGGATCGAGAATTCTTGATCGGCTCTGGTCCATCGAATGGTTCGATCGAAAAGGGACGCCAGCGCGTTTTCAGGCACATAGACCAATCGAGGGTACTGTCGGTCGGTGCCATAGCCCTCAGGCTTGATATCGATGAAGCTTGAGTATTCGCGTTCAACGTCGGTGAATGCGCGACCGTTGTAGCGACGGGAATTCCATTGAAACTCTTCTCCGAGGTTGTGCGAAACGAAAGCGAGCGTGCCACCTGCATGTTCCTCCTCGACGTTGCCCAGCAGGTTGGCGGCATAGCTGATTTGCGTCTTCACTTCCTTCTTGCAATAGCCGTAATAGTTATCGGCGATGAGCGTGACAATCACCCCTTCTTGATTGCGGCAAGTGATCTTAAACGCTTGGCCGTCGTTGTATTTTTCGGCTGGATCCTCCCAGCACATGCGATCTCGAATTTGAAGTTCTGAGGCTTTGGAAATGTGAGGTAACCCGACGGATTCTTTGGTCAAGTGAATGAGATGTGGGGCCAGGATGACGCAACCGGTGTGTCCGGTCCAGTGCAGGCAATCGAGGGCCGCGTCGTTTTCAGGAACAAGTGGGTCGCCTGAATTGCCAAAGATGGATTCGACGAAATCGAGATTGCTGACCAATCCTCCCGGTGCAAAAAATCGGATCTCCATGGTCTTGTGTTCGCAGTAGCCAGGTACTTCGGGGCAAACCAACGGTCGAACTAGCAGCGACACAAAGGTTTTGGCCTGGATCGAATTGAACTGGGTGAAAGGTAGCTCCAAGAGAGCATCGGGCGGCATAACCGCTTGTTGAAATAGTTTTGCAAAAACGATCTTTGGCACGCTTCGCTTGTCGCCAGCGATTGGCAACCCGCCTTCGGTCACATGAAACGTTCCTTGCGTCGTGCGTCGGTCAGCGCGAGGATTGTGAAGGACACCATTTGCCACCCTGTACGAGCTGACCAATTCATTTTCCGAGTGCTCACCCCCATCGGGTAGGCTAAGCTGTCGAGCAAGTCCATGGTGATCGAGCACCAAAGTCAAAGATGGCAATTGCAACGGAGTGTCCAGCTTGAGCTCAACGAAGTGGCTTGCAAGAAACGCTTCAATGCGGTGATCGATGGGAGCTTTAAGCAACGACAGAAGTCGGTTTTTTTCTTCGAGGTTGGCCAGTAAGCCTTCCGGCAAATCCACTTTTTGCCGAGCTTCTTCATCGAGAACCAAATCCGAAGCGGCCATTTGCATGTAGATGTATTGCCGCAGGGTGGCTGCGGCTTTGGCATCCCGATCGGCGCGTCGTCCCCAGGAGAGCATGCGTTCAGGTGAATCGATAAGCCAGCCAGGATCGATGGAACGGTCGGTTGTTTTGTTGTTTGGCATCGAGATTGGATCCACGAGATAAAGACTTTAGTGCAGACAATGGGACGACAGGCATTTAGGCGAGCGGCGAGGTTAAAACTACCAATCACAACCCGAAACGTAAGTGAGGGACCCGCGAAATTGTCCCTCGCTTACACTTCGGGTTGGGATACTCCAATCTGCCGCTCGCCTTAGTCCGGAAAAGCGACTGAGCGAGGGCCTCGCTCAGCTACAAACAGGATCATCGAAATGTTCGTTCGTGGGCTGCCAGGGAGAGATGGACAGCCCGAGAGAATTACAAATCATACAGTTCCGGATCGACATTGGGAGCCTCGAAGAATCGAGACATTTTTTTTGCTTTGCCACCTGGTGCTGCAAACGGATCCCCATCCCCGTCCAATGCATCCCCCATTTCTTCGTCGATTTTGTCCGGATCTTCACCTGCCTCCATGCGTTTCATGGCTTCGAGCATGGCACCTGTTGGCTGCATTCCCGTTAATTCGAACATACGTTTCATGACGTTGGCCATTTGTCGGGGATCTTCGGGGCCGTCGCCCCCCTCTTCCAAATGGGGGGCCATTTCCGCCATGAGTTGTTCCATTTTGCTTTCATCCACATTTTCAAAAGGGTCCGGGGTGCTGCTGCTCTCAGTCAGCCCCTTGGAAATCGCAAAGCGGGAAATCTTTTTTTCAAGTTTTTTGCGACCGCATTTTGGGCACTTCGGCGCAACGAGCTGGTTGATAGAGCGAGCAAAAAAGCTGTAGATCGTGTGACAGGGTGGGCAGTAAAATTCGTAAATCGGCATATTTCGTGGGCCTCAATCCTTGATCGTTAGGGTGCCTAACAGCCTACCTGAACGGGCAACGTTCGTCAGTACCGGTTTGCTTCAGCTTGACCTGTGGAGTTATCCGCCGGTATTATTTCCCCATGTTATGCATGGACATCGCTTTGTTGGCCAGCTCGTCTCCACTGTCGAAAAACTCATTTTTCCCACGTTGAACCATCTTGTCCGACAGGCCACGCCCACTTCACGACGACCAATCAAGTGAGCCAGACGAATCCAGTAGCGAGCTTATTGGTTCTCAGGCCGCCAATCCCCCGTTGCTGCCGACGCCAGAGGTGCTCGCCGACTTAGCCGAGCATAGCCAACGGCTAGAGACCGCAAGTCCAGAGGACATATTGTCTTGGGCGATAGAACGGTATGGGGATAAGTTCACGATGGCCACCGCGTTTGGTCCCGAGGGGATGACGATTCTCGAAATGTTGTCGAGAATTTCACCAAAAACTTGGGTCTTTAATTTGGACACTGGCTACCAATTTCCCGAAACGCTGGCATTGCGAGATCGGGTCGCCGAATTGTATGGTATCGAGGTTGAGTTGCTGCAGCCTGAGTTGACGGTTTTTGCTTACGAAAAGCTGCACGGAGGTCCAGTTTATCAGGCGAACCCAAATAAGTGCTGCGGAGATCGCAAAATCACCGTCCTCAAGCAAGCGGCGAAGGGAATGCACGCCTGGGCCAGTGCCATTCGGAGAGATCAGAGTCCGGATCGGGCTTCGGCAGCGATCGTCGGATGGGACAAGAAGTTTCACTTGGTCAAGGTGAGTCCGCTTGCCAACTGGACCAAGAAGGACGTTTGGGATCGGATTGATAAAAAGAAAATCCCATATAATCCTATGCATGATGCTGGATTTACGAGTATTGGTTGCTGGCCATGCACCAGAGCCGTCGGACTGAGCGAGGATGAGCGAGCTGGCCGATGGAGCGGCACTGGCAAGACGGAATGCGGCCTGCACACGCAGGACTAGCAGCGTAGCCACGGCACTCCGTGCCGTGACCCTCGCTACGCAGCAGTCAAAAGTCAAAGTAGTAGGCACATTCCATGTGCCGTACACCTAGAATCGCAGTACATGCTGACCAGCGGACGGCACGGCGGAGCGTGCCTGCTACTGCGCGATTCTCGTCACGGAGTGGCGAGCTGCACTACTTCCAGCTTTCTCCTTGCATGGACTTGTCAAAAAGCAACGCGTTGTGTTACGCTACGCAGCTTGGTTGGCGCGGCGATCCTTTGAGTCTTAGCGACGACATGAATAGTTTTTTGTCACTGCCTGGTGGAAACACATGTTTCTCGCCTTTGATTTAGGAGCATTTGTTCGTGGGTGTAAAGAAAACAGGTCGAGGTCGTCGTAAGGTTGGTCGTAAGAAGAGGCGGATGCGTGCTAGGATCCGGCACCGAAAGAAATAGATGATTAGGTGGGGAATTGGCGAAAATTGCCAATTTATTTAGCACCACCTACTTCGACGTCTCTTCGAATTCCAAAAATTCCATTATCCCGGAGTTTTCGATTGCGCGGGTGGCCGCCTCGAATTATACTCCGGGTATGTTTTTGTTGGGAACTTGGTCTACTATCGGAGTTCGCCGACTTTCCTTCGTCTGCTCCCGTGTGGAACATCAAACTGTGAAAACCTGGGTTTTTCAATCTCTTTTGATCGCAGCGGCCCTGTCTTTCCAAATTGGAACCAGTCGCGCCCAGTCTACGTCCCCGAGCGATTCCGCAACTGGTCCATCAAGTCGCAGTTTGGCACCTCGCAAGCTTGCGAGTGGTGTTATGACGGTTGTGCCGCCTGACCAGGACTCGGAGGACACCGCACTCGGACCGTTCGATTTGGATTTTGTTGCCAAGCATCCGGAACTCGAGTGGGCAGCACCGGATTTCCCTCAAAACAAACCGCATTTTGCATCTCCAAGCGAGACCCTCTTGTCGCTATCTCGCGACGTGATTTTCCGTCACGATGTTTGGGGGCTCGAGTTTTCCTTCAAACCGGCCCGGCTCATTCAAGTCGACATCCCCCAGCCAAGTGGGAAATTGCAGCGCAAGGTAGTTTGGTACATCGTGTACAAAGTTCGGTACACGGGTGAGGATTTGTCGCCGAGGCTTGCCTCGGATGTCCCTGGGGCTCCCGAAAAGGTCCAATTTGAATCGGTCCGTTTTCTGCCTCGTTTTTCGCTGCTGAGCAAGGAACAAAACATCAACTTGGCCGCCCAGATCATGCCCGCCGCCAAGGAAGCCATCGCGGCCAAAGAGCGTATTGGCAAGCCGCTTTATGATCACATTGAAATTGGAAAGATGGATATTTCAGCCAGCACTCTCGAAGAGGATAAATCGGTTTGGGGCGTTGCGACTTGGGCGGACGTAGATCCAAGATTGGATTTTTTCGCCATCGACGTGCGCGGTTTGACGAATGCATTCAAAATACGAATCGATTCGGATGGAAAAAAGAATTTCGATCGAAAGACCCTTCGGATCTACTTCTGGCGTCCAGGTGACGCGATCGACGAGTCTAAGGACCGGATTTTGCTTGGCTTGCCTGCATTCGAAAACAAAGACCGTGTCGAATACTATCTAAAGCAGTTTAACCTCAAAGAACGCCTTGATTATCAGTGGATTTACCGCTAAACTCTTGCCCCGCGTTCGCGGAGAGAATTAGCTGGTTTTGACAATCCAACTCGGCACAGGTAGTTAGGCATAGGCTTTTAAATGGCACATAAAAAAGGTCAGGGATCCACACGAAACGGTCGTGATTCCAACGCTCAGCGTCGCGGCGTAAAGAAATTTGGTGGCGAAAAGGTCATTTCTGGTAACATTCTTATCCGTCAAGTCGGAACGAAATGGCACCCAGGATGCAACGTCGGGATGGGCAAAGACTACACGATTTACTCGCTTGTCGAAGGCAACGTCTACTTCGATCAAGAAGGTCGCCGCATCAACGTTCGAATTGCTGAATCTGCTTAGCCATTCGACATGTTTATTAAAAACGGAGCCGATTCCAGGCTCCGACTCTTTGGTTCCAGCCAAGATCTGATCTTTTATCATGTTTGTTGACCGTGTTGAAATTGAAGCCATCTCTGGTAAAGGTGGTAGCGGTTGCATGGCTTTCCGCCGAGAAAAACACGTGCCGCGCGGGGGTCCCTGCGGTGGTGATGGTGGGAGCGGTGGCAGCGTTATTATTCGCGCTAAAGCGGGCGTGAACTCGCTCGTTCAATTTGCCCATCAACGCCATTGGCGAGCCGAAAACGGCACCCCCGGTCAAGGGGCAGACTGCCATGGCAAGAGCGGTCAGGATCTAATCCTCGTTGTTCCGCCGGGTACGGTATTGATGGACCGCGACTCAGGCATGATCCTAAGGGATCTTGTCAATCCAGGGGACGAAATCGTGGC
Organism: Pirellula sp.; assembly: GCA_031372345.1. GTDB lineage: Bacteria > Planctomycetota > Planctomycetia > Pirellulales > Pirellulaceae > JBKCUI01. The sequence goes on from JANMLD010000317.1 coordinate 7,275, forward strand.
GGCTCGCGGTGGGCGAGGCGGATGGGGCAACACCCATTTTAAATCCTCCACCAATCAAGCTCCACGCGACACCACCGATGGCGGTGCGGGCGAACAACGTCGGTTGATTTTCGAACTGAAAGCCATCGCGGATGTCGGACTCGTTGGGATGCCCAATGCGGGAAAGAGTACGCTGCTCAGCCGTCTGTCGAGAGCCCGCCCCGAGATCGCCGATTACCCTTTTACCACCAAATTCCCTAACCTCGGTTTGGTATCAGTGGACATCGATCGCAACTTTGTCATGGCGGATATTCCAGGGCTGATCGAGGGTGCTGCACAGGGGTCCGGTCTTGGCCACGATTTTCTTAGGCACATCATGCGGGCTGGTATCCTGGTGCATCTTGTCGAACCGATGCCTATGGATCAATCGGATCCGATCGGGAACTACCACGCCATTCGCAAAGAGCTTGCCGAATACAGCAGTGATCTCGCGGCCAGGCCAGAGATCCTAGCGATAACCAAAGCCGAACTGCCCGACGCTGAAATTGTTCACGAGATGTTATGCGCAAACCTCGGCCGAAAAGACATTTTCCTCATCAGCGCGGTAACTGGTCAGGGGCTCAACACATTGGTCAACAAGATCGCTACCTTACTGGCTGAGCAAAACGCGGAACTTGCTGCCGCCGCGCTATGATCTTGGTCGATATAGGCAATAGCGGTTTGCGTGCATCGCAAGTCGCTGACGGTCATCTGTTTTGCGACGAAAAGGTATATCGACTCTCTTGGTCCGCTGCGGTCGGAGCCATTCGGAAGCCATCGCCTGAACAAGAAGCTGCACCGGACCAACGCTGGTGTAAACTAGAGGATGGCTCCGCATTCGATTGGCTTGTGTCTCAGTTTGCCGCAAGGTCAAATGAACCGTGGCTTGTGTCGTGTGTCCAGCGACATGCGCTTGAGCAGTTGCGAGCTAGCTTGACAACGCGGGGATTGTGCATCGCCCCTAGGGTCGTTACGTATGCGGACATTCCCATGACCATCGATGTCCAATCACCAGAAAAGACCGGGGTCGATCGATTGCTTGCGGCATTCAGTGCCTATCGTCACGTCAACCAAGCGACAGCGAGCCCGCAGCCAGTCATTGTTATTCAAGCGGGCACCGCCGTGACGGTTGACTTTGTAGACGCGTCGGGAGTTTTTCGGGGTGGTTCTATCATGCCCGGATTGGGGCTTTCGCTGCAATTTTTGGCGGCGGGAACGGATTTGCTCCCTTGGCTGGGCAACCACGCAGTCGATGTGCGTCCATTTTTGCCAGGCAAGAACACAGAACAAGCCATTGCGGCGGGAGTCAACGCGGCTTTGGTTGGCGGAGCGTCGCATCTTGTCGAGCGTTACCGAAGCGAGATCCAATCGGACACAGTCATCCAAGCAATCGTCTCCGGTGGCGACGGGAGTCTGCTCATGCCACACATTGCCCCACCCGCCGAGTTGGTGAACCACGTCGTTTTACGCGGTCTCAGCCACATAGGCAATCGTTCCTGAGGGATCGTTAAGACGGTCTAAATCCTCACGAATTCAGCTGCGATGCGAGCTAAGCCACGCGGCGGTAGTCGGCGTCGCTCAGGTTGTCTCCGTCCATCGGTAGAGTGCCCTCGTCGGACTGCAGCAGTTTGGACATGATAAACTTGGCTGTCGTGTTGCTCGCGCCTGGCTTTGCGTATTGAGCTGCAAGCGCATTTAAGTTCCTGCGCTGCGACATGCGATAATCGGAGTCTCCCAAAAGTCGAGACATCTCTGCGGTAACTGCCTCGATCGATTTCAAAGCGGACTTCGAGTTGAGCTTGCCGTGCGACAGAAACTCGGGCAAGACTTGCTTATCCGCAATAAGGTTGGGCAACGACATCCGTTTGCACTTCACCAGCAGTTTGGCCATGGCATAAGTCGTTTGACTGAGATGGTACATGACCGCGGCGGGTTTGCCTCTGGCCATCAGTTCCAACGAAACTGAACCGCTCTTCATCAAAGAACAATCGCTCAACTCGATGATCTCGCTGGTCTTGCCCGCGAAAATGTGGATTGGCAACCTTGCATCCGTGCACTTCAGTTGGGAACGGCACCAAAGTGCATGCGAGTCTTTGATCGCAGCGACCAAGAATTGTGCCTGTGGATGCTTAACCGCTAGTTTGCGAATCACCTCAAGTTGCAACGGCCAAATATTGTGCACTTCGTGGTCGCGAGAACCCGGCAAGACAGCGACTTGGAGTGTCTTATTGTCTCGCCATTTGTCGACGAATCGGACATCCAACGCTTGTTGAGCCACCGCATCGAAAAAGGGATGTCCTACGTAGTGTGCATCGACATTCCGCTCCTGGAACCATGGTGTCTCAAACGGCAGATTGCATAAGACATGGTCGACGTAGCGACGCATTTTCTTCACTCGCCAACCACCCCAAGCCCACAACTGAGGTGGCAGGTAGTAGAAGACGGGCAGACCGTACTTTTTGGCGCGCTTGGCAATGTGCCAATTGAAACCAGGGAAGTCTACGAGTACAACTCCGTCTACGTCGCCGCGAGCAAAGCTCTGTTCCGCCAAGTTAGCCACGCGGAAGAATTCCCTAAGCTTTGGCAAAACCTCGGCAAAGCCCATAACCGCTAAGCTGGTGAGGTCGTAATCCAATTCCAACCCCGCTTGAATCATGCGGCATCCGCCCAAACCCCGAAAGGTCGACGAGGGGGATATTTGCTGAATGGCTCGAATCAAATTGGCTGCGTGCAGATCGCCACTCGGTTCGCCAACTGAGAAGAAAAGTCGTTGTCCCATAAAGCTTTCCGTGAAGTCTTGATCGGACATAGTGGTAAATTTGACGACACTGGGACTAGGTGTCCACAAAAAGTGATCTCGAATTGATTTTTCGGTAGGCGAACCGCTCATGCCTAACTCTCTTTTGAGTTTATACGGGAAACGGACCAAACGAGGCAATACGATCAAACCTTAGTGCGGCCTTGGTAAAGATTACCGGCTCGCGGTCGCATGCGATTTGCTCAAAAGGAAGAATCGGTTAGCATATTCCCGAATTGCTAGCACGCATTTAGGCTGCGATTTTGTTTTTGTCGCCTTTTCCTCCGCAAAAGTTCGCTTCGTAAACGCACTTTTGCGGAGCAAAAGGCGACAATGTTGTGGAATGATCGCTACCGTTTACCAAGGGTTGAGCTACGTTGTCTGAATCATCTGTAGTAACTGGAGAAAAGCCAAAACTCCCTTTCACGATTCGACGAGCTCATTTTGATGACCTAGACAACATTCAAGCTTTGTTGCAACCTTTCGTGGAACAACGGAAACTGCTCAAGCGAATGCGGTCGGAACTGATTTTGTTGATGGCCAACGGCTACGTAGCGGCAGTTGCCAATGACGTTGGCGAGCAAAAAATAGTTGGATTTTCTGCGGTAGAGATTTATTCTCGCAAGCTTGGCGAAATTCAATGCTTAGCGGTCGCCGATGGCTACCAGGGGAACGGGATCGGATCTGCCTTGGTCAAGGCGTGTGTCGATCGAGCTCGCGACAAAGGCATTTTGGAAGTCATGGCAATCAGCGCTTCCGATGGCTTCCTGCGGCAACTCGGTTTTGACTACTCACTGCCGGAGCAAAAGCGGGCCTTGTTTTGTCAACTGCATTCGCGAGACGAAATTTTCAAAGACGACGGTGTCGATGAATAAGGGAAAAGAGGGAGCCGACAAAAGTCAAAGTAGTAGACACATTCCATGTGCCGTTCACCAGGAAACATTGTAAATTCACTCCAGCGGACGGCACGACGGAGTGTGCCTGCTACTTTTGTCGGCTGTGTCCATTGAACAACACAGGGAGCGGACATGTCGAAAAAAGCAAACAAAATCGAATCGCTCAAGAAGGCACGCGCCGCCTTGGACCTTCGGCACAAACGCAACTCAACCGATGCGTCGCCACACTACTTGACCTTCAAGCATCCTCACAATCTTTTCGAAATCGACTACCCCGCACATTGGATCGTGAATCAAGAAGCAGACGGTGCCGTGGAATTCTCTGTTCCAGGCACGGAAGGGTGGATCGGGCTGATGCTATTCCGAACTCCAATTTCCCTCGATACTTCGATCATCGAGAAATCCGGCAAATGGGAGCAAATCGCTACGGCCATGTTTGCGCAGGTGGATTCAACCAACGTTCGCACGGACCCCACCATCATCTACAGCAACTTTACCGCCGATCGACCAGAACCCGATCAAGCGGGCCAACGCTGGTTTGTGATTTGCCCCGACCTAATCCTAGGTATCTCATCAAGCTGCTCGGTCCAAATGAAGGATACCTATGTACCGTTCTTCGAACGCATGCTCTCGTCCCTGCGCGTCCACCGCGAAGACGAACTTCTAGCGACGCGAATCATGTCTCGTGTCCATCGAGCACTCGTCGCCCAGCTCCCTAACAGCAAAATTGAAGTCGACGGATTAAAGATTGTCACCGACAAATTTGAATTGTCGATCGGCAATCTTTTTTCTCAAGTCAAACGGAATCCGGCGATGTTCAACGAACTCGTCGATCAGTTTATCCAAGGAACCGTTGGACTGTCCAAAGGGGACGAAGAAATAGGCCACGAGACTTGGGAGGCTGTTCGCAATCGAATTCAACCCTTGCTCAAACCCGACAAGTACATCCAAGACGTAAACCAAAAGACCACTAGGCACAAGGGTTCAAAAGACGGCTCCGCCTTTTTGATCAGTGCTCCCTGGCTGGCGGACTTGCGAATTTGTTTTGCGCTGGATAACAAGGACACGTTTCGCTTTATCAATAGCATAGACCTGGAGCGATGGGACGTTTCCTTAGAGACGCTAATGCAAGTCTCGACCGAAAACCTGGTCGCCTTCCCTGAGCCTCAGTTGCATGTCATGAAGCTGAAGGAAGAGTTGCCGGGAATCGCTGCTTTGCAACCGAGCGGCGGTGCCTCGTCCAGCTATTTGTTGCATCCGAAACTCTTTCAAATTGCAGCCAAGCATTTGGGCCGGGACATAGTGGCGGCAGTACCGTCCCGCGATGCATTGATGTTGTTCGAGTATCGCAACGAAAAAGAGACGCTGCTAAACGCCGTCGGTCACGATTTCGCAACCACCGATCACCCGATCTCCGACCGCCTCTTCCGCGTTACGCCAGACGGCATCGCATTGCTTTAGGACCGCATTCCCAAGTCACCCTCCCTCCGGGAGATTGTCCGGTTTTTCTCTAAGGGATCTTCAACGTAAGTCCGCCTCCCTCCGCAACGCTTTGAAGCATTTGATCATTGAAATGGCACGCTATTTGACCTTACGCCTTCCGTTCGGGCCCGCCCCGACGGAGGCCACAATTGGCGGCTACAGGCATGATCATTCGGTTCGAGCTCTCCACCGAGTTTACTCGGTGGGAGCAACGATTGGATGCGAGAAACGCTGCTTCCACCGGTATGAAACCGGAGGAGAGCCAAGCCCCTCACGGGTTGCAAGTAGCTGCCAATTATCGCCCCACTGGCATGAAGCCAGTGGTAGCGAAACGCAGGAAAAAATGCTTTACAGCGTTTCTCCCAGCGGGAGGGTTACCAAACCGGACGATCTCCGAGGGAAGTGTGACTGCGAGAAAGAGTTCACCGAGGGCGAAAGCAGCCCACTGTGGAAGCACCTTGCAATCCCTTGATTTCCCTTGATTTCCATCCATTTCGTATCAGTCATTTTGACTCAGTCATCTGCTGCGTCACCATCCTTGATGACAAACGTTGCCTTCAAGCGAGCGACCTCGGTTGCTAGTCCTGCAAGCTTCACGCTGCGCAAGACCTCTTCGAAATCCTTGTACGCCGCTGGGGCTTCGTCCTTTGGGTACTTGCGGCAATTCGTTAAAATATCCGCAGTATCAAACGACGCATCGACCGACGTTTGGTCGAGTTCCCGTATTGCCCGTTTGCGACCAAGTTGCCGACCGGCTCCGTGATTGACGCTGAAGCAACTGATGCTTGCACCAGGATCTGCAACCATGACACTCGAACCTGCTTGCGGATTGCCTGGCAGCAAGATCGGATGTCCCGTTTGAGCGTACCGCGTCCCCTTTAGAGCGTAGTGCCCTGCTGGAAATGCGCGAGTTGCTCCCTTGCGGTGAACCCACTGCTGCATGTTGTCGACAATCTCGCGGCGCGCGATGTTGTGGCTAATGAAATAAACCAATTGCCCCTCAATCCCTGGAAAGACTTCCTGAAACGCTTCCAATACGAGTGAGTTGATCAACAAATGGTTGACGGTGGCGAAGTTCGCACCGAGCGACATGTCATCGATATAATCGTCGGCTTCTTGCGTTCCTAAAGGCGCGTAGACGAGCTCGCGATCGTTTCCTGGCAACGGGATGTCCCACTTTGCAAATTTGCTTTGCAGTACTTTGAACTGACCCATTGCCAAGTTGTGACCGACCCCGCGTGAACCGCAATGAGACAAGAACGCGACATGCCGATCCTTGAGTCCGAAAACGTTGGCGGCTTGCCGTGCTCGCGCATTGTCCTCGACATGAACAACCTCACATTCACCAAAATGGTTGCCTCCGCCATACGATCCAAGTTGAGATGCTTTGTCCGCAAATTTACGAAACGTTCCATTGTCGAAATGCCAATCGATCCGCGATGCCAGCGCATCGCTCGTTTCGTTGTGCCCCACGTGCGAGGAGTCTTCACAACGTGTTGCCCATTCCGGTGGAATTCCCAATTGAGTGCATACCGACTCCGATGCACCCTCGATCATAGCTTGCTTTCCAAGCTTTTCGTCGACCGGTCGCGATTTGGCTGCATGCCGCTGCCCACGCCCCATACCTGTCGGAGTCCGCTCACAAATGGTATCGATGAGTTTGCGACGAATCTCGCGTGATCGAATCGCCTCCTCGGGCAAGTCAATTTGCAGCAGGCTCATCGAGCACTTGATGTCGACCCCGACCGGGCCTGGGTAAATATGGGTCGGCGAAGTCATCACGCAACCGATCGGCGCACCGTACCCGCAGTGACCATCCGGATTGAGGATCAAATCGGTTACGCCCGGTGCAAGCCGCGAGTTGATGGCTTGCTGCAAGCAGATTTCGTCGAACGTATCGCGGATCTTTTCGGTACCGATGACAGTGATCGGTTTGGTCTTGCCGCCGGTTGGCAGCATGGCTGTCGCTTCGCCTGTTGGAATCACGATGGAAGTTCGAAGTTGGAGGAGAGAAGTTTGAAGGAAGCCGTGGCCGACGCTGCCGTGGCCGACGCTGCAAGCGTCGGTTCGGAAGCTGGCAGCATCCGCCACGATGCTAAACGTCCGCAGGATTAAGAGTAGGCTATGGGTGTTTTATGTTCGCCTTTCTTTTTAGCGAATAGGCGTAAAGCATTGTAGCGAAAAGACTTAATGATATTTCTTATTTCTTAATTCATGGACTTACGAAAGACTATGATGTCGGCAACGGTTCTGACGACCACGCCCCAATTCGATGCCGACGCATCGCTGCAACTAAGTCGACCGCCGTTTTGCACCCAGTTGCTCAATGATCTCGTAGACAAAATCGCGTTTCTCCTCGTTGAAGTGGACTCGAGTTCCAATCGTCTTGTCGGCCCAGCCGCGGGCGCTTCCGCCGTCTTGTCCGAACTCTTGCGCCATGGCGGTCCAATCGCAGACCATTTCGATCAGGTCTATATTCGACATTTCGTTTGGGTCGGAATGATGTTCTGGGTGGTGGCGATTGAATCGCATGTGGTGTGCGATCGCCATTTCTATCTGGGCCTCCATCCCGGCAGGGTAGTGAAAAGGCGTGCCGTTGCGGCGGCAACGATGAAACTCCGTTAGCCATATGTAAGGAATACGCTCCTCCGGACCAAATTTAGACGCATCGTGAACCTCACCCCTGGCAACGAGTTCCTCAGCGTGGTCCGTCGTTGCGGTAATCAACCGAAGGCAGGAACGAACTCGCTCGATATGCTCTCTCGTTCGGCGTTCGTAGAAGGAAACCATTTCTGGCGTTGGCTCGGTTGCTGCGGTTTGCATCTGGGCAAAGCCTAGTCCCAGTTGTTGGTTGAACGGTTCTGCTTCTTTTCCCCGATGCTTTTTTTGTCGGCAATACGTCGCCGTTGCGAACCGCGGGTCGGTTGGGTTGGCCGCCGAATCGTTGGCGGTTTCATCGCATCCAGGATGAGATTTTTCAAACGCTCCCTGCACGCTTGAATATTTCGAGGCTGTTCGCGATGGACTTGACTGGTAATTTGCAGAATCCCCGCTTCCGTCAGACGGTTCCCTGCCAAAGCTCTCAATCGGGACATGGCGCTTGGGTACAATACGGTGCTGTTTGTTATGTTCCAACAGAGCGTTGCCTTCGTATTGACTTTGTTTACGTTTTGACCGCCCGGTCCGCTACTGCGTGCGAAGACCAATTCCAATTCGCTGGCCGGTACGATCAAATGGTCTGTAATAATTAGATCTTCCATAACCTATAGAGTATTCCTAGATGCGACTTTTTTCGATCGCAATTCGGCCATTTATTTTGGTCCTTTTCGTTGTCATTGCGACCGGGTGCGGGGCGGACACTTCGTTACCGTCACCGGTTCGGGAAGCCGGTTCGCTTTGGACCCGAAAAGCGGGAATTGATTGGCCTCGCATGCTAGGCCCCAACTATGACTCGCGAAGCCCAGAGGTCGGAATTCTAACGAAATGGCCCGCGACTGGACTCAAAGTGGTCTGGACTGCCGATACAGGCGTGAGCTACGGGAACGGGGTAGCGGCCAATGGACGCTGGTTTCAATTCGATCGATTTGGTAATGTGGAGCGGCTCAGTTGTCTCAATGCCGAGACGGGAGAACCCCTATGGAAATGGGAGTCCCCAGTCGAGTATCGCGATGCTTATGGCTACAACAACGGACCTCGATGCAGCCCCGTGGTGGACGGCGATCGGGTGTACGTGCTGGGAGTGGCTGGGACGTTGGCTTGCCTTTCTACTCTGGAGGGCTCTCAATTGTGGAAACTCGATACGAATGCAATGTACAGCGTGTCACAGAATTTTTTCGGTGTAGGCGCATCCCCCTTAATCTACAAGGATAAAATCCTCGTCATGATTGGAGGCGGTTCGTTTACGAAGTCGAATGGGTCCGCCATGGTTGCGTTCGATAAAGTTTCCGGAAAAGAGTTGTATAAGGTTGGCAATTATCATGCCAGCTATTCGGCACCGATCATTCAAAAGATCGATGGTGCAGATGTTTGTTTATCGTTTGTTCGCGAAGGGCTTTTGTGTTTCAATCCTGACAACGGTAGCAACGAATCGTTTTTTCCTTGGCGAGCCGATGATCTTGAGAGTGTCAACGCAGCATCGCCCGTGGTATGGAACAATCGAATTCTGATCTCCGAGACCTACGAGCGAGGAAGTGTCTTGCTGAAACTTACCACGGCGGGACTCGAAGAACTTTGGAAGGACGGTTTGGGTCGCAAAGAACAAGTTCTGCGATCGCATTGGTCGACACCTCTGCTCGATGGCAATATTATTTACGCAAGCAGTGGCCGCAATGAGCCCGATGCGGACCTGCGTTGTCTCGAATTGCAAGAGCCGAGCGCTGATTCGAAGTCATGGAAACCGGAAGTACGATGGACCATCCGCAACCATGATCGAATGACCGGACTCATCGTCGACAAGCATGTCCTTATGTTGGGCGAGTTTGGCACTCTGCAGCTAATTCAGCTAAACAAGGAGAAGCGTACGCTAGTCGCTCAGATGGAGTTGGCACAAACATTAGACCGCAAGGACGGAAATCCGTTGGTTCAATCACCTAGCTGGGCACCGCCGGTCCTGTCGCACGGCTTGCTCTATGTGAGAGGAAAAGACAAGGTTGCCTGCTTGGAACTCATACCGGAGTGATTCACAATTCGGCCAAAGCATTTACGATTGTGTTTGCAGCAGCGTTAGCGATGGCCGCGACGCTGCCTGGACGAACACACGGGCTTGGGCTGATTACAACGCGTCTGTTGGAAGAATTTCCCGAGCTAAGCGAATCCGGTTTCGCCAGAGTCAATCTCGTGGCAACACTGATCGGCAGCTTGGTGTGTTTGCCTTGCGGTTGGCTGATTGACAGGTTTGGTTTGCGCTCCATCGCGGCATTGGTCTTGGGTGCACTGGGCTGTGTCGTACTCTGTATGGCTGGCGCGCCCTCGGTGATGGTTTTATGCATCGCGATAACCTTAACACGCGGCATTGGTCAAAGCATGCTGTCTGTCGTTAGCCTCTCCATCATGGGGAAAACCTTTCCAAATCGGTCTGGTGCCGTGATGGGCATCTATGCTGTTTTGTTGACATTCATGATGGCCGCTTGGACTGGCCTGTTGGGCCATCGCGTATCGAATCTAGGGTGGCGAATCGCTTGGAGCGAAGTTGGCTGGGGGATTTTGATTCTGGCGCCACTCGTATGGTTCATGTTGCCCAATTCGAGGACCGAGTATGTGCTCTCCAGCGGTACCCCAGTCGTGGCTCAGGACCACCGATCGGCAACGCTAGGTCAAGCGCTTGCGACCCCTTGTTTTTGGGCGTTTGCCTTAGGCATTGCGTTGTTTGGGATGATCAGTTCAGGCGTATCGCTTTTTCAGCAATCGATCTTGGCGTCCAAAGGATTTTCGGAACAGCTCTATCACATTTCACTCGTGGTCGGTCTGTTCGTTGGAATGGCTGCAAATTTGTTCGGTGGATGGCTTGCAACGAAATTCCCTTTGCAGCACTTGCTGGGAGTAGCCTCATGGTTATTGGCAGGATCTCTGCTGGCGCTACCGTATCTATCAACGCCATCCCATGCCTATATGTTCTGCATTGCATACAGCTTCGCTGGCGGCTTGATCACAGTTTTGTTTTTTACCGTTTGGGGGCAAGCATTTGGCACGCATGAGTTGGCCAAGATTCAAGGCGCTGCTCAGATGCTAACCGTGCTTGGCTCCAGCTTGGGTCCCCTTTTGGTCACTGAGTCCAATGCCCGATTCCAATCCTATGATCCAATCCTCTGGCTATTTGCCATGGCTAGTCTTTTGATCGGTTTGTTTTCCTTTGTCATTGCTGTTCCTCAATCGCGATCGTAGAACGATTCAGGCTTGCATCAGAGCTTCAACGCTTAACACGAATCTGCTGAGAAGCTTGCCAGATGCTATTTGTCCGGGAACAAATCGCCCGAAGTCGACGTAGCAATCTCCAGCCAGTACCAATACGGTCACAGTCTGATCTTTTGGATCAACAATCCAGTATTCAGAAACGCCGGCCTTGGCGTAATCGACTCGCTTGTCTTCATAGTCCCGTTTTCGCGATTCGGTACTGTCGCTGACAATTTCAATTGCAAGATCGATCTTGCTAGGATAGTCGTCGTCAGGGCCTGGGAGATGCTCTGGAGAAATGTAGAGCAAATCGGGTTCGCGAATCGTGCCGGGGAAAAGTCTGGTTGGTAACGGTGCGAAGAGAACCAAACTACCGGTCGGTGCCGCTTCTTCTAAAACTCCCAGTAGCTTTTTCAGAAGCCGTTGATGCTTCAAGGTAGGCATTGGCAAAATCTCCAAGCGGCCATTTACCAATTCCGCCATCTGAGTCGTATGAAACTTCAGAAAATCTTCTTCCGACCAGCGCCCTTGCAGAGGTAGCAAATAGGCTGCTTCCCAAGCGGGTTCACCGTCCTTTGACGGAAGACGTGGTATAGCGTTGGACATGGGAGTACACGAGCTAAATAGAATTCGAAATCCGGGATTCTCTATCATAGAATATCACAAAGTGCGCGCTCGGTTTGTGCCTGCCCCAACAAAAATCTTCACTTCGATACGAACCAATTCATTCAGTGCTTCCGAGTGTGCCCAACAATCACGCGAAAAGCGAATGCGATCCGGTGGATGGACGGTACAATAGCTACGGAATCGAACTTCGCACCAGCCAACCGCGAGTCCTAACCTTGCAACCCATACACAGTCGTATTTGCCGTTCCCTATTTCTTGCGACGTGGACAATCCCCTTGCCCAATCGTCGCAATCCACCAAGGGCATTTAGGTCGTTCCTGAGAGTGTGTTTAGGTTCTTTGTTGTTGGGCTGCAACTTTACTTTTGCCGTACCGCAATCCATAGAACGGACACAGAACAAACTTCCTCCGCTGGGTCGCTTGGATGCATCGGGCGATCCTATCGCAGAGAACATGCGTATCCGGTTCGGCACCAAGAGATTGCGCCCACCCGAGACGGTGGCTCAAGCTATCCTCGCGCCTGACGATAGCGTCATTGTTTCCCTGTGTGACTACTTGACCGTTTGGGATGCGAAGTCCGGAAAAGAACTTTGGCGAGTTAGCAGCAAAGAAACGGGCTGCACAAGAACAAATCCCGCCGCATATGGCTATCGGCCACTAGCGTTCGCAAACAATAGCAAATCGTTTTATACATTTAGTGTCGATGGAAAACTAAACCGATGGGACATTGCAACTAAAACCAGGACTGAAATCCCTACTCCCATAAAAATCAGGGGAAGAAGCAACTTCGAAGTCCAGTCGATCGATGTTTCGATGGATGGCGAACGGATCGCGTTGGGAACTCCAAATCAGGCTGCCGTGATTACGCGTTTAGGCGAAGTTCTCTATTCATTTAGCAACGAAGACAATGGGAAATCAAATGCGATTGAGATGAAAGAAGGTCGAGACCGTTTGGGATTTTCAGGGGCCAACTCCTTCGTTCGATTCTCGAGTCAAGGCAACTTGCTAGCCGTAACTTTGAGTAGTTCTCCATCCGCTATTCAAATCTGCGGTAGCAAAGATGGAACAGAGCTCCAGTTGATTCAGCTTGCGGCCAAGATGGTTCGCTGTCAATTCTCTCCCGATGGAAAGCAGATCGCAGTAACAGAGCGCGACAACGCTGTTCGGCTCTATGATGTTGAGAGTGGAAAGCGGCTTTGGTCTTACGTTGCCACGTTAGACAATCCGTATGAAAACTACACGTCGGATGTTGCATTCAGCCCTGACGGGCAAACGGTCGTTGCAGGTGCAACCAGCAATGATATCTACATCTTGGACGCAACAACGGGAGTCGAATCCGGTCGCTTGCGCGGGCACGAGTCGTATCCGTGGTCACTGTGCTTCACGGTTGATAGCCAAATGCTCTATTCGAGCGGTTGGGACAGCAAGATCCGTCGATGGGATATGAAAAGTAAGTCGGAGCTGCCGCTGGAGAATTGCGAATATGCATCCTGTGTGATCGCTGCATCACCGGATGGGAAATGGCTGGCTGTCGTGTATGAATCAGGACGCGTCTCGGTCGTTGCGGCGGAGACAGGTAAGGAGCATTGCACGTTTGCAATTCAAGGAACGAAATACGAACAGTTGGCCTTTTCGGCGGATAGTACTAAGTTAGCTGCGGGTGGTGAACGCGGCAATGACGTTCAAGTTGTGATCTGGGATCTTGCGACTCAAAAACTGACGCACCGATGGGACTGGGCCAAGGGGAAAGATCCGCATTCCGGCGTGGAAGCCTTGGTGTTTTCCCCTACCGGTCATCGATTGGCTGCCGCTGTATTCCGTCAATCGAGAGCGTTCATGTGGGATTTAGAGACAGGAAAGCAATTGCCTGAAATGAAACACAATTCCGTTTATGGATTGGACTTTAGCAACGATGGAGAGACCTTAGTGACCGTAGGTTGGGATAAATTCATTCGGGAATGGGATAGTTCTACTGGCGAAATGCAATTGGAACTCAACGTTGACAAAAAAGAAAACGACCTTCGGATGTACGCAGTAAGCTATTCGTCCACCGGCGATTTGATCGCGACAACCCACATGGACACCACGATCCGCATTTGGAACGCGAAAGACATGTCCTTGAGATCAAGCATTCGAGTGGGGGAAAGTTTCTCATATGGCTCGATGAGTTTTTCGCGAGACGGTGTTTGGCTTGCTTCGGGTTCCAATAGTGGTAAGGTTCGGCTTTGGGATCCTTGGACCGGCGAAGAAGCCCTCGAGGTTGGGAAGCACGAAGCAAACGTCTATACTGTTGGGTTTGGCAGTGACGTTCGAACCATGGTAAGCGGTGCGAGCGATGGTATCTGCTGCCAATGGGATCTGCGCCGCAACGATCCCTCTACGGACTCGAACACGGACCAGTTATTCGGCGTTTTGCGAACAGGGGCCGCTAAAGAAGCCTTTCAAGCGATGATGGCATTAGCCAAAACTCCCGAAACGACAGTTCCGCTTCTGCGCCGAAAACTCTCGCCGATTCGCCAATTGGTGGAAAAGCTGGCTGATGCAGACCAAGCGAAACTCAGCGAAGAGGTCGACGCGAGCCCAGAGCTGGAGTTTGCACACTCGATGCGACGCTCGATATCTTTGTTGGCGCAATTGGAATCCCAAGAGGCGATTGATTTCCTGGCGGAACTCGCCCTAAGAGGAAAAGATGACGAAGTCGGGCGACTGGCCCATGCTGCATTGCATGGTAAGCGTAATTTTTGAGACGTCGTTCTAGCTCGCGAACCGATCGCTCCAGTCGGACAAGCCGACTGGGGGGCCCCCCCGTTGGGCTCGTCCCAACGGAGGCCAAGGTTCGTCGGCTAGAGATGAATTTCGTGCAAACCCCATTCAATCCATATCACCTAGCTGTTGTCTGACGCGGCGTAGGATTCGACTACGGATTTGACGTACTGCTGCATGAGAAATACCGAACTCGTCAGCAACGACACTTGTTGCGATTTGATCGATGACACTTCTCGAAAAGACTTGCCAAGTTCGAGGTTCGAAATCAGCCTCCACTTGGCTCATCGCACGAAGTACTAACGCGCTAGTTTGCTCTTCGTTCTCGGGCTCTTCGTCGTTCACATCGCTTGGAGCAAGGATTTGTTGCATTGCAAGATTCGCACTGCTGCCGCCCGAGTTAGAGAGCCGATGCGACCCGTTGCCTGAGTTTTCGCGTCGTCCGCTGCAAACCGAGGAGACATCCTCGGCAGACATGGCAATCGCGTCGGCCATTTCCAACGTCAAGCAAGTGATCCCTCCAACCTCGCAACTTTCTAAGACCTGGGAGCCGCCACCGGGTGATATTGGGGCCTACGAATTGATCCGGCCTATCGGACGAGGCGGAATGGGTTCGGTCTACTTGGCTCGACATCGCCAGCTCAAAAAACAAGTTGCAATCAAACTCCTACCAACATCTGCGTCCTTTCCTCAATCACTTGCATTACGGTTTCAACGCGAGATCCGAGCCGCTGGGGGACTGAGCCACCCGTCGATCGTCAACGCAACCGACGCCGGCGAACATCAAGGGACTCACTACCTCGTAATGGAGTACATCGACGGCATGGACTTAAGCCGAGTGGCCAGGTGCGCCGGGCGTTTGGGTTTCGCCGATGCCTGTGAAATCGTTCGGCAAGCGGCAAGTGGCCTCTCGCACGCACATGCTATGGGCATTGTTCATCGCGACATCAAACCCTCCAACTTGATACTGAACAATGAGGGGATTGTTAAGATCCTCGACTTTGGATTGGCAAGTCGATTGCCCGGAGGGAGTTGACTATCGGGCCGACCTATATTCTATGGGAGCCACCCTTTTTAGACTGTTGTGTGGGAATGCACCATTGGCGGTGGCTCCGAATATGTCGCCACTTGCCAAGTTGCGGATGTTGGCAACGCACGATGCTCCCAGCCTATCAGCATTGAGAGGGGATGCTCCAGAACCGCTAACCCAACTGGTCCGCTCGATGCTGGCCCGAAGCCCTGATGATCGCCCTGCCAGCGCTGCGCATATGGCGGAGTTGCTGAAACCGCTTTGTGCTGGCGCAGACTTGCGTGCACTTGCAATCCGTTCGAGCGATGCATTTCCGACAGATACGGGACTTGAGCAAGTCGCTTCAATTCAAACACATTCAGGTTTTCCAAGCAAGTTGAAGTCCGATACGCCCCCAACTGGATCGCCAATCTCAGCAGGCCATGACGGTCGAAACGGCAATCGTTGGAAATGGTTCTTGGCGGCTGCGTCCGCCATCTAATTCGAGATTTGGACTTTCTTGGGGAGTTCTTTGAAACGTCTCAGGCCATTTCATTGAAAAGCTTGCCGATTGCTGTTTCTCCTGAAAAAATCACTTGAATTCAAGGGTGCAATCTCCAGCCAGGACCGCCATCCCGATGACTTGTGATAGCATGCTTAAGTCTACAAAAATGCCACTTCGACTCATTAGACTGGTGTCATGATTTCGTCAACTAAAAGTACATTGACCGTCGTTATACCTGCCTTGAACGAAGAGCAAGCCATCGCGGCTACGCTTACCCGCTGCCTCGCGGTGTCGGAGTCGCTGCGCCTCAATGTTGGCCTACAAAAAATAGAATGGATTGTGGTAAGCGATGGCTCGACCGACAAAACCGTCCAGATCGCGCGCACCTTTGGAGCCGTAACCGTCATCGAACTTCCGACCAATCAAGGCTACGGAGCCGCCATCCAACGCGGCTTTGTCGAGGGAACAGGTGACTTGCTGGCCTTTCTCGATGCGGATGGAACCTGCGACCCAGCCTGCTTTGAAAAAATGTGTTCCCAGATCCTGGACGATCGAGCGGAAGTCGTTTTGGGGTCTCGAATGGGCCCGGACAGCAAGATGCCGCGTTTACGCCGCATTGGCAACTGGCTTTATGCAATTCTTTTGGGGTTCCTAACTGGCAGGAGTGTGACCGATGCGGCCAGCGGCATGCGAGTATTGACCCGCGTCGCATGGTTGCAATTACAACCACTTCCATCCGGGCTGCATTTCACCCCAGCCATGAGCGCCAAAGCTCTCGTCACGCACATGCGGATCGTCGAAATCCCAATACCCTATGCAACGCGAATTGGCGAAAGCAAACTGAACATCTTCCGAGACGGTTTCCGATTTCTTTCGGCCATCCTTGGCGGACTGCTAAGCGTTCGACCGGATCGATTCCTTGGGATGATCTTCTTACTCTGTGCCGTCGCGACGATCGGGTTGGCTGCGTTTCCAGTTGAGCATTATATGCGCAATGGAAGCCTCGAGGATTGGATGATTCATCGATTCATCGCATGCCTCGTTTTGAGTTATGCGGGATTCACAACTTTTGCAGCGATTGCAGTCTCGCATCGATTGGCGAGTCTCGGTCCGTTAAGAAAACCGACAGACTCCTTTTATGCATCGGCGGCTGCAAAGTTCTTTTCGCCGATTCCGCTGCTGATTTGGGGCAGCTTTTGCATGTTCTTTAGCTTGTATTTGATTCGTGAAGGCTTGATTGAGTACCTCACAAAACGCACGGTGGATTTGCATTGGTCCAGATTGATTGTCGCCGCCTACCTGATGTCGGTAGTTTTCCAAGGATTCATATCCGCCATTCTCTTAGGTGTTATCAACCTGTGGGTCGATGCACAGGGCATGTCGAAGTTGAACTTGCCGATGACATGTCCGACGGATAGAAACTGTGGCTTGAATGGCACAAAATCGTCGCGTTAGATAATCAGCTGGAGATTCAATCGCTTGTGAGAATGAACAATGACTCCTTTGTTTATCGCCGTACAATAGTGGCAATGACTTGGAGCTAAACGATTACGACCACTTCCTTCTTGCGGTCGTCCCAATTCATTTGCACGCTTGAGTTCGGCGACGGTAACGATTCAACCATATATCGGGCCAGCTTGGCCATGACTACGTTTTCAATGGTTCGCTGTAAAGGTCTCCCACCTAACGTCGATGAAAATCCGACCGAAGCAATGTGCTGCACCAGAGCATCTGTGAAGGTCAGCTTCAATCCTAGTCGCTTAACCCCTTCGCGCTCGCGAACTTCATTCAGTTCCTTGCGTGTCATTGCGATAATGCTCTCCGGTTGCAACGGAAAGAATGGCACAATTGCGTCCAAGCGATTGATAAACTCAGGTCGCAAGGCTTTCCGCACAGACGACGCATAGTCGACCGCGCTCGCCCCTTGGAATCCCGACAAACTCTGCTGCGTTGATCCCAGATTGCTCGTCATCAACACTACCGACGAACGGAAGTTGGTCAGATTGCCGTAACGATCCGTTAAGCGTCCTTCGTCGAGCAGACTAAGCAGGATATCGAATACCTCGGAGGATGCTTTTTCGATTTCATCGAACAAAAGCACTTGAAGTGGTTGATTGCGAATCTGCTGGATCCACTTTGCAGGTTCGCCATTTGCATCGTTCAGAAAGCGTTGACCCGCCGCTCCTGACTGATACTCGCTCATGTCGAGCCGGACCAATCGTGTTTTCTGACCATCCGCTCCAAACAAGTATTTGGCAAGTGATTTGGCCAACTGTGTTTTACCTACGCCCGTAGGTCCGCAAAACAGCAAGCACCCGAAAGGTCTAGCAACATCGTTCATCGAAGACTTCAAACGCATCACAACGCTCGCAGCTCCCTGGCAAGCTACCGACTGGCCAATCACTTCCTCGGACAGCGCGCTGACCACGGTCTCTCGCTCGAGCAATTCTTGATCGCGTAATAGCGATTGCGGCAGACCTGTCCAGCGTGAAAACTCCTCGATGGCGTTGTCGGTTGTCAAACAGCTTGCGTCTCCGCGAAGCCCTTTCGAGCCATCC
>JANMLD010000331.1:0-12798 GCA_031372345.1 Pirellula sp.
CGCTTAACATCGTAAACGGAGTCCAAGATGTCGGAGTCGGAATACTCAACATGTCATCTTTTTTGAGTAATCCAGTCATGCATGTTCCGATTGAATCTTGGGACTGGAGTCGTGGAATAGTTACTGCCGAAAGTGGAACACCGGGCGGCTGGGATGACACACATGGTTGGAGCAAGTTCATCGGAGGCGAAGCCGCAGTAAGTTTGATGACGGGCGGAGTGTCTAAGTTAGCAACAGCAGCAACCGAGGCGGGAAACTGCGCTAACACGCTCTCACGATGGGTACTTGGTGGATGTTTCGTAGCAGGAACGCTAGTCACCCTCTCGGACATGCCGAGAAGCCAAGCGGCCGACGACGACGTATGGTCAATGGATGACCCAGTGTGGCACGGGACTCCGTACCGTGATTCCGCGCCCTCTTCACCCACCATAACACCCTCTCAAACAGCCACAATCACTTCATTGCTTGCATCTCCAAGACGAACGTTGGTCCTGATCGAGCAAGTGCCATTAGGAGCTCGCGTCCCGACGAAGAATCCGAAGCCATGGGAATACGACGATAGCCTACCTGAACCCGACCAAGCGACTTGGGTAAAAATCTCGATCACGGTTGAGCGCACGGACGGTGGAATCGTAGACGCCGAACTTCTGCGGCAACGAACATGGGTTGAATCCCACGGCCTGAAAGCTGGCCAATTGCTACCGCTGAACATTACGGAGTTGCAAGTCGCAGGTATGGCTCACGTAACGGCGATTGAACACTGCCCAACGATAGCAACCGGCGAAGGCAGCGTCATCACGGCTCGCTTCGTAACACGCCAAGTCGACGTCATCGTTCGAGCGGAGATTCTCGGTCCCGATGGCACGATTGAAGTACTTGAGGGAACACCGATCCACCCGATTTGGTCGCTCGATCGCAATGACTGGGTACCATTCGGCGTATTGGCACGCGTTCATTCAGAAGGGTTCGAAGATTTTTGACAACATGAACCCACGCGGAATACATATTGACGATTGGTGGAAAAATCTCGCTAACGCAAACCCCGAAAGATCAATCGAACAGTTGATGCGAAATGTGCGAACTCTCCCCCTGGATGAATGGATCAAGATAAATGGCATGTAAAATCGAATTCCGAAATTTCGGAACCAATACACGCGACGCTATTCTGGCAAAACATAGTGCAATTCTAGAGTTCGAAGCAGGTATCTGGCCAGTCGTAAGCGAACATTTGCTGTATTTTTGCGAACAAGAGATACAGGAGATTACAGGTAGGCAAAGCAAACAGTACCTGCAATTCCTCCATAAGAGCGGGATTTGTAAATGCAGTTTTACGTTGAGTGATTCCCTTCGTTACATCGCGGTCGACGATTATTCCGTGGACCCAGATTTGTTTAATGCTATGGTTAAGTCTTTGCAGCGACCTGTGTTTGATACTTATGCAAAGCATTTTGAGGCAGACCTTATTGCTATACGAAACGTTGAGCTAGACAACGTTGTAATCAAGGAGTTTATTCGCAAGTCTGTTTTTCGGCATTTGGAATCGTTCTTGAATCCGTCGCAACACGGTAACGCCGCAGTACGAGAATCAAAATGTCTTTTTACTGAAGAGTTAGTTGCTGGCCTTTTTCCGGAATTATCCACGAGTTTAGGATGGAATTACGAGCAATTCCTGACGGACAACAACTGCAAAAAAGGCTTCTGCCAAGAGCAGTGGGAATGCAACGCACGATTTTTTGATTTAGAACCAGACTTCCAGGCGTTTTGGCTAGAATATCTTTCAATGATTGCTGGAAGAGGAAAGTCGACGACGTTTGAAAATGTTGTCGATGAGCTCCGATTTCGCTGGTCCAAGATTCTCGAGTAACGAGAGCGGGATTCAAGGGGACACAGAAAGAGGATAAAAAAAGGAGGAATAAATGACACTTCTTGCTGATCGCCGGGGGTGCATGACATGGTTCGGAGTGGCGGGATTCACGGCACGGAGTGCCGTGTTACACTGTGCCTTTCCTTACCAGCCATTGCCACAAGTCGGTCATCGGTTTCAATTCCGACGAAGTGACTTTGCCGCGTGCATAGGCAATCCGATTGTACAACATGCCAAGCATCGAAAACGACTCCTGCTGCTCGGGGAATCGTCGGAATAGCCGGCGCATGAACTCCTCCGGTGTTTCGTCTTCGCGACATACAACGCGATGTTCGTATCCCCAAGACAACATCGCGCGATACATGTGCCGCACGATTTGCTCGCGCGTCCAGCCATTCCCCGCTGAAAAGGGATTCTCAAAAGTATGAAACGGTGGATAAGGAGTCTCGAGCATCACTGCGTCTTCCGCCGAAAGGTTCGCTTGCACCAAAGACCTCTTTCTTCGTCCAAACAACGCGCTCAACCAGTCCTGAAAACTTTTGATGGCCGCCAACAATTGAGCTCGATAGAGGAAGCCATAAACAATGGCTACTATCGCCAAAACCAACATCAGAAACCATTGCAATGCGGCTGACAGATTCCATTGAATCGATAGCGAGCGCGGAGCTGGCTGCGGTTGCTGTTCGGGTTGCTGCTGTTGGGGTTGCTGTTGCTGTTGAGGTTGTTTGCCCTGTGGCTTGTTTTCCGGTGGTGGTTTCCTTGCGTCGCCGGGTTGAGCGTCGTTTTGCTTGGGCTCGTTTTGCTTAGGCTCGTTTTGGGAGGTCTCGTCTTTGTTTTTTTCCGTTGGGTTGCCAGGCTTTCCGTCTTTCTTTTCGCCATCCTTCGGTTTGCTTTTTTCGTTGCCTTGATTCTTCTCATCGCCATTCTTTGGATCCGTGTCACTTGACTTGCTTTCACTTTGTTGCGGATCGCCGTTGTTAGAGGGTTCGCCAGCTTGCTTGCCTTCCTTTTGCTTGTCTCCAACTTGTTTTCCGCCTTCGTCTGGTCCCTTGCCATCTTGATTGCCCCCCGGCTTGTCCTGAGGCTCTCCCTCACCTTGTTTAGGCCCGTCCCCCTCCGCTCCTTCTCGACCCCATCCCCACTGGTTTGCCTTCAAGTCGTCGCGACTCGTTATGCGAAATGGCAGATCCATCGAAAGGAGCGAATGACCGGGGATCGGCAATAGGGAAAGAACCAACAGAATCACGAAGACACTCGTCATCCCGATCACCAACCAGCGGGCTGCAAACGAGGTTTCCATCGGAACCCCCCGCTCCCGCAAGTACTTTCGCAGAGACAAAAGCGAGATCAAAACCAGCAAGAAGAGCGAATTTAGAAGATAAAAAAACAGGTACGTAAATGCCCAACGCCGATCCGCATCGCTCTGAATCACCATTTGTCCGAGCCCAAACAAGGGTAGGGCGAACAGTGCAAAATACAAAACCCATACGCCTGGATTGTGCTTGCGTTTTGTCGATGACTTCTTCTTGTTTTCATCGGACGGACTATCGTCGACCTTGCCACTAGAAGTCGATTTCGGCTCCGACTTTTTGCGTTCGCTTTTAACCAGTCCAAGCGACTGAAGGAGGCCTACACCGGTGCTTTGCACTTGTTCGTTCATCGATGTGCAGTCAAACGTAATGCGATCCGCCAGGACGGCGATCATCACCAACAATAGGACAAGGATCGGGAAGCTGAAAAGTGCCATGGCTCCGCTCACCACGAAAAACTGCGGCGTCACGAACAAGGTTGCTGCGCCGAGCGCAAACATGTACGCAAAGGCCACTTGCCGACTCTGCTCGATGGCAATTCTCGCAATCAAAACGGCTGCCACCGTGTAAAGCCCAAGAATCCACATCAATCGTTCGGTATAAGAACCTTGATAGCAGACCGTGATGATGAAATAAACAAGCGACCCGATCATTCCGATGATGAATACGGGAGCGATCGCAGCTAGGAGGTAGTCCAAGCTTTCAGGACGGGCTCGCTTTTCAAGTGCCATAAAAGTCACTCACTCTATTCGATCTTCGAGGTGACGATTCTCAAAAGTTCTTTTTCTCGGTTGGCTAAAAGTTTGCCCTCCCAAGGCAACACCCAACGGTACAAGAACAGGGAGGCCGCTAACCATGGAATCGACAACAACAACGCGATGGGAATAATCGCTATGTTCGGGAAAAACCGGTCGATGCCCCATTCTATTCCGAGCGGAATCAAAGCCAAGCCAGTGATGGCTGGCATGAACATACTCAGTACTAAACTAAAGAGGACTGGGACGAGATTGAATTGCTTTGGCTGAATGCTGCCAGCTGCAAGTGGAAACGGTGTCAGAATGGACATCAGATTCGTCAACAAGGAAAAAAGAGGCAGGAGCGACGCTGACAAAAAAAGTGCGCATAGCAGTTTGTCGAAGGTCATCCCAAAGTAGATTCCGATCGCTATGGCCAGCAAAAACGTTTGCAACAACAAGACAGGGGTGGTCGCCAAATTGCGTCCCAACAAGATACGTTCCCTTGGAATAGGCGACAAAACGAATGCCCGAAAACCGGCTCGGTCGTACGCAAAAGTATTGCCGAGCATGCCGGAAGTGACGAACAGTCCGAATGCCGAAAAGCCGACAATGATGGCTGCTTTGAGTTCATCGATTTTCGGCAATTGTACCGCTTGCAAGACTCCAAACAAAACAAAGGGACCAATAAGCGGTAGTAGCAAGTAGAGTTTGACCTCTGGCGCGCGCGACATGGATCGCAACGTCATGGTAATAATAGCTGCCGTTTCTTCGGAGACGTATGGGATGTGTCGTTCGACCAGTAGCAGTTTATTCACTGCACGCACGTGAGAAGTAGGTGCTGGTAGCCTTTCGATGGCTTTCTGATTTGAGTCCGCAGCCAAGCCTTGGGGCAGCAACGCTCGCGAATCGGTCTCACCTTTATAGAATCGGAGTGTCTGATAGTAGTTTCTTCGCAATGAAGCAAAGCCAACCAGCGTCATTGCGCCCGTAATCCAAAAAGCATGGAACGTGCCCGACACAATGGACTCAACGCATCCGGCCATCCACAAGGGTGGAAAGAAAAGGTTGGCTAATCGAATTCGCCCTAACCAAAGCGCCTGCTTTTCTGCACGAGCCAATTCCAGTGCCTTGATCCGCAATTGAGACTCTTTCGCTCCTTCGGCGTCTTCGTCGATGGACGGCAGCGATGGAACCGGTGCCACTGGTTCCAAGTCTTCAAGCTTAGGTTCCGCTTGTGTGTCGAGTTCAGAAGGGGAGGGTACTGGTGGCAGGGCAGGGGAGGGGACTGTCACCGGGGGAGCCAACATTTCTCTCGCGCGGTTTAGTTTTGACTCATCCCTGGCAAATCGAGTCGCAACGATTGTAGGAAGCTGAGAGATTACGATAATGCAAAAGGGCAGTAGAATCATGATCAGTTGCCGTCGTCGCGGATTGGACATGAGTGCAGCTAACCAACCTTGCAATTGATAAGTCAACGCAGTGACCGCAAGCAGGAAAAAAACCAAAGGAATTAAAAACAAAAGCGCAATCGGGCCAATCGCAAAACAGGAACCCAACATGAATCCGAGACAACAGACGAACATCAAGGCAAGCGTCATGCTCATCAAGAAACTCAGGTAGTTGATCGCAAACACTTGAGAAAACGCTACAGGCAAATGGAGGATCCTGTCCAAGGTAATGGCGTCAGTGCGTTGAACGTCCGTAGCTACATGGATGACCCAGACAAAACAAAAGATCGCACTCAATCCATCCCAAAACAAAAAGTAGTTTTCACGAGGAATCAATCTCGGTACCGTCGCTCCCAAAATGACGCTGAACACCAGCACACCAACGCATGACAAAGCAAAGGACACGAGCAAAATGGCGGCAAGGGCTTTGCCGAGCGATGAACCATGCCGCAATTGATTGATCCGAATTCGCCAACGGAGCCAGACAAACGTCCAGAAGTGGCTTAGCGTATTGCTCAAGTACGAATTTTTCTGCAAGGTTGGTGACACTATCAACTCGCCCCGCTTTGCTCAAGCCAATCCAGTTTCGCGACTTGATTCTTATCCGCACCAGTGGCCTGCAAAAAGCACCGCTCCAATGATCCGTTCACATGGATATCCTCCATCGAGCATTGCTGAATCAACTTGCCGTTCTGAATAATACCGACATGCGTGCAGAGTCGTTCGACGATTTCCAAAACGTGCGATGTCAAGAATACGGTTGAACCCTTGGCAACAAAATTCGATAGCAAATCGCGAATCGTTAACGACGCGACAGCATCAACACCTTCGAAGGGCTCGTCGAGAAAAAGCAACTTTGGATTGGGCAACAAGGCCGCTGCCAACGATAGCTTTTTTCGCATCCCATGCGAATATTCGAGGACCAGTTTTTTGGTTTCCTTTTCTAGGGAGAGCAAGCAGAGCATCTCGTCGCTTCGTTGACGAATGGTTTCTCGCGACAAACCGTGAATGCGACCGATGAAGATCAAAAATTCAATCGCCGTGAGATTGTCGAAAAGTGCAAGGTTTTCAGGGATCACGCCAAGGTTGCGTTTGGCTTCGATGGATTGAGCATGATCCAACATATTGAAACCAAGCACGGAGACCGTTCCTTTGGTGGGGCTCAATAGCCCAGTCAGCATCTTGATGGTCGTAGACTTGCCAGCCCCGTTCGGACCTAGAAATCCGTAGAACGTCCCGCAGTCCACCTTCAAATCAACGGAATCCACGGCAACTTGGTTTCCAAATACGCGGGTTAGTTGCCGAGTTTCGATAGCGGTTTGCGTCACAATTTCCCTGATACGATGAGTAAATGCTTTGTTCTACCTCAATGTAATCGAAACAGGGCAGGGGGGGGAAGTTGGAAGTTGGAAGTTGGGCGACGCAACGCGGCTTCCGCCCGGACAAGCCGGACGGAGAGCTTTTACTAGCATGATAACGGATTGGTAGCTGCCAATTGTGGCCTCCACCGAGACAAGCTCGGATGGAAGGCGAGTCTGAAGCCTGAAGTGTGAAGTCTGACCAACACGCCTCCACCGACCCCGCGTCGGTGGAGCGATGATTGGCCGCTACAACCCAAGCGATTCGTTTGGAAAGCTCTCCGTCCGGCTTGCCCGGGCGGTAGCAACGTCTCGCTCCATTGCATTCCAAATTGCACCCCGATCATACTCGCCAAAAGTCCCGGTAAAGAAACCAAAACGAAAAAGCGGTTTCATTCCTTGAGAGTACGCCATGTTGTTCAGAAAGACCAGGGCAACGTCGTTTGGCGAATTATCGACCGCAGGTCCAACCAGAATGTGCAAATGATTGGAAAGCAAGCCGATACGTGACAATCGCCAGTTGTGTTTCGCACAGCTGTTAATGATCGCATCGCGGTAACTCGTTAGTACAACCGGTCGAACTTCGTGCCAATCGCTCTCGGATTCGATCACGATATGCAATGCATCGCGGTATTCACCATGGCTGCTTCGCATCACGCAGTTCAGATCCACTTCGGGATCATGGTATTGAACGGACTCTATCATCGATTGCACTTTGGCATCCGCCATGCGATGCTTGGCTGGTTGCTTGAAAACGTAGGAATCGAGCACCTCGGAGTTTACGGTGCCGACGGAAGTGATCCGATAATTGCGACGAAATTCGATTGGATGAAACGGTCGGGAAACATTCTGCCAACGTCCCTTAATGGACCGAACGATCTGGGAAGGGTTGGTACTCGGCTGCGAGCTAACAAAGAACTGAACCACGTTGGGCGGGCGGAACCGGAATTCAAGAATTTTCAGTTGATCTCGGGCGACGGATTCTCGAAGCAAATCTATACAAGTCTCAAGAGACGGAAGAGCCTCCTTGCCGAAAACACTCAAGGACCAATTGAGCTGATACGCGGCGTTTGTATTGTCTGGAAGATAGATGGGCTGGATCTTCATGATTGCATTATGGAGATTGCGTGACGATTTGGGCGGAGGCGAAACGCGGCTTCCGCCCGGACAAGCCGGACGGAGAGCTTTTCCATAGCAGTATAACGTCTTGGTAGCTGCCAATTGCGGCCTCCACCGAGACAAGCTCGGATGGAAGGCGAGTCAGACGTCTGAAGCCTGAAGTCTGAAGTCTGAAGTCTGACCAACACGCCTCCACCGACCCCGCGTCGGTGGAGCGATGATTGGCCGCTACGTCAATCGCCCTTTTGCACCGCTCTCCACCGACCCTGGTCGGTGGGAGCAACGTTTCAACGGAATCCATAACCGTGCAATGATCCCGAAGGCCGACAACACGGCGTTCTCAATTGCGATTAAGATGAATTCTTGTTCATCGATCTAATCCGTCTTGAAAAACCCCTATTAATCATGCGTCGCTTCCATCCATTTGCCCGTTTCGTCTTCCATTCGTGGGTCGCCTTGGGACTGTGCCCCTCGTTCTTGCATTCCCAGGAGCCGACGAAAAAAAGCTTTGCCGACGAGTTACCTCGAACGCCGGCAAACGAACCACGCGAAGCCATGGCCACCATCCAAGTCAAAGATGGATACCAATTGGAGCTGGCTGCTGCCGAACCGCTTGTTCGAGACCCCGTGGCCATGTCCTTTGACGAAAATGGCCGGCTTTATGTCGTTGAAATGTGCGACTACTCAGAGCAAGACAAGGAATCTCTTGGCAACGTTCGTGTCCTCGAGGATGCCGACAACGACGGACGCTTCGAAAAGAGCACCCTCTTTGCACATCATCTTTCTTGGCCCACCGGCGTGATCTTCTACGACGGCGGGGTCTTTATTGCGGCAGCGCCCGACATCTGGTATTGCAAGGATAAGGATGGCGATGGGCAAGCGGACATCCAAACGAGAGTCTTCACTGGATTTGGACGTCAAAATGTTCAAGGCCTGCTAAACAGTTTTTGTTGGGGACTCGATAATCGAATCTACTGTCAAACCAGCAGCTCCGGTGCCAAGGTGGTGACCACGTCATTCCCAGATCGCGATGCGATTGTTTTGAATGGAAGAGATTTTTCATTTGATCCAAAGACGCTGGAGCTTCGACCAGAGAGTGGTGGCGGTCAACATGGCATGTCCTTCGATGATTGGGGGCGTCGCTTCGCATGCCAGAATAGCGATCATCTGCAACTACACCTCTATGCGGATCGCTACGCGACAGCCAAAAACAACGCCCCACTGCCGCCGTCGCGACAAAGCATCGCGGCCGATGGCCCACAAGCCTCGGTCTATCGAATCAGTCCGGTGGAACCATGGCGCACCGTTCGGACTCGATTGCGAGTCAACAACCAAGTGCCCGGTCCTGTCGAGGGGGGTGGGCGATCTTCCGGCTATTTCACCAGTGCAACAGGGATCACCATTTACCGAGGCAATGCTTTCCCTGAAATGCATGGCTTCGCCTTTGTCGGCGATGTCGGTAGCAATATCGTCCATCGCAAAAAACTAACACAACAGGGCATTTCTATGGTGGGTGAAAGGATCGACAAAGAATCGGAATTCATCGCCTCGTCCGACATCTGGTTTCGCCCGGTCCAGTTCGCAAACGCCCCGGACGGAACGTTGTACATTGCCGATCTCTACCGTGAAGTCATCGAACATCCCAAAAGTTTGCCAGAAGAAATCAAGCAACACTTGGACTTAACAAGCGGCCGAGATCGGGGTCGAGTCTATCGTGTCGTGCCGGCCAACTTCAAGCGTCCTCCGAAACCGCAACTTCGCGATGCAACCCTTCAACAATTGATTGCGACGCTGGAGCACACCAACGGATGGCATCGCGATACTGCATCGCGTCTCCTTTACGAACGGCTGGTTGTGCACGGCAATCAAGACTCGGTGGGAAAAGCAGTCGAGGCACTTGAGCGATTTGCGAAATCCTCTATGTCACCCTTAGGCCGAGTTCACGCGTTGGGCGTACTTGCTAGTCTCGGGGCGGGGCAGGGGGGGGCTGAAAATGCATTGGCTGACCCAAATCCACGCGTTCGCGAATGGGCGATTCGATGGAGCGAGGGCACCAAGCAATCGTCTCAAACGACTGAGAAACTCATTGCTCTCGCAAAAGACTCGGATCCGAATGTGCGGTTGCAGTTAGGATTGTCACTGAGTCGTTTTAGTCTCGCAGAACGAGACCGGGTTGCGATTGCCATCCGGCTATTAGCATTATCCCAAGACGACAAATGGTTGTATGCGTCTAGCCTTAATGCGATCGGTTCCAATGCAATTGCTGCCTTGGAAATTCTCAGGGCAGGGCAGGGGGGGCAAGTCGGCAATGGCGATGCGAATTCAAACGGGGCAGGGCAGGGGGGCAAACTCCGAACGGTTTGGCAAGCGATCGCAAAGCTTGCTGGCAACCAGTCGACCATCCAAGAGCTTGCACTGCTAGATAAGCAGATTGGCATCATGCCCATGGACGAACCAAGACGGCAGCTTTGTATCGGTTTAATCAACGCATTGCAAATCCGATTCAATAGCGCTGCAACGCGTGAAAGCGAATTCGCTAAGTTGCCCAACCTTCTTTCCGAGCGAACGAAACTGGTTCGCGAAGCCAGAGTTCGATGCTTGGATGACGCTGCCTCACCAGAACAAAAAATCGAGGCCATTGAGTTGTTGCGTTGGGAGCTATTGGACGACGATATCCCGATGCTGGCGGGTTTGCTAGACCAACGCCTTTCGCAGCCAGTGCAGGAGGCGGCGACTCGAGCTTTGATGCAGTATCAATCACCCGAAGTAGCTCAACGCATTTTGGCTGTCTGGCCCGGATTAAGTCCCCGATTGCGCCTATTGGCTTCGGACGTCCTACTTTCGAGGGCTTCCTGGATCGAGGCCATGCTACAGAGCGCAGGGCAGGGGGCAGGGCAGGGGGGCTTCTTACTGACCGACTTAGACCCAGCACGGCTCGCCAACCTGCGAAACCACAAAGATCCAGAGATTAAGCAATTGGTCGCAGTGGCCATGAAATCTTCCAACATGGGCAACAGACAAGAAGTCCTCCAGCGGTATCAAACATCTTTGTCGATGCCGGGGGACAAAGTCCGCGGCAAGCTGATCTTTGCAAAGTCGTGCTCAGCCTGCCATAAGCTTGAGGGGGTTGGGTACGAACTGGCACCCAACATTGCTTCCTACAAGTTTCGAGGGGCCGAAGCAATCTTGCAAAATGTCATCGAACCAAATCGCGAAGTGAATCCGCAATATGTTAATTACACTGTTTTGACGAACGATGAACGCATCGTAACGGGCATGATCTCGAATGAGTCGGAGACGAGCGTAACTTTGCTTCGAGGCGAGAACATTGCGGAAGTGGTCGCGAGAGCCGACATTGCCGAAATGAAGTCGTCGAAGATGTCCCTGATGCCTGAGGGGCTGGAAAGCCAAATAGACCAGCAAGCTATGGCCGACTTGATCGCTTATATTGTTTCGTTGCCATGATGTTTCAAGCGGAGTCAATTGAGCAACTACTTGTTCAGTGCGCAAAATGCCAAACCGATATCAGCTATTCGGAAGCACTGGCGGCACTAGGCACGCAGTTCACTCGCCCCAGGATGCGAGAGCTTTGCCGAGTGCTAGGTGAGGTGGAGGCGAAGGCGAAAGAAAACGGTGAGCCGGAGTTAGCGGTGTTGGTCGTTCGCGGTAGCGATCGACTCCCCGGTGACGGATGGTGGGCCGGCCGAACCAGCTATCGTGGAGACTGGGCGGGCGAAAAAGCCGAGAAGTATGTCCGGCGATTGCAGCAAAAGGCTTTCAAGTACTGGACCGGACGATCATAGCCGATCTACCGTTCGCCATAATCCCTCGAACCCCCCTGCCCTTGCCAATGTTAAACCTTTCGGGTCGTACCGATTATGCTTATAGTAGTGTCTCCAATGGCGATCCAGACGGCGGGCGAGCTTGAATCGAATTCGAGCGATTCTGTTGGTCGAATTCCGTAAAAACCTGCATTCCGACTTGGCAAAAGCGGAGCAGGGCAGGGGGGCGCCATACCATTTCCACCCTAGTATCCAGCACGAAATCGCCTCCCTATGGTCAAAGTTCGAGACTTCCTCGGCCCGTATCGCCTGACGCGATTGATTCGTCTCGGAAGCACCTGCCAGGTCTGGGAAGCCATTCGAGATGACGGCGAAAAGCGTTACGCGCTCAAGGTCTTGCGTCCCGAGCAACGCGGAAACAAAGTGGAAATCGGCTTCCTCAAGCACGAATACGAGATCGCAAAAACGCTTCATCACAAGAACATTATCAAACTGATTGAGTATCGAACCGACGCCGAAACGCCCTTTATCGTTCTCGAGCTTTTTAGCGAAATCAATTTGAAGCAAGCCCTTCGTCGTGGCCCCGAACCTATCGCGTACAAACTGCAGAGTATCATCGAGCAAGCATGTGACGGAGTGAACTGGCTTCACACCAAGGGTTACGTCCATTGCGATATCAAGCCGGACAATTTTTTGCTCAGTCGAGAATTTGAAGTGAAACTCATCGACTTCACCATTTCGAGAAAAATGAAGACGGGGCTTGGAAAGTTTTTTGGATCGAAGAACAAAAAGGAGGGAACACGTTCGTACATGTCGCCCGAACAGATTCGCGGTCACAACTTGGACGAACGGAGCGATATCTATTCCATGGGCTGCATGATTTACGAACTCTGTGCTGGCAAAGCTCCATACACGGGGAACACACCCAATGAATTGCTTAGCAAGCATTTGTCTGCGTCGCCGCCATCGGCGCTTGTTGTCAACGACAACATTACGCCCGAGTTCAACAGTCTAATCAAGAAGTTGATCGCAAAGAGACAGGAAGACCGCCCGCAAAACATGTGGGACGCTTTGAAGCTGGGCACGAGAGCATTGTGGCGGCGCACTCCATCGACACTACGGCGGGCGGCGGCGGAGTGCGGTGGTACGAGTTCCGCGTCTACGGCAGTAGCGACAAGAC
>JANMLD010000348.1:0-21071 GCA_031372345.1 Pirellula sp.
CAGACCCACGTCAGAGAGTGTTGGAACGCCAACACTTGCCCAGGGGACGCCTGCAAGCCCTGACCTTGTGAAAATTCTTTTGCGTTGGAAATGGCTCCCGATACTCGGATCGGCGATTGGGGCGACGTTGGGCTACTTGTACTTCGTGCAAATTGCGCCGACGTACAAGGCGACAGCTCAAGTTCAGGTTGTGGCTCCCCCCAAGGAAATTCCCTTTTCCACTTTGGATAATAGAGTGGACTCTCGCTCTCGCGGCGATGAGTTGGTCATCGTTCGAAGTTCGGAGGTGTTGAAAAAGGCGGTAGTAATCGGCCAACTAGATCTAACTCAAAGAGGAATGCTGGTTGGAAAATCCGCTGATGAAATTGTAAGAATGCTTCACAATCCATTTAGCAAGATGTTGGAAGTCAAACTCGGATCCAAGGACGTTAACAGCGATATCGTGGACATTAGTGTTACCACCGATAATGACGATCTTTCGGTAGAAATTGTCCAGGCTATTGTCAACGGTTATGAAAACCACATCAACGATAAGGTCAACTCGTATTCTAAAGAGGCGAAAGACGTATTAACCAGATTTGGCGAGCAGTACATCAAGAATAAGATCGCCGCTAAATCCGTCCTAGACGAGCTTCAGAAAAACAAGGACTTGATTTGGATTGACGGCAAGCCGCGAAGTCCCGCAAGTGACAAGATTGTTAAGTGCATGGAGTCCATCTCCGAAATCGACGTGAAAATGAAGAACCATGACGCCGCAATTCAACAGATTGAAAAGGGTCGCGAGGCCAATCGTCCTCTCGAAGAACTCTTGCGAATGGCTTTGAACTCAACTTACGATTCGGGTTTCAAGCAAGGCGAAGGCAATGATTCGTATCGAGAGAGGGACATTGCCAGGAGCATGCAGACGCAGATAGAACAATTTGAGAGCGATAGAGTCATTCCCTTTCGATCTGAAATGGACCGATTGAGGGATCAGAACTTGGCTGACTCGCACCCGAGTGTCATTGCTGCGAAATCAAGATTGGATAGGTTGGAGGAAGAACTTGCTCGTCGGAAGGCGGAACTGAAAAAAGTTGAAGCGGCCTTCGAAAAAGAAAACGGAACTACCCGCAAGGAATCCTTCAGCGTTGAGAGTCGATTAA
This sequence comes from Pirellula sp., assembly GCA_031372345.1. Taxonomy (GTDB): domain Bacteria; phylum Planctomycetota; class Planctomycetia; order Pirellulales; family Pirellulaceae; genus JBKCUI01. The sequence continues at coordinate 1,143 of JANMLD010000348.1, forward strand.
CGGTAGTCTACGGCGCTCTGAAAGAAACGCTTTCCAAGCTGCAGTTTGAAAGGAACGAATTCAAAAAAGAAGCTGACGAACTGAGGGACAAAGCTGCAGAACATCAAGGCCTGATAAGCAGCTACGCGTTCAATCTCGCAGAGTTAGAAACCTTAAAAGCAGTCGCGGACCAAATCGAGGAGAGTCTTCGGAAATTGCGGCTAGGATCGGATTTTGGAGTCAAGTCGATAACACGTCTCGAAATCCCAACGAGCGCTCCGTTTGCTGGGCCCTACTGGAGTCGGTACCTGGGAATTGGAGCATTGCTTGGATTTGTGGCTTTTAGCGGTCTGGCGTACCTCCTTGAAATAGCCGATCGCTCGTATCGGAACCCAGATGAGATTGCGGGTGACCTCGGCATGCCTATTATGGGCCACCTACCTCTTGCTGCCCTATCGAGAACAGATCGAATCGACGAAAAAAGTGGACAGCTCCATTGTTACGTTGCATAAGAACCGTTCGTCCCTAGCCGAAGCGTTTCGAGGTATTCGAACCGCGGTATTTTTTGGCTGTCAACAAGGCAACATCAAAGTCATTCAGGTGACTAGTCCTGTTCCTGGTGACGGCAAATCGACTGTCGCCGGCAATTTAGCAGTGTCCATTGCTCAGTCAGGTAGAAGAGTTTGCCTCATCGATTGCGACTTCCGTCGTCCGCGGGTTGCGAAAATCTTCGGCTTAAAAGAGGACGTCGGTTTAGTTCAAGTGATTGGCGGTAAAGTGGAGCTGGAAGACGCGATCCAACAAACGTCGATTGAGAATTTGTTTTCGGTAACTTGCGGTCGGCGACCAGGCAATCCTGCTGAATTGCTTTCCAGCGAAAGGTTTGCGGACTCCCTAGCTTCACTCAGGGAGCAATTTGATTTCGTCATTGTGGACACTCCTCCTATGCTGGTCGTCAGCGACCCAGCCAACGTGGCAGGTTTGGTTGACGCAGTCCTGCTGACTGTTCGGCTTCGACGTAACTTGAAACCGATTGCAACACGCGCGGCTCAAATGCTGCACTCCATCAATGCGAATATGCTCGGAGTCGTGGTCAATGGAATTGGTGTGGGCGGGAACAGTTACGGATATGGCGGCTATCGTTACGATAACTATAGTGGCGGCAGTGGCGGTGGCTACGGCAAGACCGGATACGGTGGCTATGGTTACGGTTCTACCTACCAATACGGTGGATACTACGGTGGAACCATGATTGGACGCGACTATTACGACGACCAAGTACCAAAGCCCATCGCCAAGAAGAACAAAGTCAATTCCTAGTTCGTCGTCGAATGATTCGAATGAACCGCCGTGGCTAAGGTTTGCGTTATTAATGTCGTTGGCCTAACTCCAGAACTTCTGGAGCACGCGCCGAATCTCAGGCAGCTCGGCAACGCGACTGCGTGGACAGCTCCCTATCCTGCCGTGACTTGCACCTCGCAAGCGACGATGTTGACGGGCCTGAATCCAAGTCAGCATGGAATCGTTGGCAACGGCTGGTATTTCCGCGACACGGCCGAGATTCGATTTTGGCAACAGTCCAACAACCTTATTCAACATCATGGGTTGGTCTACGACGGTGTCGAAACGGCAAAACTTTTTTGGTGGTTCAATCAACATGCTCCTGTCCGTTGGAGCGTGACCCCAAAGCCACACTATGGTTGCGATGGATCCAAAGTATTTGACGTTCTCGACCAAACCGAGTGCCAATTAACGGAACATCTAGGTCCATTCCCGTTTTTCTCTTTTTGGGGGCCTAACGCAGGCCTACCGGCTTCGGATTGGATCGCAAAGGCGACTGCTTTAGTCCTCCGCAAGAACAAACCCGAACTGACGCTCACCTACTTGCCGCATCTCGACTACGACTTCCAGCGGTTTGCTATTCCCAACAAAGAACGTGTTGCCGAAGTGGATCGCTGCGCGGCCATCGTATTGGATGCCGCGCATTCGATTGGAGCGATACCGATTGTCGTTTCGGAGTATGGCCTAGTGCCCGTGAAGAGGTCCGTTTCCATCAATCGAGCACTTAGGCAAGCTGGCTGGTTGGCGGTCCGCAACGGCCCGTTCGGAGAAATGCTCCTGCCAGGCGATTCCAAGGCGTTTGCTGTCGTAGATCATCAACTCGCTCATCTCTACGTGCGAGAGGCAAGCATGTTAGAAGAAGTGAAAAGCCTGGTGCAATCCATAGAAGGTGTCACGTCCGTTGTGCATCCTAGTGAACTCAATTTGGACCATCCGCGAAGTGGTGAATGGATTGTGCTTTCTGAAGACGACGCTTGGTTCAATTATTACTACTGGCTCGATGATGCGTTGGCTCCTGATTTTGCTCGCACGGTTGATATCCATCGCAAACCCGGATACGATCCGGTCGAGCTTTTCATGACATCCAAGCTTCGAGCGATGGCTCGACTTGCCCAAAAGAAGCTTGGGCTCCGATACAAAATGGATGTGATACCGTTGGATGCGAGCTTGGTCCAGGGTAGCCACGGGTTGAGGCCAACACCGCAAAAAGGTCCCTTGATTGTTGGTCCTGGAGCACCGGCTGATATGCTCCTTTTCAAAGACTATGTACGAAGTTTCCTTGGAGCGTAATCGCTGGGTTGGAGGGAAGGGTGCAAGTCACCCCTATAGGCCTGATTGCATCGACTTTGCCCAACCAATTCATAGCTCGGGAGGGTGAGGCTCCTGCCGAATCAATGCGACGCCAGCTCGGCAGGAGCCTCGCTCTCCCCTGGTCGAAGTCGCCTACGAGGCTACACATTCGTTACGCTCACTATATTCGTTTCCTTGATGGCGAGGTCGACGAATGATTCTCGATTTCAGCCGTTCCGAATATCGAGGCTGGCGAGTTGGTTTATGATAGGCAGTAGATCGGATTGGCGAGCGCGACTTGACCCTTTGCCGCAGTAACGAAATGCAACTTGTCTACTTTCTACTTTTGCCTTCTGCGTTGCTATCCAATCAACTGCTGGGCTTTGCAACCCCTGAGCCGACAGCCAGCGGAACTGCAAATCTCGTCGGTCAATGGCAAGTCTGGCTCAATATGTGGTTTGTTGTCGGATGCTTTGCGCTTGCCGCGCGTTGGCTTGAGAAATTGCAACGACGCGGCTTCGATGTCGACAGGGCGATCAACGGCCGAGTTGTGGTGTTGTCGCCTGCTTGGATGCTTATCCACCGAGAGTCACTCTTGCTTTGGCTGTGGTGTGTGTTACAGCCAATTTGCCTTGTGGCTGCTGGATGGACTCAATGGACACAGCGTTTGACTAGTTCGACAGGTTCGCATGCGTGTAGCATTGCAATTTTGCTTACTCCAAGTGTCGTACTCTTGCTTCTCATGGAGATGATCCGTTTCGCTCGGGCCAACAGGAACCCGGGCAGAGGATTATCCATAACGAGAATGGTCGCGAATACTTGGCTGTTTCCTCTGGCCCTTCCGATTGGTATTGCAGGCCTCGTGGATCTTGGTGCCCTGACTAACTTGGCTGGATCCGAGCAAGGGCTGATCGGAACGGTTCTATGCACCATAACCACATCATTGATTGTTACCGTTTTGATGCCTCACCTATTCACACGACTCATTGGTGCAGGACCTATCGATGAGTCAATTGCGTTGGCCGTTGAGCGCACGTGGCGTATCGGCAGTCAGAATGTACCTCGCGTCCTCCACTGGCCAACTGGCTGCCGGATGGCCAATGCTGCCGTCGTTGGGCTGTTCGGTTACGGCCGAAAACTGCTTTTGACGGACGCTTTACTACAGAGACTTGATGACCGAGAGTTGTCCATGGTCGTATTGCATGAAATGGCCCATTGCATTCGATATCACTCATGGATTCGTATGGTGCCTACGTTAATAGCCGTCACCATGTTACTGGTTGCAATGAATTTCTTTGCAGGTGTTTGGCTGAGTCTAAGCTGCGTCGCGATCCTCGGTCTTTTCGTAGCGGGTCTAATCGCGACGTGCTGGTGGACCGAATTTGATGCGGATCGTGTTGCCATCGAGTTTGCGGTGCGATCCGAAAACGGAACAGGCCGCGAAGCTCGCCTTCCCATATGTGCGTCGGAATTGTGCCAAGCGCTGAGCAAGATCTACGGATCGAGAAACATGGAACGCAGCAGCTGGATGCACCCAAGTTGTTCGCAACGCATGGCCGCCATTCGCCTTTTGGTCTAACGGCTCATGTTGAACAAGATAAACGTCCCGCTCTTTCCGGCGACCGCGATGTCAATCCGATGGTCTCCGTTCAGGTCTCCGGTGGCTACTTGAAGTCCCACGCCGACATGGCCTTGTTCAATCGTTGACTTGCGAAACTCTCCATGAACGAGTTTGTAGGCATGCATTTCTGGCATATCTTTTCCGCCTGGATCGCCGCCGTTGTGAGCGAAGTAGCGTTTGCCGCTGATGAGTTCGTCTTGCCCGTCACCATCGAGATCCGCCAAGGCCATGGCATGCGGCTGTGAAAAGGACTTATCGATTAGCCGTTTGTCGAATTGAAGAGCGCCGTCGCCTTTTGCCTCGGTTTGACGCCACCAATAGAGACCGTAATCGTGACCATCTCCCACGAGAAGATCGTTTTTGCCATCCTTATCCACATCACGCACGATCATTGGGATGCTTCCTTGAATGTCCCAATCAGGATGGAATTTCCAATCTTGGCCCCATGGGTTTTCAGACGGATGTTCATACCAGCCTGATCCGATCAACACATCGATTCGACCGTCGTTGTTAATGTCGCCGACACCAAGTCCATGTTGATTACCGGCTTTGCCGATGATTGCTTGTTCCAGTCGAACTACGGCACTATTCTCTTTCGAGGGTTCGGTTTTGGTAAATCGCCAAACACTTAAGGGATTCTTCTTGTTCCAGCTGTTTACTATCCATTCCGGTTTGCCATCACCATCGACGTCTTGCATCAATTGCGCTTCGTTTTCGGTCGCCTTGGTATCCACCAAAAGATGCTTCTTCCAGGTTTGACCAAGCCGCAATCCCTCATCGCCAGGATTTTCGTACCAGGAAACTTCGGTTGGAACAAATGAGCCTGCAATCACGTCGACCCGCCCGTCTGCATTAACGTCCATCAGGAAGTCCCCATTGCTTTGAACGTAGCCGTTCCAGTCCTCGATGATCCGAAGTGGCCTAGGCTTGAAGTCGGGAGCCGCAAACCAATTTCGACCTGCAATGACATCCGGTTTGCCATCACCGTTCACGTCACCGATCGCGCAGCCTTCATTCGCGTCGAGAGTCAGTTGCTCGATTTTCCATTGGACGCTAGCCAATGGATTGGACTCCTGAGCAAACGCAAAGTGAGTTGCGGGACACAAAAGCAAGGCAGCAAGCAACGATTGTTTTTTCACGTTAGATTTCGGGGAGGAAGGGAAAGGTGAGTCATGATGGGCATTTCGATCGTAGTTGGTTCTCGTCGGATATGCAACACCATGCGGGGTGAGTTAAGGCGAGCAGCAGCGTGGAGTATCCCAACCCGAAGTGTAAGCGAGGGACAATTTCGCAGGTCCCTCACTTACGTATCGGGTTAGGATTGGTCGTTTTCACATCGCCGCTCGCCTAAAACGACCTTGAGGCTGCTATTGCCGAAAGCCATTGCGGTACAATGGTGGACCACTCAAAGTCGCGAGCACGGATGGCGGCGTTTTGCCCCAAGAAGTTGCGAAGCGATTCGTCCGACAACAAGCGATGGAGCACATTCGAAATCTGATCTTCGGACGGAATGACCAAGCCAGATTGGCCGTCTGTAATGGTTTGCCGAATAGCCGGACTGCAATTCAGAACTGCCACTGGCAGACCCGACGCCATCGCCTCCAACATCGATTGTGGAAAGCCCTCGTACTCACTAACCAAGCAATACGCGTGAGCCGAACCCAACGCGCCCCAAACATCATCACTCCAAAGACCCCATTGGATTGAGTTTTCGATTCCCAACTCGGTGGCTAGATTTTGCAATGACGCGCGTTCCAATCCATCGCCAACTATTCGAAGTCGCCAGTCCGAATGATATTCGGCCAGCTTGGCCCAAGCACTTAGCAGTCGATCGACCCGTTTCTCGCGAGATAGTCGGCCCAAATAGACTAGTATTCGTGGCTGGCTAGAACGCCTCTTGGATTGAAGCGATTCTAAATTCATTTCCGGGATTTGAATCGCAGACGGAATAACGCAGCCGTTGGAGGCATCGACCAGACGTTGGGAGCTAAGATACTCAGCGACTTCCTGGGTTTGAGCGACACAAATTTTACAGGTAGGGTAAGTTTTGTCTCGCAGGAGTTCCCAAAAGCGGCTTAGACGCTGCTGGCGAGGGTCGCTTCGTTCGGAAATGACGACGGGTACATTCGATGGACAGGCGAGCAGAGTCAGGATGTTGGTCGAATCGCAGAAGCTGACGACAACATCGGGTTGCCAATTGCGAATCCGATGCCGAAGTGACCAGATTCGCCGCGTATTTGCAATCAGCCCCCGAAAAAAGCCACCACGGCGCGTGGTTAGTTTTAGTCCGATACGCTCAATTCGGGAGTCGAGTAAGTAGGAGTCGTTGCCAGTTTCGTCCAGAGTCACTAGGCTGGTCACAGATCGGGTGACCAATTCATTGGCTAGATAGCTCATCTGTCGTTCGGAGCCTCCACCCCGCATCGACTGGATGACTAGCATGACTCGTTTCGGAAATTCGGTAGACTGCTTCTCGGTCGCCATCCAACACTTTACTTTCAATGTGATCGAACTTGGTTCCTCAAGTCCATATTCATTCCAAATCTCTGTGCATCGTATGCGGTTCGAATCGATGGCACAACGTACCTTCCGTGACGCGTGTCATCCGGTCGCTTTTTGATACAGCCAGAGTCGTCAGGTGCGTCGGTTGTGGGCTTGGACGCTTGGAACCGCTTCCGACGCGAAGTGCGGTCGATGCGGTTTATTCAAGCCCGACGTACGCTCAATCGTACGATGCAGCTGGCCAGGACTTTGTTGTTTCGGAGGAAACCGCAGGCGAGCAGTTAGCCCCACGCTTCGCCCGACTCGCGTCCTATTTGCCGAACAAGGGAAAATTGCTCGATATCGGTGCTTCGCGCGGCGTATTCCTTCAACAAGCGGCCTTGGAAGGATGGGCGCCATTCGGGCTGGAGGCGGGACTGGACACGATCAAATATGCAAAGCAGCACTTTGGTATCGATATCCAGCACGGCACCCTTGAGGCGACTCCGTTACCCGATGCATTTCATGACTGCGTCCACTTAAGCCACGTGCTCGAACACTTACACGATCCGCTTGGCAGCGTTCACAAAATATCCCAGACCTTGAAGACGGGAGGCGTCTTGATCGTGGAAGTCCCTTTCGAGTTTGGTGATTTATTCGATCGGGTTCGTGAAGTAGTACTGCGTCGTCCTCGAACCGTAAACGAAGTGCAGTCATCCCATCTATACTTCTTTACTGTGCAGTCGCTTTGTCGGCTGCTGACACAGTCAGGTTTTGAAATTCTCTACGCGGCTACGCCGCGACGCAACCAGTCCTTGGACAGCACGTTGCCTTTGGGGAAATGGGTCAAACGGTCTGTCTATCGGTTGGAACAATTTTTGAACATGGGACCACTCATTGAAGTGTTCGCAAGGAAGAAGTGAAATGACGATTCCGAAAAAGAACACCAACTGCGCCCGAGTCCTCTTGGTAGGAGATGTCGTCGGCAAGCCTGGCGTAACGATGTTGTGCGATTCGGTCGATTGGCTGCGAAACGTTTTGCAAGTCGATTTGATCATTGCGAATGCGGAGAATGCAGCCGACGGGGCAGGCTTGACGAAGTCACAGTACCACAAACTCGTGGCCGCAGGCGTTGACGCCATAACACTCGGCGACCATATCTATCGCAAAAAGGAGATTGCGTCCGTGTTGGCGACCGAAACGAACATCGTCAAGCCAGCCAACTTCCCGACCTCGGCACCTGGACGGGACCATTGCATTGTCAAAACGCGGGACGGAATCGCCGTCGCCGTGATCAGTCTCTTGGGTCGTGTGTTTATGCGTCCGGTTGATTGTCCGTTTGCCGCAGTTTCCAGAGTCCTCGCAGCATTGCCCGAAGATATTCGGATTCGGATTTGCGATCTGCATGCTGAGGCGACCAGCGACATGCAAGCCATGGGACGTTTCTTAGATGGACAAGTGACAGCCGTATTAGGAACGCACACGCATGTCGCCACGGCGGACGAAGAGATATTTCCCGGCGGTACAGCATTTCAGTGCGACGTCGGGATGACTGGCCCTTATCGAAGCATACTTGGGCGAGCGATCGAGCCGGTGCTAAACACCACGCTCACCTTTGATCCCAACGCGTTTCACGTCGCGACCGAAGATGTTCGTCTCTCCGGAACTTGGGTCGATGCCGATCCAGCCACAGGCAAAGCGGTAAACGTCGGACGAGTGCAATTGCGGGAATCTGATTTGAAGCAATGGCTTTCGAAACAATCGGAGCACAGCGAAACGGTTCAGCCAGAAAGACTCGATCGGTGAATCTTTTCTACACGGATCACTTCGAGTTACCTTTACCACCAAGCCACCGCTTTCCGATGGCCAAGTATCGGCGACTGCGAGATCGCATTGTTGGCGACCCATACTTTCTTTCAGATGTCTTGCTGGTCCCAAAAGCCGCGACAGTTGAGCAGTTGTGTTTGGCGCACGATCAAGACTACGTGCATCGAGTACTGGCTGGCAGTTTATCGGCTGCCGAGATCAAAAGAATAGGGTTTCCTTGGACTCCAGCCATGGTCGAGCGATCTCAACGCAGCAGCGGAGCCACCTTGGACGCAGCGAGGCATGCCCTCCTCGATGGTCTCGCCGTCAATATGGCTGGCGGCACGCACCATGCGATGCGAGATGCCGGTGAAGGGTTTTGCGTGTTCAATGACGCAGGCGTGGCAATCCTGTCCCTACTCGCCGAATCCACGATCCAACGCGCGGTTGTGATCGATTGCGATGTGCACCAAGGGAATGGAACGGCTCAAATATTTGCTGATAATCCAGCCGTATTTACGTTTTCAATACACGGCCAAAAGAACTTTCCACTTCGGAAATTCCCGAGCGACCTAGACATTGATTTGCCCGATGGCACATCGGACCAGTCCTACATGGATGCTTTAGCGTCGGCACTTCACCACGTTTTTTTGAATGGCCCTTTTGACCTAGCCATTTATTTGGCCGGTGCAGATCCATTCGAAGGTGATCGGCTCGGTCGGCTCAAGTTGACCAAGCAAGGACTAGCTGCCCGCGATGAGCTCGTTATCTCCCAGTTGAGAGATCGAAGAATTCCTGTCGCGATTGCAATGGCAGGTGGCTACGCCCATTCGATTGACGACATCGTTGACATCCATTCGCAGACGATTCGGATCGCCTCCGAGCATTGCAGACGGACTTCGAAGTAGTCGCGGGAACAGGGCCACAAGGCACATTGCATTCATGAGAACTTTAGCTACCTTGTAACCATGGAAATCGTAATCACCGCTGTAGGGCCAGACAACGTGGGCTTGGCCGACCCGATCATTCACGACGTCACAACGCGTGGAGCGAACATCGCGGAAATCCAGATGTACGACCACGACGAAGCTGCGCTGTTCGCGATGATGTGCCGCATCCATATTGACTCAAGTGAGCTTTCGCCAGTCCAATTGGCGATGAGCCAGATCGCTGCCCAAAAGAAATTGGAGATCCGGGTTTGGAGCCCTGATGAACGTTCACTTTGTCCGAATTTGGCAATCTGCGCGACCCGCCTTGAGAACACGCCGCGAGCCATCTTGGAGGCAATTCGACGTGGCGTCATCCGTGCCAATCCTGCGGTCATCATTGGAAATAGAAAAACATGCGAACCGCTAGCCAAGGAATTCGGTGTGCCATTTGAGTACATCGGTCGCGACGACGGTTCCGGTGACGACCATGCAATGGTTCAAATTATCGATCAATACCATGCGGACTACGTCATTCTGGCTCGCTACATGCGAGTTTTGCCTCCAGAAACCTGTTGGAAATTTGCCGGCGGCCGCATCGTCAATCTCCACCACGGTTTGTTGCCCAGTTTTCGCGGGCTTCGGCCGTATCACGACGCCTACGCAGCCAGGATGCTCACCTTCGGTGCGACTTGCCATTTCATAGTCCCGGAACTGGATGCCGGTAATCAAACGATCAATCAATCGACTTTTTCCGTACCACCAGGCTCGAAATTAGAGGATGTAATAGAGATTGGGCAAACGCAAAATGAGCCAAGTTGCTTAGTCGAAGGTGTTCGCCGTGTATGCGATCGGGAAGTGAAGTTGCACTTTCACCGAGTGATTGCCCGACAAGCCGGGTAAGCGCGCCACGTGAGTTACTGTGGCTGAGCGAGGCTCTCGCTCAGGTTCTGTAGAAACATAACGAGCGAAGGGCCTCGCTCGTCCACAATAGCAAAATCACCGTCCCGCTCGTCCACAATAGCAAGATCACCGTCCCGCTCGTCCATAAAAGCGTAATTACGGCCTCGCTGCGTGCTGCACGAGCTGCTCTCTGCGTCACGGATCGCTCTAGCAAGAATGCATAATCGGCGCAGTCGGCACAATCCACGTGAGAATTTTGTCAATCTGTGCGTCTTGGGGGCTCTTTACAGTATCTGCGTGCAATCTTTGGGAGTGAAATTCTTCGAGCTTTGCTCCCCACCGAAAATCTCACCGGACTGTTGTAACTGAGTACCCCCAACTATGAACCTACATTTGATGAAACAAGGATTGCACTGCGTGCTCGTTCTGTGCTTGATGCATGGAAACGCGTTCGCTCAATCCGTAATCAATCGGTCGCTTGCTGCTGCTGATAAGCAGGGCGTGCTTGAACCCTTCAAAGATACCGAGGTCGCCACGGCTGAAATGGGGGTCGTCCGCGAACTCTTCGTCAAGCCAGGCGATGTCATCGAGGAGAAGTCCGAAATCGGGCGACTCGACAACGAACAACAACGTTTTATTGTGCATGAAGCGGAATTGGACGCCAACTCGTTAGGAATGCTGGAAACCGCCCGTCGTGAAGCGGAATTCAACACGCGTCGGGTCGATGAAACATCCAAATCGGTGGCAGCCGGCAAAACCAGCCCAAAGGAATTGGAGCGTTACAAGTTGGATCTCAGCATTGCGAAAGCAAAACTGCAGGCGCAAGAAGAGGCTAAATTGATATCGCAGGCAAGACTGGAAAAAGCCCAATTGATGCTTAGCGAACGTACGATTCGAGCACCGCATCGTGGCACCGTGGTCACTGTCTACCATGATGTAGGGGAGTACATTGCAGGCAATGCACCGGCGATCATCCGATTGGTTGACACGTCAAAATTGCGAGCTCGCTTCTATTTGTCCGATGAAGCGGCTGAACGCTATCGCAAGACTGGCCATGCCGAAATCCGACTTGCAAACCACGTAGTGGTTCGAGCTGCCATCGAGTTTATCGCTCCATTTGCTATTGCGGATGGACACGTCATTGAAATGACCGTTGTTATCGAAAACGAAGATGGCCTTATCCGGTCATCGAGTTGCGAATTGGTTCAATCCTAAGTCGAAAAACAGCGTTATGAACACCCGCAACGTCCCGCTGAATCTCGAGTCTTTTCTTCGACCGTCGGTTTCCGCAAGTGTCGATCCTTCGGCAGCGGGCGGCCGCCCGAACGAGAGCTTAGATCAAATGTTTGATCTTGCCTCGACCATTGAGGGACTGTGTACGAAGGGTATCGTCGATCAAGACTGTGTGCAGTGCTTGGAACCGCAGGTCTTCTCAACCGAAGGCCAAGTCATGGAGCCTTTCGCAACGACCGGACTAGAAACCTCAAGTCCTACATTCGATGTATTGTCGAGTACTTTTGCGCAGGCCGTTGTCAATTTCATCGCCAGCGTCAGCCAGCGTTCGGTGGGACTATTGATAACCGCGAAATCAGGCGCAGTGATACATTCTGCGCATAGCGGTTGGGATGCAAGCGACTTTCGAATGCATGGCCGAGTTTTGGCCACGGTCGCGAAAGAAAGCGTGTGGCGAAGGGAGCCGCGATTTTCGACGGATGCAATATCGAGAGAATTCAATGTTGCCATGGAGTCAGCAGCCGCGGCATCGGTCGTCAATGTCGAGACGAGCGCTTGTCTGAACGAGCTCGCTGAGATTGTTGGCACACCGCTTTTTGCAATCCCTTTTGAACTTCAAGAATCAGGCGGTTTTGCCGTTTTTCTTTGTGACGCGAGCCCGTGCACCGAGTACGGAATTCCCCATTACTTTCGTGATGCGAGTCAATTGTGGCTCACAAAGGCATCGTTGGAAAGTTTGATTCGTCAGGTAGATACGTGGCGCATCGTTCGACGCTGCAGCTGGCTCACCCAAGTCGTCAGCTTTGTTGAATCGATTCGTTCGAAGCCTAAATGGTGGTTATCGGCCATTGGAATATTATGCATCGCATTGCTGGCTCCGATTCCTTATTATCCACGTCGCGATTGTGTCTTTGAACCCGAAACGAAGCAATACTTATCTAGCCCCATCCAGGGCAGGATCGCTAGTTGCGAAGTGCGTCCAGGGGATCCTGTCGAAAAAGGACAGCTCATGGCCCGCATCGATGATGATCAGCTGAGCCGCGACCTAGCCGCTGCAAAAGCAGAGTTAGATGCCGCGCGTAAAAAACGCGATTCGGCGCTGGCAACCAAAGCCACCGGAAACGTTGGGCTTGCCGACATTGAGATGAATCAGGCCAAATGGAGAATTGAGAGTATTCAGGATCAACTACAGAGGCTTGAGATTCGAGCGACATCCTCCGGGATCGTGGTTCAGGGGGATTGGCAACGCAATGTTGGAATGTCACTTACGCTGGGCCAAAGCCTGTTTGAAGTTGCAGAATTGGAATCGATGACAGCCGAGGTGCGACTGCTCTCGTCAGACTTGGCACAAATCAACGTGGGTGACGAAGTCAGTATTCGAAGCGATGCCTCAGGCATTGCAACGTTTCGTGGCAAGATTAGTCGCATCGAACCCCGTGCGACAGTGATTGATGACGCAGCCGTGTTCGTGGCAGATGTGGTGATTCGTGATCCCGAGTTGCAGCTTAGGCCAGGAATGAAGGCAACCGCTCAGATCAAAGCAGGTTGGCGCTCTTTAGGCTGGTACCTGTTCAATCGTCCCTACCGTTGGATCGCAAACCAATGGATTTGGTAATCCGCCAGGCAATTCATTACGTATTCCTCCGATAACGGTATCATGTCCGGACCCAACCATCGCATACGACCTGAACTTCACTTTTCGCCAGCACGCTCTGGCGATGAGGTTTACTACGTGGTCGAGGACAGAGTCAAACACCGATTTTGGAAAATGGGCCTGTTGGAATACGAGGTCTGCTCCGCGTTGGACGGATCACATTCGATTGCGCATGTTGCCGAGCTGCTCGCAAAAAGAAGCAAAGCGGGGGCTGCGGCTGGTGCCGAAAAACTGCATGCGATCGGCCTTTGGCTTTTGCAGATAGGTGTCGTCGAGTCCGTCGGAAGTGACTCGATAGAAAAAGTTGGCAATCCACCCAAGCCAGAAACCAATCCCAAACCAACTAGACCGTTCGATCCGAGTTTCTTTCGCATTCCCGTTTTATCGTCGGAGACCATCGATCGGTACACTCGCGGAATGACATGGTTGATATCGATTCCGTGTTTGATCGCGGCCGTAATCCTATGGTGCATATCACTCGTATTGGCCTACCAAAATGGAGAGGAATTGCTTGCCTTAGGACGAAAGCTCTTTGTGCCGGGCAGTCAATGGTGGCTGCTTGTCGCTTGGCTGATCCTCAAGGCTGTCCATGAAGCGGGGCATGCAATCGCGAATACCCGAGTCGGCGCCCGATCCAATGGGGCTGGAATTGGATTCATGTTTTTTGCGCCGTCTCCCTTCGTCGATGTGACCGGTCTGTGGAGCGTTCCAAACCGGTGGTCTCGCATACTGGTGAGTTCGGCGGGCATGCTTTTTGAAATAACACTTGCCGCTGTGGCTATCATCGCCGCCTGCACGATCGACAATTCCAGCGTCAAGTACCTGTGCTTTTCCATCGCAACGCTTGGGACTTTTACGACGGTGGCCTTTAATGGTAACCCGCTGATGCGCTACGATGGCTACTACATCTTAGTCGACTTGATCGATCGTCCCAATCTTTGGCAAGATGCGTCGCAATCGATGAAAGCCTATTGTTCCACCTGGTTCTTCAAAGGGCACAGCAGCCATTCCTGGTCGATACCGTTGTTGATCTACGGCACATGCTGCTGGATATCAAGAATGCTCCTGCTAGTGACCATGGGATGGGGTATGTGGATGACTTGGGACGGGATTGGACTGGCCGTGGTTGCATTCTTTGCCTGTCTTTGGTTCATTATCCCACAGATCAAACGCAGTAGGGGAATTCCCAAGGGAACGCAACGGCCTTCGTTTCGAGCTTTACTCAGTCCTATCTGCACTCGTAAAGTAACTCGCTGTCTAGGGGTTGTTGGCGTACTTGCGCTCTGCAGCTTTTTGCCATCGCCCCTTCAAATCTATTGGCCAGCAATCGTGGAATACGTTGAACCGTCCGACGTACGAACCATCGCTGCTGGATTTGTTGTCGAGGTACTTGTCCACGATGGCCAAGGCGTACAAGCTGGCGATGAAATACTCAGACTCAGCAATCCTGACTTAGAACTTGAATGCAAAGCGGCTCTAACGATGTTGCAATCCAGCGAGGAAAAGTGCATTGCTATGCGTTCTCAACGCAAACATTCAGAATTGCAAGCCGAGGAGGCGTTACGCGAATCGCTCCTTGTGAAAGCCAACAGCCTCGTCTCGAAAGTCAACGCGTTGCATCTCAAAGCTCCGCGGGATGGCATATTGATTGCCAGGACCTCCCGAAATTTGCCAGGCAGCTTCCTCGCAGAAGGCCAGTCGATTGGTATGGTCGTCGATCCATCGAAAATCGAGATAAGCGCTTCCATACCCCAGTACGCTTGGGAATCCGTCGCACACAATGTCGGCGCACCGGTCTCCGTTTACATGCAAAGTGGAGAATACTGGCCGGGAAAGATAAGGAAGACCTTGCCTCGAACGTCCGATATCCTGGACTCGCCATCGCTTGGCGGCCTGTACGGTGGCCCGATCACGGTCGTCCAAAGCAAAGCCCCGAATGGTGAATCGCAACTCAAAACAGTGACACCGCGACTACACACTCGTATTGAACTAGACGAACCCGCACGAAAAACGAAACTGATTTCGATGTCAAGCAACCAAGCACCACCACCCGGCGCTCCGTGTTCGGTGAAAATGGCCATGCACAACGAAGCCGTTTGGCAAACCGGCCTTCGCTGGATCAAAGCTGGCATGCAAACTCAGTTTCGCGAAATAAAACAACAAAACAATCCATAGGAAACCAATCGGCAAAGTAACTGGGGGTGTCATTGACGGTCCCTGATGCTATCCGACCAGGCAGCCTCGCAATCATCGGCACACGTATTCCTCCTTCGTACACGCTCCCTTTGTACCCGCGTAATCCAGCGGTGCTATTGAAAAACGCTGCGTCCACCCCACCGATATGAAATTGCGTATTGGGCTGACCAGGATGCGTAGTCCCGTTATCGCTCGTGAAGACAACTAACGTCTTCTCCGCAACACCGGCATGTTCGAGTGATTGCATGATCCGGCCCACGTATCCATCCAAGTCGGAAATCATGGCTGCATAAGCTGCACGCGGCCGCGGGTGTGGCAAGTACGAGCACTTGCCCCGATACAACTCAGTATCCCATTCTATTGGGAATCGGTCGACCGACGCGCGCGGTGGGTGCATTGCGACATGGGGTTCGATAAATGGAAAATACAGAAAAAATGGACGACGGGAATTTGCGACAATAAACTTCTCAGCCTCTGCAATCATTAACGTTGGAGCATAGACCTCACCTATCCAATCCTCCATTCGGACCTCCCCTTCAGGTTGTTTGCGACTGCCAGGTATCGGTTTGCTATTGATGAACACCTGCTCTGCATTCCGCCAGAGGTGCGGTGGATAGTAACTATGCGCGACGGCTTGGCAATTGTAGCCAAAGAAAAGATCAAATCCCTTTCGGTTTGGATCGCCAGTGCTCCCAACTGGACCGAGTCCCCATTTTCCCATTGCACCCGTTGTGTATCCCGCCGCTTGAAAAACCTGAGCAAGTGTTAAGGCTTGTTCCGAGAGCGGATATTGTCCCTCGTCGAACTGTGGGAACGCCACTTTGGCTTGCGTATTGCCTCGCACTTCCGCGTGCTCGAGATGCTTACCGGTCATCAAGACACAGCGTGAGGGGGCGCAAACTGGGGCTCCGCTATGGTGATGCGTGAACCGCATTCCTTGCGAAGCGAGCCGGTCAATATGATGCGTTGGGATTTTCTTTTGACCGTAACAGCCAAGTTCTCCCCAACCCAAGTCGTCCGCCAGGATAAAAACCACGTTGGTTCTATCGTTCACTGCATTGTCTTTGTCGGCCGCTACAGCCGACATGGAAAAAGTCCATATCCAGATGGCCAGAACGGTTGCGACTCGCGTCCGTTCTGCGATCTTTTGCACGAATAACGCGAGCGGCAGAGTGAAAATTACCTGCCAGGGGTTCCAACGGGCGAGCGAGGCTCCCGCCGAGCTTGGCTTTGGTTCGGCAGTAGCCTCTCCCTCCCGGTGTAAACAATGCTGCCGATCGCCTAACTGAGCCATTGCGTTTTTCCAATCGATCCAAAAAGAGAGGGCAGAAAAATCTTGCAACTGCGATTCTCTGACACGTAAACTATCTTACATCCAATCGGGAGACTCTGTTTGGACTACAATGCAATCCCCTGTTTCCCCCTGTCATTTTTGGGAGTTGTGCTATGAATTGTGCGTCTGACTATTTCCGCATACTAGCGATTGCGACCATACTCTCGCCTATCGTGGTTCCGACCATTCGAGCTCAGGCTCCCAAGGAACTCACTCCATCGGTGCCGTTGTTTAACGGTAAAGACCTTGCGGGTTGGGTGCCTGTCAATGTAGCTCCAACTACATTTACGGCCCGCGACGGCATGATCATCTCGACTGGCAAACCCACCGGAGTCATTCGTACCGATCGCATGTACGAAAACTGCATCGTCGAATTGGAGTGGCGACACATGCAACCTGGCGGGAATGCGGGATTATTCTTATGGGGAGATGGTGTTCCGTCGGTGGGAATTCCGTTTACGCGAGGCATCGAAGTGCAAATCTTAGACAATGCGTACAATGCCAAGGGAAAGAACGAGTGGTTTACCACGCACGGTGACATTTTTCCAATCCACGGCGCCAAGATGACGCCAAGCGGGAAAGTTGCCGCAAGTGGCGTAAGAAGCTTTCCGTTGGAAGAACGTTCCAAGAGTTCACCCGAATGGAATCACTATCGCGTCGTAGCCAACCAAGGCGAAATCCGGTTGAGTGTGAACGGCAAAGAAGTCTCGGTCGGCAAAGACTGTTCGCCAAGAAAAGGTTATATCTTTCTTGAGTCCGAGGGTTCCGAGTGCCATTTCCGAAATCTACGCATTCAAGAACTGCCTTCGACCAACGCGACCGAAAAGGAAACGGCTCTTTCAGGCGAAGGCCGTGTCCCATTGTTCACCGGCATCGATTTGGAGAACTGGAAAATTCCGGCGGGGGACAACGGCCATTGGAAGGTGGCAGGTGAGGTCTTGGACTACGACGCCGAAAGCGAATCGAAAGACGATAAATCGCTCTGGTCGCAACGCGAGTACGAAAACTTTCAATTGATCGTCGATTGGCGCATCAAAGAAACACCCTATACAAACCCGAATGCAGCGCAAATACTTGCGGATGGTTCCGAAGCCACAGATGCTGACGGAAAGCCAATCAAACTGTCGATCCCGGATTCCGATTCTGGGATCCTGCTTCGCGGTAGCGCCAAGCATCAAGTCAACATCTGGTGCTGGCCAATCGGCTCCGGCGAAATGTATGGCGTTCGTCGCGATATGAACTTGCCGAAAGAAGTTCGTGCGGCAGTAACTCCTCGTATGAAGGCAGACAAACCGATCGGCCAATGGAATCGTTTTGAAATCACCGTTCGAAAGGAAACGGTAAGCGTGGTGCTAAACAATGAGACCGTAATCAACGAGGCAACCATTCCAGGCCTGCCACTGCGAGGACCGATCGGCTTGCAACATCATGGAAGCAAGAAAGATGGTAAATGGACAAGCCCACCTGCCCTACTGCAGTTCCGAAACATCAGTATTAAAGAGCTCCCGTGAGTCGCAGCCCATTGTAGCACGGCACTCCGTGCCGTGATTTTCTCGCGCAGCTATGTGTCTCTGAGCCGTAGAAATCTGCCTTGTAGAGACTCTGATTTTTTTCGTGAGACGCAAAACATTGTTGCCTTTTGCTCCGCAAAAGTGCGTCAATGCGGCACACTTTCGCGGAGCGAAAGGCGACAATAACAGCACGCCCCAAGCCGTTTGTTACAATCAAGGGAACCAAGAGTTCCAAACTACCCCTGAAACCAGAGATATCCCACCCATGCGATTGTTTTTCTCAGTCTTGTCCGCATTGATACTTTTCACAACGAATGTGCGAGCTGAAAACTGGCCCCAATGGCGCGGGGCAAAGAGCGACGGAATCTCACTGGAAAAGAACCTTCCGACAAAATGGAGTACGTCGGAAAACATCGCTTGGCGTACTCCGATGCCGGGTCAAGCTGGCGCGACCCCATGCATTTGGGGCGATAGTATCTACGTCACCAGCGCGGAAAAAAAGGATCTTGTCCTAATTTGTTTGAATACGGCGGATGGGAAAGTTCTTTGGAAACAAACCGTTGGTACCGGGAACCAAGATGCGCGTGCAGGTGAAGGGAATTCGGCGTCACCGTCACCATCCACAGACGGCGAGCACGTTTGGGTTTTCTTTGGGACCGGAGTGCTCGGTTGCTATACCAAAGACGGCAAAGAAGTATGGAAGTTCGATGTCGGCGATCGATTTGGCAAGTTGGATATCCAATTTGGAATGACATCAACTCCAGTCTTAGATGGCGACTCGTTGTATCTACAGCTCATCCATGGGCGAATGAAACGCGATGATCAAACGAGAACCGGCAAGGTGATCAAACTGGAAAAGTTGACAGGAAAAACCGTTTGGGAGGTGGATCGAGTCACTGACGCTCAGTTTGAGTGCAAACATTCCTATGCGTCCCCGTTTCTATACGATGATAAAGAGCTCAAGTTCCTCGTTGTGCACGGTGCCGATTGCACTACAGGTCATGACTTAACCACGGGCAAGGAGATTTGGCGATTTGGAATGCTGAACGGCCCTACACCTCTCAATTCAAAACAGAACGACCCAACCTTTCGCTTTGTGGCCTCCCCGTGCGTTTCGCCAAAAACCAATACGATCATTATCCCAACAGCCAAAGAGGGGCCAGTCATCGCCATCAAGGCTTCAGAGTTGAAGGGGGATAGTTCGGAAAAATCGGCAGCTGTAGTCTGGAACTTGCCAAAAACGCCCGACGTTTCGATACCACTGGTTGTCGATGGACTTGCTTATCTGTTGAGCAAGGATGGTCAACTGCAGTGCGTGGAGTTAACCACCGGCAAACAAGTTTACTCGAACCGAACGTATACCGGCCAGCATCGCACGAGCCCCATGTACGCAGATGGCCATATCTACTTCGGCTCCAACGACGGTCATTTCACGGTGGTCAAAGCTGGTCGAGACTTTGAGATTGTCAGCACCATCGCTATGGGCGAAGCGATCACCGCTTCTGCCATTGTCTCGAACGGAACCTTGTATATTCGTTCGTACGAAGCCCTCTACGCGATTAAGAAGTAGCCCTGCGATTAAGAAGTAGCAGTGCCACTTGTTTTAAGTGAGCCGCGTGTGGCTGAGCGAGGCCCTCGCTCAGGTTTGGTAGGAA
>JANMLD010000352.1:0-5870 GCA_031372345.1 Pirellula sp.
CATGATTCGGCGATGCAGTGATTTCAACGACCAACCCGCCGCTATAAATTCACTTGCAAGCCAGTCGAGCAACTCAGGGTGTGTTGGACTCTCTCCCAACGTTCCGAAATTGCTGGGCGTACGCACCAAGCCAGCCCCGAAATGATGCTGCCATACGCGATTGACAAACACGCGTGCGGTGAGGGGATTCTGGGGATTGATAATCGTGGCCGCGAGTTCTTCGCGCCCGCTCCCTTTGTTAAAACGAGCTGGCTCCGCCCCCGATATCACTCGCAAAAACCGACGCGGTGCAACGTCTCCTGTTTTAAGCAGATTGCCCCGCAGCGCAACCTTCATGTCCTCACTGCCAGTATCGTGCAGAGCATGTGCGGTGTCTGGCTCGGGAGGTGCGTTTTTCTTTAACTCCGCCAGTTCCGCCTTCCACTGCTCCAACTGTGACTGCTCCTCCGCAGTCAACTCGCGATCGTCTTTCTTCTTTTTTTCTTTCGTACTCGATTTCATCTTCTTGTTAAGCTCATCGACCGCATGTTTGTGTTCGTTAAAGCGTTGAATCACATCGGCTGGTGCGAGCGGCAGCTCATGCACCGATGAATTATTGAAGATACCTGCTAAGGAATAGTAGTCTTGCTGCGGTATGGGATCGAATTTGTTATCGTGGCATCGGGCACACGAGCCAGTGATCCCCAACAGACCACGCGTAAGTGTGTCGATACGATCGTCCAGGGTTTCTGCTCGGGATTGGGCAATACTATCGGGGTCGCCACCATCGGATTGATAAGTGGGTCCGAGCGCAAAGAAGCCGGTAGCGATAACCTGTGAAGGTTCGCCACTCAAGTCGCCTGCGATCTGCAAGCGAATGAACTCGTTGATCGGAAGATCGCGATTGAACGCATCAACGACCCAGTCGCGATACCGCCAAGCCTCGTCCAACGCTTTATCACCCTCCAAAAAACCGCCTCGACCATCGCTGAACCGTGCTACGTCCAGCCAATGACGAGCCCAGCGTTGTCCAACCATAGGCGAATTCAGGAGCTGATCGACAAGCGACTCAACAGCGCTTTGACGGTTGACCGACACCGCAGTTGCAAACGATTGCATCTGCTCTGGGGTCGGAGGGACGCCAATCAGATCGTTGTAAATGCGACGGGCTAATATATGTGGTGCTGCATGTGGAACAGCATGAAGACCAGCTTCCGCGCGACGCGATATAACAAAGTGGTCTATTGGACTGACCGCGCTAGCATCATCCACCGTTGGAATTTCCGGGCGTTGAACTTGCTGCCAAGCCCAATGGCTCTTTTGGGCTCCTTCCCAATCGAACTTGGACCAATCCTTTCGGGCATCCGTGGCTGGAACGCCAGCCGACGAAGTCACTTGCGGCCACGGCGCTCCCATCTCGACCCACTTCGTCAGTGCCTCGATTTGTCGTTGTTCCAACTTTCGATCTGGCGGCATCTCGCTGGCTTCATACTTCACCGCTGAGATCAGCAGACTCTTGGCGGGTACGCCAACCACCACTGCCGCTCCCGATTCGCCCCCTTTCAACATCCCTTCTCGGCTATCGACGTAGAGGCCAGCCTTCAATTCCGCAGCGTCGGTGCTATGGCAATCGTAACAGTGCTGGACCAAGACCGGTCGGATCTGCGATTCAAAGAACTCGATCTGGTCCGTTGTGAACTTTGGTTTCTCGGCAACTCTGTTAACTTCATCCTCACCGCGAGTCTCCACTTCGCCGCCAGCCATGGCGACAAGAAGCAATCCAGTATAAAGGTGGCGATATCGGATCATGAAGATCGTCGTAATGACAACTGCTGGCGGGATTCGCTCATGGCGACACGAAAGTTAACGCCATGAAAGGACTTAAGGAAGGCTTAGGGCGTGGGCTTAGGGCATACCCAATCATGCTCAGTCTATTCCTTAATGCGGCTAATATCAAGTCGGCAATAAGGGTCAAGTAACCCTCCCTCGGCAACCCTGTGAAGCCTTTTTTCCTGTGTTTCGCTACAACTGGCTTCATGCCAGTGGGGCGATAATTGGCAGCTACTAGTCATGCCTGTAGCCGCCAATTGTTGCCTCCGTCAGGGCGGGCCCGAACGGAAGGCGTAAGTTTAAATTGCGTTCCATTTCCTTTGTTAAATATACTTCACAGCGTTGCTCTCCCGGGGGGAGGATTACTAAAACTGGACGCTCTCCTTAGAGTAGTGAGTCTCCGTGCCGGACCATCGCCTTTTGCACCACTTTTTGAATTCTGCTTTGGAAACGCCCGCATTCACAAAGACAGCGCGATGGTCGTGATAGACGACCCAACTGGCAATTTCGAAGAGACAGCGGTCAGCCCAACGCAAACAACGCCGCGACCAAGTGCTTCGATGGCGATCCATCCTGGCAAGCTGCTGGACCTGAAAGCGAACGTGCTGAGCTTCTTCCCTGAGTATCTGTTGGCAAAGTTCATTCAAAGTTTCAGAATCGGTCGCCAGCTTGAGCGCGCGATAGTAGACCTGAGCCATGATCTCCGCGCTGACAAGCACTGCGATCGACGTGCGAAGTCCTGCCAAACGCCGTAGCCGGCGGAAAATGCTGTCGGTCCATTGCTTTTGAAGCAAAGGTACTCCTTCTTGCTCGAGGAATCGACCCAACCATCGCGCATGCCGATGCTCTTCCTCAATAAAGTGACAAGCAGCCTGATGGTAATGCGGATCGCTATTGGCGAGTCCCCACTCTTGCGATCGCTTCAGAAAATGTCGGCCACTGCCTGTCTTACCCAACTGGAAAGTCTGGATGGATCGAGCTACCGCTTTGCGTTCTACCTCGGACAGAGTTGGAGAATCGGACCACGGAATCGTTGCCTCTACGGATAAATTCTTCTTGAAATAGGTGAGCCACCGCTGACCAAATGGCTCTTGGGTATTGGGAGGCCCATCGTACTTTTCCGTCATTGCCGCCAACCATTTCGCAACTTCCTCGATCGTCGCATCGGGAGTACTCGTGCCTGCCGTTAGCCCTACAACGGCAAGTCCCGAGAACCACTCGGCCCGCAATTCCTCTGCGGACTCGACTTGGATCGCCTTGCATCCAAGTTCGGTACAGCGTTGGGCAAGTTGACGCGTGTTATTGGAATGTTTGCCACCGACGACAACGATCAACGCAACCGATTGGCAAAGGGCTTCGAGCGCTGCCTGCCGTTGGCGAGTCGGACGGCAGATGGTGTCCACGTATCGGATGTCGGCATTGGCGTTCCGTTCCAAGATGCGAGTCAAGCAGCGCTGTGCTAATTCAGGTGTCGTCGTTGACTGAGAGACCACACCTAAGGCAGGTTCTTTCCAGTCAATGATTTGCTCGGGGGACTCGACGACGATGCAATGACTCAAGTCCTCAACGATGCCTTGCACCTCGACATGATTTCGACGACCAATCAAAATTACCAACCGATTTTCGAGTTGCAGTTTTTGGGTGGCTTCATGGACGCGTCGAACCAACGGACACGTCGTGTCAATAATCTCGGTCGATTGCGAGCTGAGGATAGCCATTCGCTTTTGACTAATGCCATGCGCCGTGATCATCACCCGGTCCGTGAGCTCGACCCTTTCACGTTCTTGTTCTCCAACGACCTGGAACCCACGCGAGGCCAGCTCCTCTTGAATCTTCGGGTTGTGAACGAGCTCACCGTAAATACTGACGGACCCTGGATCGTTCGTCTCCCTCGCAATAGCCAACGCGTCACGGACTCCAAAGCACAATCCCATAAACTCCGCTCGAATCACTCTCATTGTTTTTCTCCAAGATAGAACTCAAAAAACTCCAAGGCAAAGTACTCTGGATAGCAAAGTGCATAGTCAAAATAAAAGCTCAAGCGTTTCGAGCTCGAGCCGCTGCGGTTTGGCTGACGCGTGTCACAAGCCATCGGCGCTAGGTCGCAATCGGCTGCTTTTCGATGCTCCTTTGACGGTAGCTGGTCGTGCGTTCGGCCTCGCATCTTCGAGGGCTTTTTGAAGCTGATCCAAATAGTTAGTGAAGCGTTTCAAGCCAGCCTTCGTGATTCGACAAAGGGTCTGTGGCCGTTTCCCCTCGAATCGCTTTTCGAGTTGGACGATCTCCGCCTGCTCCAAGTGATGTAAATGGCGATTGAGATTTCCATCCGTTAGATCGCACAACGACTTAAGCTCTGGAAACGCGAGACCATCAGGATGTCGGACTAAGCAGGTTACGATACCGAGCCTAGCTTTTTCGTGGAAGATACGCTCCAAGCCATCGTACGCAAACGGTGCAGCCTTGCTTGTTTTCGATTCTTCGTTACGACTCATTCCTTACGCTCCAACGCCCAGTACAGAACCGCTCCGGTCAACATTTGACCGACGCCAAAAGTCAACCCCATCAACCAAGGCGAGTAAGCCCAACCTTGGGTCGACAACACGATACAAATCAATCCGGACACCAAGAAATGCAACGCAACCAACCATACCAGTTTGGGTAGAAACCGGGCTGAGGCCGCAACCCCAAGTCCAAAGACCATGGACCAAAGTCCAGGCAGCCACCAGCCAACTTCGGGTGCGTTCCAAGCGATGACAAGTGTCACGGCTAGGCCCGATAGCAACGCTGGGATCATCGGCCCAACCGCGCTGCGTGTCATATGCCGGAACATGGGACCGGAACGCCAATAGCGCACGAATACTTCACCAAAACTCAATACCGCACAAAACAACGCGACTCGTACCCAAAGGGCTAGGTAATCGCTAAGCTCCGGCAATTCTGGATTGACCCAGCGAGATTGTAACAGGCACCCTATCCACGCCATCACGCTTGTGGCCAAAATGGAAGCAGACCGATAGCCGCGAAAGGTTTCAGCCCGGGCCAAGCTCGAACGAATCTCGGCCAAATCATCTAAAGCTTGATCGATGGATCGCGTACTCATCCCTACACTCTAGCGGCGACGGTTAAACTTTGCAATACAAAGCTAAAGAATTTCTTCGACGAGCGGGGCGCTGGCTCGACTCGCCAAAAAACAAGGCGAATGCAACGGTGCTCTTTTCGTGCGACGTTTCAAGTCGATTGCCGCTTTTTGGCGACAGCCCAATCAGAAAGGGCTTCCTCTCCACGCTCGATTGCAGCCACACGTTCGGCAACAACGCTTCGATGCCATTCCGGTGGCGCAGCAGATGGATTTTCGGTCGTTAGCCGTTTTCAGAGTAGTTCCATAGCGACAATCTGCTCATCGCGAGTGAGACCGCCGATTAGTGTTTCGAAGCGCTGGATTGGGATTGTGTCTTTACAATGCCGCCGAGTTTTACTCGGGGGATGGTTACCATCGCTCTAGTTAGAAACGATGGTCAGCACCCCTGGCATAAAGCCAGCGGCATGCTCGGACAAAGCGGCTTCGCGCTTCTCAAGCATCGTAGCACGCAAAACTGATGCGATTATAAGGCTCAAGGCGCAAGAGCGATTCTGCGAAAATCGATCAGTGAATCTGCGGTCATCTGAACTGAATGTCACCGTTTTGCGTCCGGGGCCGTTTGCACTCCAACCACAACAATGATACGACGCTGTCAGCTACCTGGAGAAACGATCGCGATGATCTAGTCGCGGGCTGAAGGTTTTCATCAAATGACGGCGGACCCGCGACTTAGATCCATCGCTTGGTTCGCCTTTCGATCAAGTCAAGAATTCTATTTGCGATCATTAAAATTGTACCAGCAACTACAGGGAATTGTTTCGGGAATGGCGATGAAATGCCAATTCGTAAAGTGAGATCAGGAAGCGTGGACTAGCAAGGCATACGGGAGCATTTCGCTTTTCGGCAACACATGCAAGTTGATTTCAATGCTAGCGTTTGCCAAATGAATTTATTTTCCGGTACATTGGTTCCCTACTTCTTG
>JANMLD010000371.1:0-11850 GCA_031372345.1 Pirellula sp.
GAACGGTGGCGATCACCCATGTCGCCGTAAAGAAACTATGATTCAAATTTGCGGCCGACCGGCGACTTGGGTGCATCGCTTGGTTCGTCGCTATTTCGACTTCGAGACTACGATTCTTTAGTATCTCCATTGCTCTTATTCGCGTTAATCATATTGCGCCAACGAGCTTCGATCTCCGCAATAATATTCGGACCTTCAATCCTCCACCAGTATGGCAAATCGGTTTCTGCGGAATGATGATCGCGAATCGCTACTAGGCCCAGCAGCTCAATTGGGTTTTCTGCGCGAAAACACATCCCATTCCGTTCTGCGTTCCAACTACACCGCTTGATGGAATGACTCTCGTCTGGATCGCCCAGCAAAAAGATATGGTAACCACGTTCACGTAAGATCAGTAAACAAGTGTTCCATACGTTTGGATAGCTGAACAGCATTCTGACCCTGTCTCGACGAACGGCCAAATTCAGCCAGCCCGAGTAGTAGTCTCGGCAGAAGTCCGGTCGGCCGATCGAGGGCTTGGCTGCAATTTTTTGTTCTGATTTCTTATTGGTTTTTCAGCCCTGAATTCATCTTCGATCGGTCGATCAGGATGTCAGTACCACGAGCACTGTCCACGAGCATTGTATGGGTTCTGTTGTCACGCTGCAACACAATGGCACGCGAGGACGGCGTGGATGCATGATAATGCAATCCACGACTTGGCCCTGGCGTCCTGGAGTGTATGACTGTCGCCAATCAAACGCGCTGCGATCCAAACGAACCTGGCGTATTCGGGAAAGTTGTCTGCGATTGAGTTCGGAATTGCTCGCTACAGTTTTCGACGCCATTCTCGGCTCCAATTGCGTTTGTTGTTCTTCGCGATCGCTGTCGAGCACTGCAAATCAGAACAATAGATTCTCCCCATCTGAGTTGAGGGGGAAACCCTATTCTACGTGGGTGAGTTGAGGCAGAATAGAGGTAAACCACGGCTGAGCCGTGCTAAATACCGCGACAAAAAACCGCACGTATTTAATTTGACAACGTCTCGCTTTTGGTGAAAATTCAACCGGACGAATTGCTTTTTGCGACCTGAATTAAATCCACTAATTTTAGAGCAGGAGGAAAACATGAGCCTAGAACTCTTTCGAGCTCGGTTGAACAAATCTCGACTTCACCCTAATGACATCAAATGGATGCCCGGTTGGTTCGGGCAGTTTGCGACAGACAGACCTGTGATCGATGGTCTGATTTGGTTTGGTACCGATGACGTACTTAAATTTCTTCAGAAGCTTAGAGACGGAAAAGTTCCAGCCTGGCAGCGTTTACAAGCAGCTCGCTCGTTGGAATGGTACCAGACTTTAGTCTTGCGAGTTTCAACCGTAGACTTTTCGGAGTTTACGCTCAAGCTGCAAGAGTTTGCGGAAAAGGAGAGGCGTGCGAAGTTGCTCCTGGACGAGCCTTTGCAGAGGGGCGAAGGTTTTGCTGGAGAAGGAAAACCAGGCTTGCTCAACCCAGACGAGCCGCTTCCGGTTCAAGCTCTTCGGGCCCGAATGCGTGTTCTGCATCATCCCATTTCTACCGAAAACACCTACGCGGGATGGATCGCCAGACTGGTCAGGCATCTTGACGATGAGAACCTTGCGAAATACACCGAAGACGCGTTAGGAGAATTCTTGACCGAACTTGCACTTCTTCGAGAAGTTGACGCGGGGACCCAAAACCAAGCCCTCTGTGCAATCCTATTTTACTACCAAAAGGTCCTGGGAAGGGATATGCAATTTATCAATCGAGTGCGTGCAAAGGAAAGTACCCACCTGCCACTCGTTTTGAGCATGGACGAGATCAAAGTGTTGCTCCCTGAGTTCTTGGGGCGATACGAGGTAATGGCTCGCTTGATGTACGGCAGCGGCATGCGGCACCGAGAAACTCGAACCCTTCGGATCAAAGATCTGCATTTTGATACGGGTCACATTGTGGTTCGAAATGGCAAAGGTCAGAAAGATCGGGTAACGGTGTTACCGAAGTCTGTCTCGGAGCCTTTGAGAGCCGTGGTGGAAGAGGCAAAGAAGTTGCACAAGCGAGACCTTCAAGACGGATTTGGAAGCGTCTATCTCCCGTTCGCTCTATCGCGAAAATACCCGAATGCAGATCGTGAAACAGCTTGGCAGTACGTGTTTCCATCGCGACAACTGTCTAGGGATCCTCGAAGCGGAGCCATTCGACGTCATCATATTCACGAGGGAACGTTTGCGAATGCCATGCGAAGAGCGTTGGCGATGACCAACATCGACAAGCCGGCAACTCCTCATACCCTGCGCCACTCCTTTGCGACCCATATGCTTGAAACCGGCTCAGACATCCGAACGGTTCAAGAGCTTCTCGGGCACAAAGACGTCAAGACCACGATGATCTATACGCACGTGATGAACCGACCGGGTCTGGTCGTGACAAGCCCATTGGATAGGCTTTAGGCTTTAGGAGTTAGGAGTTAGGAGTTAGGAGTAAGTCATATGGCAGATCGCAAATAGCGGTTAGCAAATAGCGGTTGGCGATTAGCAGATAGAAGATAGCTGTTGGCAGGTAGAAGTTAGCTCAAGCGGCCAATGGAAATCGTTGTTCCCTTTACGGCTGCGGGATGCGGATCAGCGAGTGTTTGCGTCTGCGCGTGAAAGATATCGATTTTGATCAACTTCTAATCGAAATTCATAATGCCAAGGGGGACAAGAGTCGATTTGTACCGCTTCCGAGGCAATTGGTTGAGCCGCTTAGGCGACGCGTGGAATCGCGTCGAGTATTGCATGAACGGGATTTGGCCAATGGTGTGGCGTCGGTCTGGTTGCCACATGCGTTGGATCGCAAGTATCCGTCCGCGCACCAAGAGTTCAAGTGGCAGTTCTTGTTTGCGTCGGCGAAATTTTCGCGAGATCCCCGGACTGATAAACGGCATCGGCACCATTTGCATAGTGACACTTTGCCTGTGCATTTGAGACGAGCGGTTCAGCAGGCGAAATTGGATAAGCACGCGACATCGCATACGTTTCGTCATTCCTTTGCGACTCATTTGTTGCAGGATGGGACGGATATACGGACGATACAAGAATTGCTGGGACACAGCGAGAATCGGCCTTATTGAAGGGCGAGGAATGACGGGTTGACGGGTCACGGGTTGACGGGTCACGGGGCGACGGGTCACGGCACGGAGTGCCGTGCTACACTGCCGAGGAATTGAAACGGGGGGCTCGGATCGCGTTGACTCCGGCAGCGTGATCTAAAAGCTGTGATGAATCCCAGCACTCCAAAAAGTTCCTCACCCTTTGCTTGCAGATAAATTCGAGATGGCTAGTCGTGCCCGCGATCTAGTTTTGCTTTCAGCCAGAGAGCATTGCCGACGACCGTGATGTCACTTGCCCCCATCGCAAATGCAGCCCATAGTGGGCCGCTTTCACCTAGCAACCCAAATGCTGCCAGCGGAATCGCTAAGGCGTTATAAAAGAATGCAAAAAACAGACTCTGCTTGATCGTTCTAAGCGTGGCGCGAGATAGCTGAATCAGCTCCGGCACCGCATTGACTCGATCTCCTGGGATCACCACCGCTGCGGCTTCGATGGCGACGTTGGTCCCCGATGCCAACGCCACGCCCAGCCCTGAGGCGGCTAAGGCTGCGGCGTCGTTAAGGCCGTCTCCCACCATGATGACATCGCTTCCTAAAGACTGAATGTGCGCAGCTTTCGATTCGGGCGTAGCTCCATAGACGACATTTTGAGAATCCAGCCCAAGTTCCTTCGCGATTGCCAGTGCTGTCTCTTTTTTATCGCCTGAAAGCATCGAGACGATGATCCCAGATTGTTTCAGCGCACCCAGGGCTTGTGCTGCATCGTCTCGCAGTCGATCCGTGAGTGTCAAAGTTCCAATGCAAAGTCCATCCACTAAAACTTGTGAGGTTGCGTGCTCGTCGCGATCCACGACGATCATCCGGCCACCGACTTCGCCTTGAACACCCCGGCCTGGAATGGATTGGAAGCTCGCCACAGGTAAAAGGACAAGGCCGCGGGCATTCGCTTCTTTAACAATGGCTTTGCCAATGGGATGTTCGCTGGGCGCTTCGACCGATGCGGCAAGCTGCAACAAATTGTCCTGTGTGTAGCCAGTGTTGGCGGAAATCGCGGCGATGACCGGCCTGCCAGTGGTGAGTGTCCCCGTTTTGTCAAAAACGATCCTACGTGCTCGACCGATTCTTTCCAACGCTTCCGCATTTCGGATCAGAATTCCTCGTTGGCTAGCGGCACCCGTCCCCACCATGACAGCCATGGGTGTTGCTAACCCCAAGGCACATGGGCAGGAAATGATTAAGACGGTCACTGCCGCGATTATTCCTTTCGAAAAATCGCCAGCGAGCCACCAACCGATCAGCGTCAATGCAGCAATGAAGAGGACGGTCGGTACGAAGACCGATGACACTTGATCCGCGAGCCGTTGGATGGGCGCACGACTGGTTTGGGCTTTTTGGACGAGTTGAGCAATTCGAGAAATGGTGGTGTGCCGGCCATCGACCGTGGTTTCGATGATCAGGCGTCCCGTGGTGTTCATCGAGCCTGCAACCACGGTTTCGCCAGGCCGCTTTTCGACGGCGATCGATTCACCTGTGACGATCGATTGATCGACTGCCGATTCGCCTTCGATAACGATTCCATCGACCGCGATTCGGCCCCCTGGTCGAACGATTAGTTTCCATCCCACCTGGACCTCGGCGCTGGGTACGATTCGCGTTGAACCATCTTTTTCCAGAATTTCACTTGTCTCGGGTTGCAACCGCAGCAACTCACGAACGGAACTACTTGCCTTAGCGCTTGCGCGGGCTTCGAACCAGTGTCCGAGGCTAACAATTCCCAATAGCCCGGAGGCTTCGGCAAAATAGGTTGGCAGATCGAGTTTCAAGAACATGACTAAGGTGGAGTAGACAAAGGCTGTGGTCGCACCGATGGAAATCAAGGTATCCATGTTCGTCGTTCCACGAACCGCTGCTTTCCAAGCCGATTTGTAGAATTCGAGACCGGCAAACAGGATGATCACCAGCGCACCGGCGAACATGGTCCAAGGCATCCATGGGCCGTGCCAGTGCATGGCGGTTGCGGTCCAGTGAAGCGTCTCCAAGGGAGCCCAGAGTCCGATTCCGACAATCGCACGATTGCGCCACGTCCGTTCGTTGGATTGTTGCTGTCGTTCGATATCGCTTTGATCGATTCCATTCTCGTTGGGCGGGATCCATTCCGCTTGGAAGCCGCGTCCCTCCACGGTCGCAATAACCGATGCAGGTTGCAGATCGCGACCAACGATTTCAGCCACACCAGACGCAAAGCTCACGCTGGCGGAGGATACATCCGTGCGCGACTCAAGCGCGCGTTGAATACCTGCCGCGCATCCGGTGCACGTCATGCCCGTGATTCGAAGACGCAATCCGTCCGGATTCGAAGGAATCGGGGGAGCTACGTTGTTGTCTTCTGGCGTGGTTACGATCGGCAACTGGATCAAACTGCACCCTTTGGTTGAATGGGAAAAGTGTTTTGGCGAGCGGCGGTGTGAAAACAACCAATCATAACCTGATACGTAACCAATCATAACCTGATACGTAACCAATCATAACCCGATACGTAACCAATCATAACCCGATACGTAACCAATCATAACCTGATACGTAACCAATCATAACCCGATACGTAAGTGAGGGACCGGCGAAATTGTCCCTCGCGTACTTGAAATTGTCCCTCGCTTACGCCTCGGGTTGGGATAATTTAATCTGTCCCTCACTTACGTACGTTGTATCATCTGAGCGATTAGTCTATCTCGAAGAACGACGCCGACCAATTGTCCAGCGGGATTCACAATGCGACCAAGCTTGGTGTCCTGCGATACCATTTTATTTAAGACACCAATTTGGCCGTCGCTTTCTTCGAACGTAGAAACGGCTCGAAGCTTTGGGCGATCTACAGCATAGAGTAAGTCGTTCGCTTCGTAGTAGCCCACCAATCGTTTGTCTCGCGAATGCAGAACCGGCAGGATGGGCTGATTCGATTTGAGCATGATTTGCTTGGCCTCTTCCATCGGGAGGTCAATCGCCACGCTTCGAAGCCCCCGCAGGGGCATGCAATATCGGGAAATGGGGTCGCTACCGTAAGCGAACATATTTTGAACTAGGTCACGCTGAACGGACTCGAGCAAGCCAGCTTGTTCGCCTTCTTCGAGGACTTGTCGCAATTCGCGGCGGGCTAGGGCTGGTCTTACCTTGAGCGGCTCCTCACCTAAAATGCGTTGCAACCATCGGCTGAGGAAGTAGAGTGCCCAAGTCAGTGGCAGGGCAACGACCGTCAACGCGAACAAAGCCCAGCCCGCTCTTCGAAGGAGCCGATTCGGCATTTGATGGAAAAGACTCTTGGGCAATAATTCGCAAAAAATGAACAAGATCGGTGTAGTCAATATGCTCACGGCCACATTGATTCGAGCATCGTCGTACCCGAAGAGTTCGACGACGAACCACGCAACGCCCACCGGCACCGCGTAGTTCGCGACGGTATTACCCACCAGCAACGTCGACACGAACAATCCAGGGTGATTGGTTAGCCACAACAAACCACGTGCAACTTTCGAACCGTCGACGGCATCGAGCACCAATCGAACCCGTGGTACACGATAGAGGCCCGTCTCGACTCCACTGCAGAACGCGCTAAGCATGCTCGCGCACACCAGGACTATTATCGCAATGATCACTCGATCCCTCCCGATTCGTCTTCTGATATGTCGATTTCAGAACTCGTTATTTGGACGTACATCTCACCTCTGCGAGGAACTTCGGTGACTTGAAGCGTAAATGTACCCCAGGCGACTCGGTCCCCTGCCTCGGCCAGTCGTCGCAATTGACTTTGCAGTACGCCAGCAATGGTCGCGTCCCGTGTTTCAGGCAGCCTGATACCGAGCGATCGTTCCAATTGCTTGATGCGTGTGGCTCCGGTTACCTCCCATTTTGCCTCGCCTGTTTTCGCAAACAGAGGACGGCCCATGGTATTGATCGCATCGGATGGGCTCGCAAAAATCGCCTCGATAATGTCTTCGAAGAAGAGCACTCCGATGGTGTCACCTCGCTCGTTGACAACGATGGCAACTTTCAAATCCAGTTTCAGCAATTGCTGAAGAACGTTGGCCAAATTCGCACACCACGGGATGTAATGGGCAGGTTGCGAGGTTGGCATTGTTTTTTGGCCAACAGCCTTTCGCAGTTGTTCAATCGTAGTGGTTGCGGTGACCTCGTTATCGACCGGCGATAGAATCAAAGCGATTCGCCGTTTGCTTTCGTCAGCCCATTCTTTGCCTTGTTCCGTAATCCACTCTTCGATTTGCTGGCTCGACGAAGGGAGAGAGATCGAAGCGAACTGGCTCTTCGGATGCATCCATTCTTGGGCCTGAATATTGGAAAGTTGGAGAGTATTTTGAAGGATACCCTTTTCCAAATCGATCATTTTGGAATCGGTTTCACTAAGTTCGATCGCACGTTCGAGATCGGATGTTTCGAGCACGGATTCCGGTATCAATCCAGGCCAAATCAGTCGGCGACATATGTCGTTGATGGTGTGCATGGCTTTCCCAAGAGGGAGAACGGCACGCATGATCCCAAGCATTGGTACCGAAATGAACCGACTAATTTTTAGCGGGGCAAGGACACCCACGCTTTTGGGCAAAAGCTCACCAAAAAGAATGACACTTGCCACCGTCACAAAGGCAATCAGAAAGGACCAACCCGGACTAACATCAGGTCCAGCGAGCGATGTCGTCAACACGTTGGCGCAAGCGAAGAAAGTGATATTGATAGCCAGATTGCACAGTAAGATGCATGTCAAAAGGTGCGATGCGTTACTGAGCAGAAGCGCGATGGCTCGATCTGACCTGCGCGAAGCATCCAGTTTTAAGCGTTGGGCGGACGTGAGGGAGAACAAAGCAGCTTCGCTGGCCGAGAAAAGCGCCGAAAGAAAAAGCATCCCGATCAAGGCGAGCGGCACAAATAGCCATGCCAACGAGCTAATGGGTGTGATGGCTGGATCTAACGGCAACTTCGGATTCCTTTACTCGGCACCGGCTCGATGTCATTCTTCATCCGCCGTTCTCGATCTCCCAAAGGCGAAGTCAAATTCGCTCAACGCCGGTACCATCATAGCAGCAGTCGCGAACGCATACGAAAGCGAGACCACGCTAAAAACGGCCAATTCTTGATCTCGCAGAATAAAACTGGTGATCGCGAAGAAGGTCAGAAACGGAAGAAGGAACGAACTAATGGTAATCGCAGGCGATGGATTTCGGCTTCCCAATGCCAGGTAGAGCCCGATTCCCCCTCCAAGGATGATGAACAAGAAAGGTGCCAGTTGCCTACCGAACGAGCCGCGAAACATGAGCATGATGAGCATGCATGTCGCAACTCCTAGAAACAGAAAGAAGACCGTTCCGAGGCTGGTACCAATTGCGGCTCGACTTTGCGCATAAATCATTCCGCAATGGATGCCCAGCATTGCGACAAAGAGGTCCATCACGATCAAAGTGATCAACGTGAAAACCAAATTCTCGGTCGTCATTGCTGATTGTGCCCAAAGGTACACACACAAAAGCAGCGGTGCGACGACCATCTCTTTCGTCACATACAACACACCGAATATTTTTCCGAACAAGAATTCACGCGGACTGATTTCTGTGACCAGAAGCAAATCCAAGGCCCCGCCATCTCGCTCATTGGTAACTGAGTTGACAGCCAAGGCATTGATGATAATGAGGGACAGCACGAAGAATGGGGCGAGCAACGACACGGTGGTTGGAACCAGTTCGTCCCGATAGGTCGTTTCCTGCAACGCCAAACCATTCAATACAAACTGCCGAATACCGAACGCAACCATCAGCCCAAAGGCTAAATAGGCAAGTCGAATTAAAAGCACCTTGCGTCCATAAGCCCAAGTTCTCATCTCCCGCCAAAGCACGGGATTATTCCAAACCCTGCGTGGAGCTCGGCTTTTCCATGCCTTGACCTGCCTCTGCGGTTTTCCCGTTTTCACTACGCCAACGGCAGTCGTGTCGGCTGCATGGCTTTTAAGCGATTCGACCTCGGGTTCCTCAGCTTCGAAAGTTCCGCCGCGTCGTTCGCGAGATGGGTTCCATATTCGAAGCATGCGGATGGAAAGCAGGGTCATTGCCAAGGCTAATCCGAGTAGCGCCAAACCCGAGAGCATGGCGTTTCCCCCAGGAAGCCCAATCCGCAAGACACTTTCCGAGGCGATAGGTTGTGTTACATCCATGATGGCTCGAATGGGACTAAGCAATTTTGCAATCTTGGATGGTAAAACGCCAGCGGAGCCGTTTGCCAAACCTTCACAAATGGCAAGCCAAAGGGCGATAATCAGTGTCGTGACCGTAATCGATTGAAAGGTCTTTTCACGCCAAAATGCAATGGTCGCACCAAGTGTCGCACTTGCTACCAGTGCACAGCAAGTTACCCATGAGCACGCGACGACTTGTTCCAGGGAGACTCCGCCGAGTAACGTCACTGAAAAAACGATCGGCAAAGAAGCAAGAAAAGCATTCATGGTGGTTAGCAAGCCGGCTCCAATTTTGCCAACAACCATCTCCGTGTTCGAAAGAGAGGTCATCAACAAAAGAATCAGTGTTTGCTTGTCTTTTTCTTGGCTGACTGCGATGGTGCCGGCCAAAGCCGCCATGAACAGCAAAACGATGAGTTGGAAAGGTGCAACGAGTTGAAAGATAAGAACACCAAAACGAGCCAAATCACCCGGGTTTTGGACCGGTTGAATGCCTGCCAAAAGCAACCACGTCGTACAAATGATCCCGAAGAGCATCATCGCAAATACGACACGGCTTACAAAATGCCTACCTCGACGAGGTAAAGTGGCTATTTCACGTTGGAATATGGGACCGATCATGTGTCCGAGTTTAATGCGGATTCCAATGGCTGACCATTAGCCGTCCTTCTCTTAAGGGAAAATCGGAAAATGGAGCGAGGAATTCTAGGGCGGTTCTGGATTTGATGGAGAGGAGGGTGCATACGTGCCGAGAAGCAGTAAAGTTGTCAAAGTTTTGCCCTCTTCGCGAAAAATGCGAAGTTGGCAGCAAATTGCGAAGGTTAAAAAGATGAGTTATCTACAGCATTGGAAATTGTCTCGATCCCCATTTTCCCTTGGTCCGAATGGTCGGGGCGTTTTTACGGGTGGGACGATCGAAGAAGCCTTAGCTCGAAGCGATTTTCTTGTATCGCAAGAAAAGCGACTTGGACTAGTGATCGGTCCATCTGGAGTGGGCAAAAGCACTTTTTTGAACCACTTTCGCAAGGTCCGAAATTCAAAAAACCCTAGTGAAAAATTGGCCTTGATCGATTTGCGGTGCGCTGACGGCGACACGGTTCCCATCCGCATTTTAAACGGTTTTTCTCTCGAGTCCGATGCCCAAGCCTCAACGCAACACTGTTGGTTGAGAATCAACGACCACTTGTTTGCCGAATCGGCCATCGGACACCGTACCATTCTGCTTTTGGATAATGGACACGATGTGAATGACGACGTTTACCAAGGGATATCGCAACTTTGGAGTTCGCCAATCCGATGGAGCATGCTGATGAGTGTGGATGACGAATCCATCGTGAACCTGCCAAGATGGATCCTGGATCAATGCGAGTTGAAAATTGACCTGCCAAGTTGGGATCTAGGGCAAACCGCAGACTATTTCGATTTCGCGTTGCATCAGGTTGGAGGAGACGTCGACATTTTCAACGGTCAAGCAATAACGCGAATTCAAGAGTTGAGCGATGGAATCCCTAGAAAAATCGCTCAAATCTCGGAATTAGCGTTAGTCGCGGGTGCGGTTCGCAGGTCAGAAAGAGTGACTTCCGAACTGGTAGATCAGGTCTGCGACGAATTTACAGTCTCCGTCGGCGGGAAATTCCTAACAAACTTTGAAGGTCAGAGATTGAATGCTGGTTAATTCGAGCAAGAATTGGAGTAGGTCCAATTGAACGTAATGGAGTTGCAATTCGCACTAGCGTTCGATTGTGTGACTTGGATTAACCAGGAACGAGAACAAGCCAGAACCGTGCTTGCAAGTGAACTTTCCTAAATTGCGAGTTGTCGGTATTGTCTTGGAAGCAATCCTTGAACGGTAGTAAGCGTTCGAGACAACGAATGGGGCGTCCGCCAACTATGACTACAAAAACCACTCATATCTTTACGATCGAACAAGCGAGAGCCATGCTTCCGCTCCTTCGACTTATCGTCACAGATATTTCACTTTCGCACCGTGAACTGACGGAACGGAAATCCAATCTTCGACGCATGTTGCGTCGCAACGAAGGCAAGGCACGCTTTCAGGTTTACGATGCTGAGATCACTGAGATTCAGGAAGATCTCAAAAACGAATCAGCCCATCTCGACGAGTACGTAAGTGAGCTGGAACAACTTGGAGTGGTCTTGCGTTCCGCGCATGACGGCATCGTTGACTTCCCGACGGTGGTTGACGATATGCCGGCGTACTACACTTGGCAAATGGAACAACAGGACATTGTGGACTTCCATCGTGCCGATGAATCCACCGCCGATCGTAAATCCATTTACGAGTAACTCTGGCGTACTAGTACTCGTGTGGCACTTCCTTGAGTTTACGAAGGGCGTGGGAGTCGCTAGAAACATCTGCCTCACAAGCCACGCCCAGAGCGATACAGGCTTATGCAGGTGCACCTGCATAAGCCTGTATCGCTCTGGGACGTGCCACACGCTATTGTGCCACACGCCATGATGTCTGCCTCGGAGATGCGGACCTACGCGTCCGCCTCGGAGATGC
>JANMLD010000377.1:0-30536 GCA_031372345.1 Pirellula sp.
GTTTTCTAATTCGATCGCCATTCTTGGTCGGCTGACCTGAGATCGCAATTCACACTCGATCTTCCAAGGGCTTTCGAGATGTGACAACTGAAATGCAAATCCAAAGTCAGTCACTGGGATGACGACATGCGAATCATGTGCGTTGATGCCAACTGCATTGCTTATGTACCCCGCCA
Organism: Pirellula sp.; assembly: GCA_031372345.1. Lineage (GTDB taxonomy): Bacteria > Planctomycetota > Planctomycetia > Pirellulales > Pirellulaceae > JBKCUI01. The sequence continues at coordinate 177 of JANMLD010000377.1, forward strand.
AATAGGGCTCAAATTGGAGCTTTCTAGAGGTTTCGATGGAACCCGATCCTAAGGAGCTTGTGATCAATACTCCTTCAAAGTACTCTCCATCCATTGTCCAAGTACCATTCGATCGAGCGAATTCTTTTTGTTGCTTGGATGGATTCGATCGCTCCCAGGCGTTGATAAGCACAGATTGCCGAAGCGACTGCTCGAGCGATTTGCACCAGCGATCGTGATTGACAAATAGGTCACCTGCCTCGATAGCAATGTGCTCGGAAGCAAAGCCGACGAGACGCTTTATTTCTCGTTTGGCATCCAGCGATTCCTGAAAAACAACAACGTCACCGCGCCGAAGCCCTGACGCGTGCGCCAACCCACTTGCAATTTCCAATGCTCGAGTTGCTCGAACCGTACGAAGCGTTGCAAATCGAACTTGGTCTCCTGGACGAATCCTTTCGGAAGCAATGTCCAATTCGTTGAAGTCGACTGCGGACTGCATGTCGATCTTTTTGCACCACTGGCATGCAAAGGGCTGATTGCTTATGCAAGTGTCCATCGCAAACTCTTGCACGGCGAAGCAGCTTGGGCATGTCCAAGAAAAACGGGGCCCTTGCAGAATAGGCTCCATCGAACTGCCTGTAATCTGTCCTACCCTGGGTAGCCTACCACGACGTAGCAACAGAATGGCCGCAAGAGTGATTGCAAAACACAGAAAAAGGAACAAGCCAATCAAACTGTAAATGAACCATCGACGAGGATGGCTTGACATGGCGTGACTCATGGCTTACCGATTCGATAAATCCCTTGCTCTGAGCGGACAAGCAAATCTTGATCGATAACCGAGTAGGACGCGAAGATTCGACCGGGTAACTTATTGCGTGAGATTTCCTCAGGTGTCTCACTGATCCTTAGCACCACGGATTCACCGGCTTCGCTTTGGAAATAGACTCTGTCCCCCGATACCGTTGGCGATGCGGAGTAGTCTCCGCCAAGTCGCTTGCGCCAAACTTCTTTGCCAGTCTGCATATCGACTCCCGATGCAATGCCTTTATCACTGGCCATCACAATCTGATCCTTGACGCATACGATGGACGGTGTTGCCGGCACGCTGGTACCATACGTCCATTTGACGTGCGTGTCTGTTACGTCCCCGCTGCCATTGGGATCGATGGCCAAGAGTTTCGGCGTGTTGAATCCCGTGCAAACAAAAAGCGTACCGCCACTGTAGATTGGACGTGGCACGACCGAATAGCCATCGTATCGAACAAACCATAGGACCTTGCCGTCTTTGGGCGAAAGCGATTGAACGATATTGGAACCAGGCGAAATGATCTGGGAAACTCCATTGCTTGTGATCCACTGTGGAGTGCAAAATGAAAACGTCTTGTCCGCCACGACGTCCCGATTGGTCCTCCAAACTTCTGCCCCCGTTCCAAGATCCAATGCAAGCGTGCAAGGCGCATCGCCACCATCACACGTAAGAACCAACTTTCCATCTGCGATGATTGGCGAACCACCGTTGCCGTGCGTCGGTGGGTAGGCATTCTTTCGATTCTCCCAGATCTTGTTCCCATCAAGATCCATGCAAGCGGTCCCTTGATGGCCAAAATGCAAGTAAATGCGACTCCCCTCAACAATGGGAGTTGGGCTAGCATGGGAATTTTTGTTGTGGATCTTCGGTGCATCTTTTGGTTGATCGAAAATCGACTTCGAATAGATTTCTTTTCCGTCCTTGGCATTCAGGCAAACCAATTGCAAACTCTGCCTTCCTCGCAATTCCCCGTCCGCCGAAACATCTTCTTCCGTATTCATTGAAGAAGTGAAGTAGATTCGATCGCCGTGTGTAACGGGGGACGACCAGCCCAGCCCCTTGGTCTTAGTAAACCATCGGACATTCTCGGTCTCGCTCCAACGAATAGGCAGTTCCGCATGCTCACTTATGCCGTTTTTCGTTGGTCCACGGAACTCTGGCCAATCGTCTGCTCTCGCACGCAAAAGTGAAAAACTGACACAAAACAAACCCAACACCATACTCAAGCAGCGCATATCAGAACATTTCCATTTTTGTTATTGTCGTCTTTCGCTCCGCGACAGTACGATTAGAAACGCACATCTCGTTGAGCACCACCATTCAAGCCGAGTGGCTCAAGTAAGTCACCCTCCCTTGGGAGATCGTCCGGTTTTGGAACCTGCAAATTCATTGATCGGGAGGGCGACGCTCCTGCGGAGCCGTGACGCAATAGCTCGGCAGGAGCATCGCCCTCCCAAATTTCAAGACCCTTATGCTGCCGCGAGATCGTCGGCACGCTCTGTCACTTTTTCAAGAATGTCCAGAAGCACTCGATCGCATTCAATCCCTTCGGCTTGGGCCTCGAAATTGAGCAAAACGCGATGTCGCATGGCAGGTAGGAACACACGGCGGATATCTTCGAAACTGACGTTGTAGCGTCCATCCAACAACGCGCGAACTTTCGACGCCAGAGCAATCGTCTGAGCACCGCGAGGACTAGCGCCCCATCGAATGTATTGGTTCGTAACGTCGGGGGCTAAGCTGCCGCCAGGATGCGTTGCCAATACGAGCCTTGCGATATAATCCTGAACATGTTTGGCCAACACAACCTGCCGAACAAGTTGCTGCCAACGTTTGATCTCCTCACCGTCCATAACCTTTTCTGGCGTGATGATGGTGCCACGCGTCGTGCGTTCGATGATGGTGTTCAGTTCCTCTCGCGTGGAATAGCCAACGACGAGCTTGAACAAAAAACGATCGAGTTGGGCTTCTGGAAGGGGATAGGTTCCTTCTTGCTCGATGGGGTTTTGCGTCGCCAGGACAAAAAAGGGCTTCTTCAATTCATAGCGATTGCCAGAAACGGTTACGGTCCCTTCCTGCATGGTTTCCAAAAGAGCCGACTGAGTTTTTGGCGTAGCCCGATTGATTTCGTCTGCCAAGCAAATTTGGGTAAAGATGGGTCCCTTCTGAAACTGAAATTCGCGTCGCCCATCATTTTCAACAATCATGTTGGTGCCGAGGATGTCCGAAGGCATCAGGTCCGGTGTGAATTGCACACGATTGAAATCGAGCGAAAGGGTCTCCGAAAGGGTTTTGATCAGCATTGTTTTGCCGAGTCCTGGGACCCCCTCCAACAAGCAATGGCCACCTACAAAGACAGCCGTTAGCACACCGTTCACAATTTCATCATGTCCGACGATCACTCGCCCAATTTGTTCGCGAACTGCTGCGTATCGATTGCGGAACGTTTCTGCTTGCTGTTGCATCGATTCTGCGACGTTACTCATGTAGCTTCCTAGGTTAAGTGCTAATTGTTCTTTTTGGCTTTACGTTTTGCATCCAGCAATCTAGATGTATAACTTTGTTCTTCTTCCACACCCATGCTTGGTTTTTTCGGTAAAGCATCCGGGTGACTTGTCTTCGAAGCTCCTAGCCCAAAGGCATCCTCGGCAGCGGTGGCCGGGGATGACACGTCTGGGTCCGGTTCGAATTGGGTGCTCGCCCTCTGTTTCTGAAGATCGTCACCGACGATATTCTTACTGCTTCTCAATCGGTCTAGACGGTTCTTTTGTTCTGCATCAATGGCTTTCGAATCGTCGCGACGTCGCCGAAGTCTCGCAGCCAGCATTCTCAAGGGCAAGCCTACATCCAAGGCTACGCGACGTACGAAGACATCTGCGAAAAACATCGTGGCTCCGACAAGGACAGCCAACGGCCAAATATCCTTGAGACTCTTGGCAGGCGGAAGCCCTTTGCGGTAGGTATCCACGCCGAGCACTTCCTTGAGCGAGTCTTTTTCCAGGGAGGCCGAGAGATTTCCGGCCACTCCCCCGACCGGCTTACGTGCCGCTAACGATTCCAACAATTGCATGTTAACTTGTCGAACACGGTATTCGTCGGAGAATGGCATCGTTACTCCGGTGGTAATCGGCGGCTTGCCACCGCCGGGGACGATGCTGAGCATGTAGCTGCCAGCTTGCTCGGGCGTCAACTCCCCAATGTATCGACCGGAAGCTTGCTGTCTCATCGCAATGTTGATGGGCTTCAAGTCCGGACCGACTGCGATTGCATTCATGTCCAAAAAGTTCACGAATTTATCGTCTGCGTTCATAGCGGTGACGATGATTTGAACGCGGCCATCCTTGATGTTGGTCGCGATGTTGTATTTGGAGTCGTCATTGGAAGGACGCATGGTCCATCGCACCATTTGTGAGAAGAACTGGTCATAGAATGGTGAGTTGACCCAATCACCAGCCCATCGATGGCCTGCGTCGGTGGTGAACACGGCGGTGCGTCCAAGTCCGTAGGTCCAAGTTGCCAAAAGCGATGCATTGTCAGGTTCTGCCGGTTTGGTTGAGCGCAACGGCACTTCCACTAACGGGTTCTCCTTGCGTTCGGTGAGCACAAATCCGCGGATGGTGGGCAATTCTCCAGTAATACCGGAAAGGATTTCATGGGGCTGAGTAATGACAGCTTGCACGCCACCCTCAGGTTCAAAAACCAACGGCCTGGCTACGCGACGGGCCTCTCGCATGAATATTTTCGGGAGAGCCGAAGCATTCTGTACGACGTAGTAATTCCCCCCCGTTTTATTAGCTATGCGCTTGAGTTCGTTGCTGCCTGCAGGTCCATGCGAACCGACAGCAACCGTCGAGATCTTGATCTTGGCATTGGAGAATTGAGTTAGAATCCCCGCCGACGCAGGCGTTGGGTCCCCATCGCTGATCACGATCATATGTTTTAAAGAGGCTGGGACGTTTTTTAGTCCTCTCATTGACAAATTCAGAGCCGAGTCGAAGTCGGGCATGTCCCCTGGTGTCATTGCGTTCATTCGCGACTTCATCATGGACTTGTTCTCGCCGACCTTTAGCAGACCAGCCGCACCGGTTCCCCAAAGCCACTTATCTCCCGACATGTCGTATTGAACAACACCACAATAGTCACTTGGCCCCAAGGCTTCTAATGCCGCCTTGGCAATCATTTTCTGCCAATGGTTCCCCTCGGGTATTTCGCATGCATGCATCACCATCGCAAGCGCACCCACCGCTTCTACTTTGCTGTTCTTGATGGCAAAATTAACCGGCATCGCTTTTTCTAGCTTGGTGTTGGTCCAACCACCTGCGCCAAATGCCTCAGGGCCACCTAACATCAATATTCCCATTCCGAATTGCTGGGCACTTTGGACAAGCATGTCGATTTGGTCGTCGGTGAAGGAAACGATCTGAGTCGAATCGTCTCCACTTGTACGCGGCGCGCCGGCTAGGATGACAGAGTCGTAGGATTGGAGTTCGACCAAACTGGAAAAGAGGTTGCGTGTATCCCGCACGTCGACGTCGATATCATTCCGTCGAAGCGCATCCACAAACTGCTGGTAATTCCCAGGCGATACCCCGTCCTCGATCAACATGACCTTTCCTTTGCCGCGAGCGTAGGTAAACGCGGTCGCACGATTGTTTTGGGTAATCGTGTCGTTGGCTGGGTCCTTGGTGGTAAACTCGGCTTCGTAAGTGTAACCGGCGGTCTCATCGATCTTGTGCGGGATCGGAATGACGTTGATATCTCGATCAAGGGTGTAGTCTCCGTCTGCCAACACTTCGGATTGATTGCCTATACGACGAACAACTCGCAAATGCCCGGGAATGTCGATTGCGTTCCCAGCCTCGCTATAGCGATTGATAACAACACGAGCGTCTACGGTTTGACCTTGCCGAACAAATCCAGGCACGTCAATTTTCTCAACCAAGACCTCCGTTTGCGAATCCAAGCGAACAGGAACGACGTCAATTCCGATACCGGTATCGCTCAACCTCTGGGCCGTCGCTTCTGCGGAACCCAACGTTTGGTTGCCATCGGTCAAGATCACGATGCGTTTAGCGGAGTCTTCCAGGAAACTGGCTTGAGCTAGCTTGAGCGCACTTTCCAAATTGGTTGCATCCGACTTACCAAAAAACGACTCGGGTCGATTGATATTGGGTAGGTCCTCGTCAAACGGTGGGATTTCGATGGCCGCCTCTCGACCAAAGACGATTAGCCCGGCTCTGTCCTGCCGTTCCGAATGACGGTGAGCTTTGACGCTTTGAATAGCGTATTCAAACATCAGCTGACGCTTGGCGACCGGAATCGAATCGCTTTGGTCCAGCAGATAGATAACCGTCAACTTCTCGCTGGACCAAATCCACTGGATTCCAGCAATAGCAAAAATGACCAGCAACATCACTGCCGTTCGCAGTGCAATCGCAATCGATCGACGCCAGGGACCAAGACCGGCCAAGGACTTCATCCCAAGCCACCAAACGAGAGGTATTAGCAACAACAACGACAAATACCAAGGGTATTGAAAACCAATTTCAATTCGGCCCATAGTGAGTTGCCTTGGATGAGTTTGTGTTGAGGCGAAAAAGTAGTTGGCGTTTTAGTTGACCACGGTCTGGCGAGCGTAGCTTCGCTTGACAGCGCGTGGGTGGTATCCTTACTGACTGTCCACTGCCTTGGTCACTTAGCATTATGGTCGATTCACAAGCCTATTGGCCAGACGGCATGCTTGGATTTTTCGCAAAACACCACGAACTTGAGCCTGTGATGCAAATAAATGGGATTGAAATCGAAGATACGTTCGCCGAAGCCTTTGATATGACCGGCACTCGCGTCATTATTACGGCCGCCGAACCGTCTTGGGCGCGGCGAGCCGCCGAGGCCATGACGGGCTTCGCGACGAGCGTCATTGGCTGTGGCGTCGAAGCTGGTGTGGAACGATTCCTTGAATCGGACGAGACTCCTGATGGTCGTCCGGGAGTTGCAATCTTGCTCTTTAGCGTTTCTGGCAGCGAACTTGAGAAGCAATTGGTACGGCGAGTTGGGCAATGTGTCCTAACGTGCCCAAGTACTTCCGTTTTTGCAGGTCTCTTCAGTGAAAAACGTGTCGCGATGGGATCCAAACTGCGTTATTTCGGTGACGGGCACCAAATCTCGAAGAAGATTGGGAAAGAACGCTATTGGCGAATCCCGGTCATGGATGGCGAATTCGTTTGCCAAGATACCGTCTGTCGACAAGCTGCTGTAGGCGGAGGAAACTTCCTCGTCTTGGCCGACACGATCCACGGAGCTTTGCACGCTTGCGACTATGCTGTGCGGGCCATCAAACGCCTTCGCGATTGCATTACACCTTTCCCTGGCGGCGTCGCGCGGAGCGGTTCCAAAGTGGGCTCGAAGTACAAAATGCTGAACGCCTCAACCAACGATGCATTCTGTCCGACATTGCGAGAGCAAACCAAATCCTATGTGCTCGATCAAACCAGTGCCGCATTGGAGCTGGTCATTGATGGACTATCGCCGGAAGTCGTCGGGCAAGCGATGCGAGTAGGTATTCAAGCTGCATGCGAGGTAGGACCATCTTGCGGCGTACGGAAAATCACCGGCGGCAATTACGGTGGAAAACTTGGCAAGCACCATTTTCATCTGCATGAATTATTATCGAGATCGTAGACCCCTCAACCCTCAGCCCTGACCCCTCAACCCTTCGCGGTCCAGCGTTTCCGGCCACCTACAAACGTGCTCAACACCCATCCGAACAACTCACTGCCGTTCAGCGGAGTGTTGTACGATTTGCTTTGCAATGCGGTTGCATCCACCGTCCATCGCCTCTCGGGATCCATGATGAAAAAGTCGGCTGGCTTGCCTGTTTCAAGACTACCCCCATTTTGCCCAAGAAGCTTGGCTGGACGCAGGCTCATCTTTTCGAACGCTTGAGACCAAGTCAAAATTCCAGGCCGGATCAAGTACGTGAGGACTTGAGCCATGGCTGTCTCCAGTGCAATCATCCCAAACGGTGCAGCGTCGATCTCCATCATTTTCTTTTCTAATGAACATGGGCGATGGCCACTGCTGATCATGTCGATCGTTCCATCTCGCAAGCCTTCAATGCATGCGTCGACATGATCTTGAGAGCGAAGCGGTGGATTCACCTTGCAATTAGCATCGAAGGAACGCATCAACGTATCGCACATGTGCAAATTGGCAATAAATATGCCTGAAGTGAACTGGATCCCACGCGCCTTGGCTCGCCGACATAGTTCCACACTGCCTGACGTGCTAATGCTGGTTAGATGCAATCGCCCGCCAGTTGCCTCGATCAGCCGCAAATCCCGCGACGTAGCTAGGTCTTCAGCTTCCGCTGGTATCGGTGACAGCCCGAGTTTGAGCTGCTCCAATCCCTCGTGCATGACCCCGCCTCGCGACAAGGAGCCAATTTCTGGATGATCAAAGACCACTCGGTCAAACATCCCACAGTACTCCAAGGCTCTCCGGAGCAGGGCCGTGTTTTCAATCGGACGGGGACCATCGCTCAGGGCGACCGCGCCTGCTTCGACCAGCGAACCGATCTCTGCCAGCGACTCTCCAAGCTGACCCTTGCTCACACATCCTAGCGCATACACCTTGCAGTTGTCCGCCCTTGCCCCTTTTTGACGAATGAACTCGACACTAGCTGCGGTATCAATAGGTGGTTCGGAGTTCGAGGAAAGAGCGATCGCGGTATATCCACCCGCTAGCGCTGCGGTCGTGCCTGTGACAATCGTTTCATCTTCCTCTCGTCCAGGTTCGCCAAACTCCGTCGCCAAATCGACCAGCCCCGGACCGACGATGCATCCGGTTGCGTCGATCCGTTGCAAATGTTCCGGCAGGTCCCCATCGCGTATATCGATACCGGCAAAAAGCCCATTGAGCACCAGCAATCGCCCGACTTGATCCATCCCGTTATTTGGATCGACCAGCCGAGCATTTTCAATAAGCCATGAAGAGTCTGGGTGCATTGGGGTTGAGGGGTGAGGGTTGTCAGTTGTCAGTTGTCAGTTGTCAGTGGTCAGTGGGCAGTTGTCAGTTGTCAGTTGTCAGTTGTCAGTGGACAGTGGACAGTGGACAGTGGACAGTGGACAGTGGGCAGTGGGCAGTGGGCAGTGGTCAGTGGTCAGTGGTCAGTTTGAAATGCGACTCCTTTACTCCTTTACTCCTTTACTCCCGTACTCCCGTACTCCCTTAGCCTCACAGCAAGCTTTGCGGCCTAGGAGTAGCCAGAGCGTTGCCATTCGGATAGCTATGCCGTTGGTGACTTGTTCCAGAATAACCGAGTGTGGACCATCGGCGACTTCGGGGGTCAGTTCCACTCCACGATTGATCGGGCCTGGCGCCATAATCAGTATTTCGGGTTTGCTTCGGCGGATACGCTCTTGATTCATCGCATACAACAAGGTGTATTCGTGTACCGAGGGAAACGGGCGAATCGCTTGCCGCTCGAATTGGATTCTTAATAAGTTCAACACGTCGCAACGGGGTAGGATTTTGTCCAGACTGTAAGAGACCTCCACCCCTAACTTTTCCCATTGTTTCGAAACCAAAGTGGCTGGTCCGCAAACGATGACCTTCGCCCCTAACTTGAGCAGCCCCCAAATGTTGGACCTAGCCGTTCTGGAATGCGCGATGTCGCCAACCAAAGCAACGGTCAAGCCAGCTAGGGAGCCGCGATGTTGGCGGATCGTCAGGATGTCGAGAAGGCCCTGCGTTGGATGTTCGTGTGGACCATCACCGGCGTTGATTACGCTACACGCCAAATGATTGGCAAGCATATGCGGTGTGCCGGGCGAACTATGTCGTACCACGACGGCGTCGACCAGCATGGCTTCAATGGTCTTTGCCGTATCGATGAAGGTTTCGCCTTTGGCCACACTAGAACCACTGGAAGAGAACTCAACTGTGTCCGCACCAAGTCGTTTCGCAGCCAGGGAGAAACTGTTTTTCGTCCGAGTGCTATTTTCGAAAAAAAGATTCGCGACCGTACGCCCTTTGAGCAGGTCGAGCTTGCTGCGACCGTTTGAAGTGGCTGCGTGCAAGACCTCCGCGCAATCCAAAATCAAATTGATCTCGTGAGCAGTTAAATGCTCCAACCCCAATAGATGCTTATGATTCCACGAATCCGGAATGCTCAGAGCATTGAGGAGGGTGTGGGGTGTTGTCACAGCTAGGGCAGACTCTTGAGGCATGAACTTTCTCTCAGTGCTTCCAAACGGCAGATGCACTGATTCTAAAGTTCAATGTTAAGATGCGGAAGGAGACAACTTGCTTTGAATTTCAGAAAGCCTCATCCTCTGTGTCCGCAACGACCGACTTCTTTTCACCCAGAATCAGGTCACACGCAACTCGTAGCTCCTTTACCGATTTGGTAACCGCTATCGTAAGCGACGTGAGATCTTTGATGTTGTGGTCGTTGAGTTCCTCTTGAAACAGCTCCACCTTGGATAGAAGTCCAGTTACCTTGTCCTTTTCTTCCGCGGAAATCAAGGCCACGAGAGCTTTGTCCACGATCGCGGCAGCAGCCGTTGAATTGGCTGGTTTCCTTGATGCACCATTCAATGCAAGGTGAATCCGTTCAAAGCGTTGGTGGGCGATTCGTCTTGCATTCTTAACTTCCTTGGGTTGTTCCTCGGTCTTTTTTGGGTTCGGCTTCGTTCCACCCATAGCAGCTCCGTAGCCGTCGCCTCCATCCATCCCCCCCCCCATACCTCCTGCTTTACCGGGACCGCCTGAACTCGACATTCCGTCCACCCCGCCTGGATAACCTGTGCCACCACCCATTCCCCCAACCAAAGCAGATGAACTCGCAATTCGTTTTTTCCAGTCCTTCAGCGACTGCTTCACAAACTTAGCGATGGCCTTCTCTATCGTGATCACTTCCTCGGGGGTCAAGCCCACGGATTTGATGCTGCCGAAGCATTGCAATGCAGCCTCAACCAACCACTCCGATTTCTGTTCATCGATGATCTTGAGCAATGCAGGGGCCAATGCTGTTGCAGCAAGCTTTCCCGGTCCCTTTTCTGAATCGAGTTTCGCGATTTCGGTCAAGCATAGTATGACTTGTTCTGTCAGATAATTATGAGCATCTGGATCACGGTTTACCGGTGCAGGAGCTTTCAGTTGCGACACGAGAACGGGTACAAATTTGTTGAGGACAACTTCGTTGACCGTCCCGGACTTGATGTGCCGAGTTAGCGTGCTTAAACCGGAACTGATCACACCATCATTGTCCTTTTGTTCTATGAATTCGAGGAGACTCGCCTGAACCTTCGGTTCTGGCGTGGCTGCGTTGTTGGTTGCCACTTCCTTATTGAGACGGCCCAATAAGATCGCGGCATTGATCCGAGTCTGCGGAGCAAATGTCTTTCCATCTTTGTCCTTGCTAACCAACTCCCTCATTTGGGCGATGAAGCTGGCATTGAACTTCGGGTTCAGCTCCTTGTTTTTTTCAATGACCTCGATGTCCTCAAGAATTTCCTTGCGGGCCCTATTGACGAGATCCGGAGACGACTGAGTTAAGAGGGGGATCAAAAAGTCGCGATAATATTCGTCTAGCGGCGCTAGATCCATTTTCTCGGATTTGCCGCTCTTGGCCTTATTTTTCTCAAGTGCCTTTTCGGAAACCTCCTTACTATCTACCTTGAATTTTGGTTCCTTTTGCTTAAAAGGAGAGGCTTGAGCCATCGATTTCGCTTCTAACAAGCCAAAACCGGTCGTTAGGGCAACGGCACCCACAAAAGACGATTGAACGAGCAGACTAGGAAGGGTACGTCGGCGCATGAGACCACCTCGTTGGTAGTGGAAAGAGGAGCAGGTACGCGAAAAGTTGTCATGGAGAAACCCCACATTCTTCTAAGGTACGGTACATGCCTACCCAATGTCAACTTTTCCATTCCCGATTCGGACCAGATCTTTCGATATTTGGCTGCAAACGGCTGGGAAAGTCCGAAAAGCTAGACTTACGCCCCCAGGAAATTTCCGTCTTCGTCGTAGCGTACGACAGCAAAGTAAAAGAAATTCACGATCATCATCGGAATCACCGCCCAGAAAATTGGAGCCACGAAGGTGATCAACGAAGCGGCGACCAAGACATACAGGGACCAAAGCCACCAAGTTTGCTTGAGAAATGCTTTATAGCGCTTCATTCCGTGCTCTGCTTTCATTCTTCATGCTCCTGCCGCTCAACTTAGGCGAGCGGCAGAGTGAAAACTACCGGTTAAGGGTTCCAACGGGAGAGCGAGGCTCCTGCCGAGCTTGGCGTTTGTTCGGCAGGAGCCTCTCCCCCCCGGAATAAGCATTGCTGCCGCTCAATTTAACGTCCTTCGCGCAGTCGTTCGCCTAGAAAATTGTCGAGCTCAGGGATCGCAAAAATTTTATTCACTGTCGTGTCGATATCGTATTCCACACGGCGGAATTCAATTTTGGGATACTCAAGGATGACAAAGCAACTGCGCCAATCGCCATCGCGAGGCTGCCCAACGCTTCCAACGTTGATCATGGCTTTGTCGTCCGGCAGCACCATTTGGTACCCGAATTCATCTGGCCTCAGGAACTGCATATTGGTTGTGAACACGCCGGGCGCATGGGTGTGACCTTGGAAAGTGTACCCCTGGATCATCGAGAAAAGCTTCTCCATCTTGCGACGATTGAAGACATCCTCTGGGAAAACGTACTCATTCAGCGGGTTTCGAACCGAACCGTGAACGAATAAAACGTTTTCCTCTGCAATCGTTCGAGGCAAACGAGCCAAATACTCCAGTCGACGCTGGGCTTCCACGGGTTGCGCATTGTTTTCAAGTTGTTTGCGCGTCCAAAAAATGGCTTGTTCCGCTGCCGTACTGAAGCCTTCGGGGTCGATTAACGCGCCGTAATCGTGATTTCCTAGTACGCAAAGGTCAAATGCCGAAACGATATCCAAGCACTCACAAGGGTTTGCGCCGTAGCCTACCACATCGCCTAGACAGACAACCCGATCGCAACGCTGCGACTCTATGTCCGTTAAGACAGCTTGCAAGGCTTCCAAGTTGCCATGAATGTCGCTTACGATTGCTGTGCGCACGAATTGGATGCTTCTGTATTTCAATAGTGGATTCTAGAGGAAACCCGATTTAGCGCCCTGTGCGCAACCGATCGCCAAGCATGTTATCGAGTTCTGACACCGCGTAAATTTTTTGGCAAGTCGTTTCGAAATCATAGTCGACTCTTCGAAAGTACAGTTTGCGAACATCGTGATCGATTATGACATAACAAGCTCGATTGTCTTCGTCGCGAGGCTGACCAACGCTTCCAACGTTTACCATCAGCTTTTCCTTGCCAAGAGCGAAAACGCCATCACATTGCGACGGCTTGATAAATTCCAGGTCGGGTGTAAAAACCCCAGGCATGTGTGTATGCCCCTGGAAGCAATATTGCGTCACCCGAGTGAAAATATTCTCCATTTTGTTCTTGTCGTAAATCGTCTCGGGAAAGACGTATTCGTTGGTAGGATCCCGAGGTGAACCATGCACAAACATGAATTTGTCTTGGTGGTGGAGCTTCGGCAACTCACTCAAGTAGTCCCATCGCTTATTGACCACGCTCAAAATCCCCGCATCCAATCGATCTCGCGTCCAGTATATCGCTCGGAGAGCAACCGGGTTAAACCCCTCAGGATCAAATAAGGCCGCTTGATCGTGGTTTCCCATGATCGTAAGCGACGTTTTTCGCATGACTAAGTCCAAACACTCACAAGGATTAGGTCCATAGCCCACGATATCTCCCAAACAGATGATTTGGTCCACGGATTGGCTCGAGATATCCGATAGCACCGCTTGAAGTGCTTCAAAATTGCCGTGAATATCACTAATCAGCGCTTGCCTCACTACGGGCTCCTCGACTGGGCGGCTTGCATTTCCGCCTGGAGGCGGGGGGGAAAAAATCTTAAGGAAAAAGAATCGATCCTAATTCTAGCCCGTGTCGGTGCGCATGGGCACCCCATATGTTCTCCGAGCGACGTAATTTGTACTCCGCTTTGGCGTGTTGTTCCCCACAACACTGTTATCCCGCGTAGGATATCTCAAGACAATCAATTCGAAACAGGTCGATCGAACTGCATTCCAACCAGAGAATTTGGAGATATCAGAAAAAATGAGCGAAAAAAAGGTCGCTTGGATTACGGGCAGCGGAGCCCCGCGGGTCGGACAAGTCATCGCGAAGTACTTTGCAGCACAAGGCTACGAAATCGCCCTCCATGCCGACACATCCCTAGAAAACGCATCGAAATGCGCTTCGGAAATGACCCAATCTGGAACCGATACGATCGTCCTGCAAGGCTCCGTGCAAGATCCCGCCTTCGCAAAAGCTTCGGTGAAGCGAATTGTTCAGCATTTTGGCCGGCTCGACGTCCTTGTCAACTCCGCTGCCGTCTGGGACTGGCAGTCCCTCGAGAAAACAACCGCAAAGGATATTCAGCGGCAATTCGAAGTCAATACGCTGGGAACGTTTCTTTGCAGCCAAGCAGCCGGACTTCACATGGCCTCAAAATCGACAGGAGGTGCCATTGTGTTGATCGGCGACTGGGCCGTGGTGCGGCCTTATCCCGACTTCGCCGCTTATTTTGCAGGCAAAGGAGCCATCGAAACCATGACGCGCTCGCTGGCGGTCGAATTGGCAACGAGAAATCCTGCGGTACGGGTCAATGCCATCCTGCCCGGTCCAGTAATGCTGGATCCGTCGATCTCGACGGAAAAAGCCGACGCGATTCGCGATCAATGCCTTCTGAAACGGCATGGGCAACCAGAAGACGTTGCACATGCGGCTTACTTCCTTGTAACCCACGAGTTCATTACCGGTGTCTGCCTACCAGTTGACGGTGGCCGAAGCATCTACGCGGGACACTCGACGGACGCAATCGCTCATCCATCCTTCCACCGCAAAGCGGAAGTGCAATGACTTCGTAATGTGGACGAGCGAGGCCCTTCGCTCGTTGCTTTGTGCCACAGCAGCGTAACCTGAGCGAGGGCCTCGCTCAGCCACACGTGAATCGTCCACTCTTTCTGCCCTTAGTCCGCAGGGATAGCCCGAAGCATTCTTGGGAGAGGAAAATACACCTCTTCTCTCCTTATTTCCTGCTCCTCCACGGTTGCGTCGAATCGCTCTTTGAGCCACTGAATCGTTTCTTGTACCACCAGTTCGGGAGCGCTAGCACCAGCCGTGATCAAAATCGTTTCGAACGCTCGAAGTTCCTCTTCGTTAAGATCTTGAGGACCATCGGCGAGATAGGCCGGACGGTCAAACTCCTCCGCAAGCTCACGCAACCGTTGCGAGTTGCTACTGTTTTGACTCCCAAGAACAATGACCGCATCGGCTTTCTGGCAAAGAAGTTTGACGGCTTCTTGCCTGTTCTGAGTCGCGTAACAAATATCCTCCTTGGTAGGTCCGATGATCCAAGGAAATCGCTCCTTGAGCCTCTGGATAATACGATTGGCATCGTCCACGCTTAACGTCGTCTGAGTCAAATACGCGAGTTTCGTTTCGGGCTTAAACTGAAGCTCGTTCACGTCCGCCGTATCCTCGACAAGCACGATCGCTTCGGGGGCTTCCCCCATTGTCCCAATCACTTCATCATGCCCTTCATGCCCAATCAGGACAATTGTGTAATGTTCTTTGGCATATTTGATTGCTTCCAAGTGCACTTTGGTTACAAGCGGACAAGTTGCGTCGATGGCATTGAGCCGACGCTCTTTAGCGACCCGACGGATTTCTGGGGAGACGCCGTGCGCTGAAAAAAGCACCGTGGAATCGACGGGGATCTCTTCCAGAGTATTTACAAATACCGCACCCTTGCCTTGAAACGATTGCACTACGTGCTGGTTGTGAACTATCTCATGGTAGACGTAGATCGGCGGGCCAAAGTGCTTGAGCGCCAACTCAAGGCTTTGAACGGCCATGTTGACGCCAGCACAAAATCCTCTAGGAGCAGCAAGAATAATTTTCATGGGACATTGAGGTCAGTTAGGGCTCATTCAATTTCAGGTTATGATAGCGTCATGTCATCCCCAAGCGAAGCCATTTTCAACTCAGAACCCCTTACGAGAGCGGGCAAAAGCCTTGTCATCGAGGACCTAAAGCTTTTCGGCCCAAACTCATCCAATCCTTCCATGGATCTGCGCCAAGCGGAAAAGTACTGCAAATCGCTGGCCCAACGTCATTACGAGAACTTTTCCGTTGCCAGTTGGCTCGTGCCTGCAGCCTTCAGACAAGATTTTTTCAACATTTATGCTTACTGTCGATGGTCGGATGATTTGGCCGACGAATTAGGGAATTCGGCCGATTCCCTACGACTGTTGGATTGGTGGCGAGTCGAACTGCACGCTTGTCTTTTAGGGACGGCAAAACACCCAGTCTTTATCGCACTTAGAGAAACCATCACAAACCGTTCCCTGTCGATCGAGAACTTCGAAAAATTGCTGGACGCGTTCGTTCATGACCAACGCGTGACTCGTTATGGCTCACACCTAGACGTCTTCGACTATTGCAGCGGCAGCGCGAACCCGGTGGGTCGAATCCTTTTGCAGCTAGCCTGCGTCGAGGAACCGGCGGCGTTGAAACTCAGCGATCAAATTTGCTCTGGTTTGCAAATCGCTAATTTCTGTCAGGATATCCGTCTAGACGCACAGCTGGGAAGAATTTATCTGCCTCGGGACGTATGGCAACGCTTTCAACTCACCGAATCCGAAATCTTGGCAGGACAAGCCACCGACAATCTCCGGTTCGCTTTGAAATCATGGGTCGAATTGGCTCGAACCCAACTGGTCAGCGGACTACCATTGGTTCAATTCACTCCTCGCTGGTTGGCTCGAGACATTCAGTTATTCGCTCGCGGCGGTTTGGCTATATTAAATAATATCGCGCGCGTCAACTACGACGTCTGGTCTCGGCCCATCGAAGTCTCCAAACGACAGAAACTAGCGCTGCTCCTCCACTCCGTACTTTCTCCACGCTCCATCCAAGTCGCTGAACTCGCTCGCCCAAACGGCTCCAAATTGGCATGATGAATTCTCTGTCCGCGTCGCAGGCCCATTGCGAATTCATCGCCCGCCATAGTGGTTCCAGTTTCTATCGGTCGTTTGCGCTCCTCCGACGAGACCGACGCTATGCGATGACGGCACTTTATGCTTTTGCTAGACTAGCGGATGATGCCACCGACTCCGAGGACTCCGAAACGCAATCTGCCGTAGCCTGGTCATCGCCTGCTTGGCACGAGTGGCTAGATTCCCTCTCCACCGCTTCGCCCCCCACCTCGGAAGCCACAAAAATTCTTGATCCCATCAGGATGGCACTGGCGGATTCTGTTTCCAAATTTTCGATTCCGCTCGAATCGTTGCATGACCTAGTGCGAGGTGTCGACACCGACTCCGCTCAATCTCCCTCTGAAGTAAATGCAGGTTCGCAAGTCGCAAGTGAAACGCTCGCCTCCATTCGCATGAAGCATTGGGATGAGACCGCGACCTATTGCCATCGCGTCGCGTCGAGTGTGGGTGTAGCTTGCTTGTCCATTTGGGCCAAGACAATCGGAGAGTCCCCCTCTGCCACCGCAACACAAGCCGCCTTGGATTGCGGCGTTGCATTTCAAATGACGAACATTCTTCGCGATCTTGCTGAGGATAGCCAACGCAATCGTATCTATTTGCCCGAAGACGAACTTGCTCGGTTTGGAATCGATTCAACGCGGTGGCTTGGATTGCAGGCACAGCCAACCGTCTTCGCTCTCAACGAACTCGGTGACTGGCGAGGATTGATACGCTTGCAACTCGAACGCACCAAGGCTTTGTACGAGAGCGGCTGGCAAGTTGCACATACCATATCCCTTGACGGACAACGCATGTTCTCGCTGATGTGGCATTCGTACCGCCAGCTTCTCTCGGCCATCGAAACGGCACCGGAGTTGGTCTGGCAATCGCGAATTCAGTTGACCAAGCTGCAAAAACTACGGCTTGTCGGCCAACATTTGTTGACACCCTCATTCCAACGCTTGCTTGCAACTCGTCCTCCAATGCGAGAACGCAATGCGAGTGTCGCTCGCCACGCGTGGCCTGGGAAAGGACCAAACGTTGCCGTCATCGGAGCGGGACTCGCCGGTATCAACGCCGCATTGCACCTCGCTCGTCACGGTTGCCGTGTGACGTTGATTGAGTCCAAGAACCGCATCGGCGGCCGGGTTGGGTCGTTCGTGGATTCAGAGACACGTCAACCCATCGACTACTGTCAACACGTCGGAATGAACTGCTGCTCAACACTCAAACAATGGATCGAGGACACGGACCAGTCACCGTTTTGGACCCAGCAGGACTCGCTCCACTTTGCATCTTCTGGAGGCAAGCGGGTTCGCGTCGCCGCTTGGCCGCTACCGGCTCCATACCATCTTGCTGGCCTATTGTTGCGATGGCCTCAATTGCGATTGTCTGATCGGTTTCGCGTTGGGATCGGGCTGTTGCGACTGACAAGACTCAAACGCAACTCTTTCATCGCGTCTCAACTGGCCATTGATTGGCTTCGTGCTAACGGTCAGACCGAATGCTGTATTCAAAATTTCTGGGGGACGATCTTGGTCAGCGCGCTCGGCGAGCAGGTGGATCGCGTTACCTTGCGGGCAACTCACACGGTTCTAGTCGACGGCTTTGCTTCTAAGCGTGACGCTTTCCATCTTCTGGTTCCATCTCGCCCGCTCTCGGAAGTGCTGGACGAAAGAGTCGGCACCAAGCTTCGAAAACTCGGCGTTGCCATTCGCTTAGGGCACATCGTCAAGGAGGTTCTCAAGTGCCCGTCCAACAAGGTACAGTTGAAGCTACAAGGGGAAAACGAAATCGCAAGCGATCTCTATGATGCCGTTGTGCTCGCCCTGCCGTGGAATAAAGTTTCGGACGTCCTTCCGAGCGACGAGAAGCCAATGGTTCAGCCTGCGTCGTCGTTGCTTTCCTCTCCAATAACCGGCATTCACACCTGGTGGGACCGACCTTGGTTAACGAAGCCTCATGCGATTCTAATCAACCGATTTTGCCAATGGGTTTTTCCAGCTCCCGAATCGCATCGGCTCCCGAACTCCACCGACCAGCCGATTCAGACGAAAGAACACTATTACCAAGTCGTTATCAGCGCATCACGCGACCTGCCGGCGGGAGACGCTGAGTCCATTCTCAAAATGGTCAAGCAGGACCTCGCGGAGATCTTCCCTGAGTCCGCTGTTGCTACCATGCTGCGAGGACGCGTGGTTACCGACCCGAACGCTGTCTTTTCGGTATCCGTTGGGCACGACGCAGGCCGATTGGATTCCAAACTTTTGGCCGACAAAAAGATTTGGTTGGCCGGCGATTGGACTGCAACTGGTTGGCCAGCGACAATGGAGGGAGCGCTCCGATCCGGTGCCGTGGCTGCTGAAGATCTGCTTTGCGCTTTTGGAAGAGATGCATCCTTGATCGAGGACAGCCATTGAAGAGTCTACCGAATTCGCCTACCTCATCCGTTGAAAACCAGGTTGAGTCATCGCCACCAGCCTGTGTGATTTGCGATGCCGCCATGGTGGCTTGGTTGGACAAAGATATTTGGCGATGCGAACACTGTTGCCACTGGTCCTCCAGGCTGCACCACAGCCCCTTGAAAGAAAACATCCTCGATCTCGACGAAGCGCAACGACAGCGTTCATTGAAGGAGCTTAGACGCGCCAACGCGAGTATCATCGTCAAAGAAATTCTCAGTAGAGTGGTGTCCAAACATCCCACCTTGTGCGATGTCGGAACGGCGTACGGATGGTTTCTCGAATCTGCACACGCAGCCGGGATTGAATCGCTGGGAATTGAGCCTGAAATGGCGGTCGCGGAATCCGCAATTCAAAATGGCTTGGCAGTCCGAGTGGGCGAGTTCCCATCGTGTCTGGCTTCGACAGAACAATTCGATGTTTTAACCTTCAACGATGTCTTTGAGCACTTAGCAGATCCCGTTCAAGTTCTTGAAGCGTGCCGAAGGCATCTTCGGCCTCGCGGCCTGCTCGTCTTGGTATTGCCATCAAGCCTTGGGTTTTTGTTTCGAGTTGCGTGCGTTTTACGAGGGTTGGGGATTCGCCAACCATGGGATCGATTGTGGCAACGTTCTTTTCCGTGTCCGCATGCGCATTACTATTCGCCCAGTGGATTGAATACGCTGCTTGTGAAACGAGGATTTCAATTGGAACACGCAGCCGACTTGCCTTCCTTTCACTATCACGGGTTATGGAATCGCATCCGGATGGAATCCAACGTTAGCTTCACGCGCGCCTGGATGTCTTACCTTCTGCTGATTGGTTTGTCTCCGATAATAAGGGTTGCTCGATCCGACATTTCCCTTCAGATTTATCGCTTGGTTGGGTGAGTTGCCTCGCATTTGCAATGTCCCTGCAATTCGATTCGCGTCGATTCGCGTTATTGGGCGAGCGGCAGCATTGATTCTACCGGGAGGGAGAGGCTCCTGCCGAACCAACTACCGGGAGGGCGAGGCTCCTGCCGAACCAACGCCAAGCTCGGCAGGAGCTTCGCTCTCCCATTGAAACCCTTGGCAGGTAGTTTTTACTCTGCCGCTCGCCTTAGCGGGCAAGTTCCAGGATTCCTAGCTCCTTAACGCATCGTCCTTCTTGGGACATTCCCGACGTCGAACGCAAAGAAGGCGAGGAGCGCTTGCCATCCCAGAATGAGTGGCAACGCTGCGAACATAACGGTGCCGGCCGATGCGAGTCGATTGAGTTCGTAACCTCGAATCCAGTTTATCAATCCAAAACTTGCACCGAACCCGATTAAACCTATACCTAGGACAAGATTCAACGAGGCAATATTGAACTCTCGCAGGAAGTAGCAATAGAAGATGCGTTTTAGGAAGTTCTTCAAATGATAAAACGGAAACTGAACCGCTGCCTGATAAATGTTCAAATGGCTTTGTTCGTTGCCATAGTGCGACTTCATCGGTACATCCACCACGATTGCGCGAAGCGTATAAAGTCGGAACAACAAGTCGGATTCAAAAAAGTACCGTTGATCAATTTTTTCCCAAGGTAAGCGAATGGCCAATTCGGCACGTATGGCAATGAAGCCATTCGTTGGATCGAATAGGTTCCAATATCCTGTGGAGAGTTTTGAAAAGAATGACAGGCCAGCATTCCCGATCATTCGGATCAACGGCATCGACTGAAGATCCTCAAGATGAAAGAAGCGATTGCCTTTCGAAAAATCCGCTTCGCCTCGGATCAACGGCTCCACTAAGTCTGGGATCTTTTCAGGCGACATCTGGCCATCGCCATCCAATTTGACGACGATTTCAGCCCCATCGGCCAACGCCTGACGCGCGCCCGCCATAAAAGCATAGCCCACGCCGGAATTCTTTTCGTGAAACAGAACCTGGATTCGAGGGTCGAGGCTTTGTGCCTTCAACGCGACCTCGCGGCTTCCTTCTGGACAACCATCAATGCTGCAATAGATGGCACTAATTTCCGGTCCAATCCGAGCAAGAACGTCGGCCAAGTGGTTGGCTACTTTGTAGCACGGAATGACAACCGCGATCCTCCTTTCATAAGATTTCTGTGGCATAATTCGTTTTGGCAAAGAAATGGCGGACACCCGACAAGTGCTTGAGACTACATGAACCTGCAGCATGAGGCAATGCGCAGTCGTGCGTTCGATTATGGATCGAGGCCAACCAATGGCATACGATCGGTACGGCTCGTGCAATCGATACGACCCGACTATCGAATTCATAAGGAAGCCGACAATCCAATTTCAGGAACCAGCGATTCGGCCTATTCTTGTCCGGTTTAGTTACCCTCCCGCTGGGAGGGTCGAGCGAAGCGAGGGGAGGGTTAAGTGACATCGACAATAACGCAATGGAGCGACATGGCTTCCAATTCCATCGCACGAAAAGCGATCTTAGAAGTTGTTTGTGTCGCGACCATTCTTGCCGCAGGTATTGCCTCCTATTGCAATACGCTTCAAGTCCCTTTCCTTTTCGACGATATCGCACGGATCGTCAACGAGCCATCGATTCGGACGCTTTGGCCTCCCTCGGTGGCGATGCAGAACTCGAACCGCCCCTTTGGACAATACACGTTCGCGTTGAACTATGCTTGTCACGGTTACGATGTATTCGGCTTCCATTGCGTAAATCTAGGTATTCACTTAGTTGGCGCTTTGTTTCTGTACGGTTTTGTCAAAAGGTCATTGCGCCGTTGCGGTCCGCGTTATCATCCCTCAGCCGAACTCCTGGCGTTTGCAATCGCGTTGGTTTGGGTCGTACATCCACTGAATACGCAAGCGGTAACGTACATTGTCCAACGGCTTGAATCCTTGATGGGACTTGCCTATCTGGCAACTCTTTATTGTTTTGCAAGGTCGCAGGACTCGAAGACAAGTTGGTTTTGGTTGCTTTGCTCCATCGTTGCCTGTGCCTTTGGCATGGGATGCAAGGAAGTGATGGTTTCGGCACCGCTCGTTGTCCTTTGGTACGACCGAGCGTTTATGGCATCGAGTTGGCGTGCGCTCTTCTTAAAGCGAAAGTATTTCTACGTACTCTTAGCTTCGACCTGGACGGTGTTGGTTTGGTCGATGGTGCATTACCGATTGGACTACTCCAACGGATCACTCTACCAAGTCGAGGGATTAACCTCGTGGACGTACCTGATCAGTCAATCAAGTGTGCTCGTACACTATTTGTCTTTGGCCGTTTGGCCGCGAAGCCAGTGTGTTTACCCGGCGTGGCCCGTGTCGCATTCGATCCAGGAAGTTCTCCCGCAGTTCCTTTTCATGAGTGCACTCTTCGCTTCGACGGTTTGGGCCGTCTTTCACTATCCTCGCTGGGGTTTCCTAGGCGGTTGTTTTTTCTTAGTGCTTGCACCGACATCGAGCGTTATTCCGATCAAGGATCTAGCTTTCGAACATAGAATGTATTTGCCTTTGGCGGCTGTGATAGCGCTGGTGATAATAGGAGTCTTTGAATTGCTATCGCGGAGTGGCATTTCAAAAGCGTCCGCTTCCCGTATCCATCTTGGGACGAGCATGCTTCTCGCCCTTGCCTTAGGAATAACCGCGTTCGAGAGGAATAAAGTCTACGAATCCGAGACTTCCGTTTGGAAGGATACACTTGTGAAGTCGCCTAGGAATGTGACTGTCTGGGTGGGACTGGGTGGACTTTTGGCTAAGGAGAAGAGGTATGCAGAAGCATGCGAGCACTTTGAACGCGCGCTGGAGATTGCACCCAATGACTCCAGTGCGAACGCCTATTTTGCGGGGCTGCTTATTGAAATGAAGAATTATGAACTGGCTGGCCAGCACTTGGAGCGTGCGTTTCAAAACAACCCCAATAATCTGGACGCCATCGCGAACATGGCGCATCTCCAAACCCGGCTTGAAAACTTCGCCGAAGCCGTCAAGTACTATCAAGCAGCGAAACTTGGATTTCCAAACGACGAGGAGCTTCAAAGCAGCCTCATCGCTTCTCTCATCCGAAGCGGCAGTTTATCTGAGGCCGTCACGAGTAGTCATGACAATCTCAAACGTCGTCCAGATTCAGCCAAAGCCAATGTGGATCACGCATCTGCTTTGATTGCCAGTGGAAGCAATGCGGAGGCGGTTAAATATTGCGAACGGGCGATTGCCTTGGACGATCAGCTTTCGACAGCCCATGCTACCCTAGCGACTCTAGAAACGGACGCGGACAAAGCCATAGAAAGAATGAAAAGAGCGGTCTGGCTTGAGCCGATGTCGTTCGATTTCAACCGAGCGCTGGGAAACATGCTGATGGGTACAAAGCCGTTGGACGCCATTGGGCATTTCGAGATAGCTCTTCAGTCCGAACCGGATAGCGTTGAAGTGTTGCTGAAAATTGGCGGTGCCTGGGAAGCCTCCGGGTATCCAGAGAAAGGGATTCCGTATTTGGAACGGGTAACTCAATTATTGCCGGATTGGGTCGAAGCCCGCCAAAGCTTGGAAGCGCTCCGCAGAAGGTTTGAACGGCCATAGCACCGCCACTAAAATCAAGGTGGTGGTCAAGCTTAGCCACCCACTCTCTCTGAGATCGTCCAGTTTAGTCACGCTGTTTGACCTAAGGCCTTCCGTTCGGGCTCGCCCGGGCTCGCCCGGGCTCGCCCCGGCGGAGGCAACAATTGGCGGCTACAGGCATGATCATATGGTTCGAGCTCTCCACCGAGTTTACTCGGTGGAAGCAACGTTTGGATGCGAGAAACGCTGCTTCCACCGGTATGAAACCGGAGGAGAGCCTAGCCCCTCATGGGATTTTAGTAGCTGCCAATTATCGCCCCACTGGCATGAAGCCAGTGGTAGCGAAACACAGGAAAAAATGCTTCACAGCGTTGCCGAGGGAGGGTGACTTATTTGGGAAGACCCTTGCCCAAGAGTTGAACGACCTCCAGGGACCTGCTTCGAAGGGGACAGGCATCAAACTAGGGCAAAGCGCCGACTTATTTTCTCAGCTTTTGGCTGTCTTGATAGATCTTTTGGCGAGCTCGATTGATACCGCCTAGGGGTTTATGTTCGTCAAGCGCATTCCAAGGATTGAACGAAAGCTCTTCACCCATTTTGTCCTGCTCCGGCGTACTAAACTCCTGCGGCTCGATTTTGATGGTAGCCAATTTGATGAACGTTGATGTCCATTTTTTCGAAGGATCTTCGATTGGCATGCTCTTTACGTCTGTCTGCAATTGCACACAGAAGTCAAAACTGACTGGGGCATTCCCAGCAGTGAGGCGTTTACGCATTGCTTCACGAAAAATGTCTTTGGATGTGGGTGGTGTTACAACGAGTGGCGCTACCGACGGGACTTGACTCTGGCTTTTGGTGGCAACCTGATATTTTGCCCCAAACACGCCAAACTTATACGGCGTTTGGCTGTAGTATGCTGCATCGAACGGGCTCGTAGTTAGCGTTTTCTTAAAACCGTCTAGCCCTTTATGAGTGTCTTTTTTCATCTCGTCTTTGACTTGTTCTTGCAGTTCTTTCGGCGATTGCATCACCTTGGTGATAAATGCAAGGAGGTGGTCTGCGTTTTCCGCGAAAAACGTCTCGTTGTCTGCCAAAACAAAGTCTTGGTATCTTCCTTTTGCCGCTTCCTCGGTTAGGAACTTTTTCGGATCTGCTATATCTGGCAGAAAGACTCTGATTGCCACTCCATGAACGTTCGGCTTTAGATCGTCGTCTTCGCTATCGCCGTTTGAAAAGCGTATGATGGCTTTGTATTCTTTGCTGGGCTGAAAGATACCAACTCGATAACGATCCTCAAGGGAGTCTGCTACTCGAAAAACGGCTTCCACTGTGCCATGACTCTTGGGATGTTGGCCTCGTTTGTCCGGATGCGGTTTGCCGTCTGGGCCAGGACTATACCTATGAAGCATCGCTTGGACTTGAGACAATTTCTTAATGGCCTGTAGTTCACCAGCCGGAGCACGTTCCTGACCAGGCTGTGGGCTGCCCAACGATTTAACATATTCGATCAGTGCCATGCGATCGTCTTTGGTTAGGAGTGGGCCCACAACCCCCCCTACAGCCCAACCTTGGTTTTCGTCCAGCATCTTCTTCTGAAACGGCGTTAATGCGTCCACTTCGTCTGGAGTGAGAGATCGGAATTCATGCCCAGTATTCAGATTTCCAGGAACGGTGGTGTCCATCCAAAAACTTCCTGCTTTCCATTCGGTCTCGAAGCCAACAAGTTTTGTATCGAACACGGTGGAACCAACATAAAAGCTTTTCATCCTTTGCTTGGCTGGCAAAAGAAGTTCATAAAGGTTCGCGACCGATCCGTTGTGGAGAAACGGAGGGGTGGCCCACACGCCGTTGAGGGGTCTGGCTTTGTAGTCCAACCGTGCGATCGCGGCTTCTTCCGTATTTAGTTCGCGATAACCGTCGTACTCTGCCTGTTTGGCCGCGCTCAAATTCAATTTCGTATATTCATAGTCTCGCACCTTAGCTGTCATGACAGTCAAGGCTTCGGCGGCTGGCATCGTTGATTTGTCGTCATGGACCGAACCGGCGTAGACAATCCGTTCGTAGAAATCGATCACGGCTGCCGGATCGGTACCGATATCCGTAAAGTTGATAAACGGCAGTTTCATGAACTTACGTCCGAATTGGTTGGGGCGGCTCCAAAAATCCTTGTTCTCACTTCGATCAAGGTTTTCCGTCCGTTGATAGTCCTCGATCCGATAGTGGCAGTGGATACAACGTTCTTCGTATAGCTTCCTGCCCTTTTCCCACTTTCCGTTGGCTAGTTTGAATCCATCGATCTCGCCCAATATCTCTTCAGGCCAGGCAGGTGCTTGCAAGCCAGAGAAGGGGGTCATTCCGGACAACTGATCTTCCATGAGATGCAGGTTTTTGACATTGACCGTGGATTCTGCATTCCCATTGACAGCGGCCCCAACCCCTAAGGCTTCACCAATGTTGCGAACCATCGGTAGTCGAATCGAAGCGTTGTACTGCACCCAATAGAACCAGGAGGTGTCCCAGATATGAGGGTAATTAACCGGTGCATTGGTTTCGGCCAGATTCATTTTGCCGCGCTTGCCGAACACTCGATTGCCAATCCTAGCCATCGCATCGGTGCGGCCGAAACCCGCGTCCACCGTATGAAGTTTCAATTCGGCTGCAATTCTCTGTTCGACCAATGCCAAAGTAACCGCTTTTTCTACTTCGTCTTTGAGAGCCACTTTCGCGAATTCTTTAAGATTGTCTGGAATTCTCTGACCTTGACTATCCAACCATCGCCCGGCAAACGCTTTGAATTTCTCCGAATTCGAATTCGTATTAAAAAGTGCTTGCATCAGTGCTGTTTGAAACGCACCAATGTTGATCAAGCTTGATCCCCCTTCAATTCGAATGCGATTCTCGCCGTGAGTTATCTCGCCGGTGTGACAGGCCGCACATGTCAAACCTAACGCTTTGACAGGTGGCTTGGGCGTAGTGTTGTTGGGATCGACCCAACCGTCGCTGATCGCAAAACCGATCGGCAGATTGCCAGGATTGTATTTTTTGTCCGGTAAACTCCGAAGAAAACCAAATTGGCTGAGATAATCGGGATCCGCGAACATTTTCGGTTCCTTGGAACCAATGTTCGATGGTTGTTCCAATGCCATGAACCAATCGTAGGGAATCATCATCGTGCCTTGACTGGCATGGTGATACCAACTCGTCTCCCCGTCCGCCCAACCCGACTTCCAGTTTTGTTCCAGGAATTTCAACGCTGGCTCAATAGGATCGGCGCCGTTAACACGAAAAGTGCTTAAGAGGATTCCCGCAAAAACGAGTGCTACTGTTCTATAACAAAGCATGGCAATTTCTCTACTAGTCATTGAAAACAGTCAGTCCAAAGCCGGATTCCGCGACGGAGTCATCATTTTCTTCAAGCAATATTCGTTCCAACTTCGCTGACAGACTATTGATACTAACTACCGCGAAGTAGACTAATCAAGGTAAGAATTGTGGGAAACCGTAGTAATCCAGCGAATTCTTTCGTTCCCGTTGAAACTTGATCGGGCACGGCAGCCATTTTTTAGGTGATAACCATGTCAAAAGACAAAATCATATCCGCAACTCAAGGCGACCAACCAAACCCAGTTGCAACCAACCCAGTTGCAACCAACTCAGTTGCAACCAACTCAGTTGCAACCAATCCAGTTCCACCCATCCCAGCTGCAACTAACCCAGCTGCAGCTAACCCAGTTCCACCAAGTACGCGGATTGGAGGCCAACTTAAGAAAGAGAAGTTTGGATACTCGCTGCCTGTGGATGCACCGTTGTTTCCAGAGTTTCCCTACCAATACAAGAACTGCACGATTGTGACATTCGAGTATGTTACGGATCCTGCTGCTGCCGCCCTGTTCTTGCCGACTCAGCTGACCTTGGACCCAAAACCGAGGGTCAAGATGCTATTTGCGACCTACCCATGGTCGTCGATTGGCTTCTACAATGAGGTCGCTCAATCCTTGATCTGCCAGTATGTCGACGAAAAGGGGCAACCTTATAAAGCCGAGGATGGGACTGTCGTTGAGTTTAACTATCCGCTCCGCATGCACGTCACTTCAGATACAGCCATGGCCGCTGGACGAGAGATCGCGGGTATTCCTAAAAAGATGGGAGCCATTCAATTCAGCCTTGGGTCTGAATACTTCGGGCATCTGGACAGCCGCAATGGTTCACCGGTTTGCTCGTTTTCAATGACACCCAAGAAATTACTGTTAGCGCAAATTCAAGAGTTCCCGCTCAACTATCTCTCACTCCGCTTGATGCCGGGGGTCCCCGGGGTTAACGACAAACCAAAACCGAAAGTCTGCGAACTGCTGGCATCAACGTGGATACTTGGACCTGGTCAAATGTGGTCAGGGACCGGCAACCTGATCCTTCACAAATCGGAATTGGATCCTTACGATCGTCTCCCAATCGTTGAACCGCCGGAGTGTCGCGTTTTTTGCGGAGACATGGAGGCCCGCTCGCTCAAATTGCTGTTGGACTTCTAAACTCCTGACTGCAAACTGCGGATCGCATTTTCGATTGCTTCTCGGCGATTCTCCATTTCGACAGCTTGCCATTTGAGCCAAGCGTCAGCTGGCGGCATCGATTGCATTGTGTCCACAGTGGTTTTGTCTGCGGCGGCTTTGTCAGCCATCGATTTGAGAGCATTCCATGCCTTCTGCGCCGACTTGAGGAGCACGTTTTCTGGTCGTGCTTGAAGCTCCGGTTTCGCCCTCATGGCAGTAAGTGCGTCGTCAAGAAAATTGCGATGCAAGCGCTCCACTGCCCGGCGCTCGCACTCTTTCTTGAGCACGCGACTGTATTCCTGCATGCTATGATCGGCCACGAAGGGAACGAATCGCTCAATGAAGCCCCGCTGCCTGACATTCTGAAACGGGGACATCGCATGCGAACCGATGCGCCCCATGACCAGTTGGATTGGCCAATAGAATCTTGGCCGCATTAATTTGACTTTGCCGCTGCGATTTACAAACACGATCCTACCCACGTCTGAGTATTCATAAGTCTTCTTCCTCGTGTTTGCTTCCTCCTTTTTAGGATCTACAGCCGTTTTTGACTTGCTTCCAAGCAACTTGCTTCGCGCTATTTCAACTGCAGCGCTAACAAGATAAAGCGACTTTGGGGGAATCATCGTGACCACATCGCAGTTGTTGACAAAGCGATAATGCCGATCTTTTAGCGTTTCGTATCCAGCGACAAACAACCGATCCCCGACCCGCGGTTGGCCAAAGGTCACAATCCCTCGGATTTGATCCGCGTCCAAAACTCCATCGCTCACAAGCCGGTAAGCCGCCAACGTCGCAAGCGCGCCACCCAAGCTATGGCCAGTGATCCAGACCTGCTTTTCCGGTGACTTCCTAACGTCCGTCCAAATCGATTTCTTTTCCAGTTCGTCCCATACGCCGTGAAGTGCAGACCAGAAGCCCTCGTGAAATTTTGCACTGGCCATTGGCTTTTTCGAAACAGCCTCTTGCGTTGCCGCAACCGACGCATTCGTTCTTTGCTTGATGGGCACGCCAATTTGCCACGCTCGGCAGTCAGTTAATATGTCTCCGAACTTATTGACTTCGGTACCGCGAAAACAAAGGACAACAAGATTGGAACCGTTCGCAAGAAAGTATTCGATTCCGCTTTTCGATCCAAACTCGATCTTCAGATCGGAATCGGATGAATCGGACCAGTTCTGCTGGATCTGGTTTCTTATGCGGTTCTCTGCGGCAGCAGCCCAAAGTCGATGCGCCAGTTCCCACCTCTGTTTAGCCAACCGATATTCGTCTGAGACGGAGAACCAAGTCTGTGGGCGAGCCCAACTGCGGTGCTTGGCAATCTCGCCATTCAAGTTCTCCGCAATGGCATCGAGCTGTAGCTCGTCAAGACTCCGGTTCACGTTGGGTTTTTTCAAGAACGCTGTCAAGGCGTCTTCCCATTTTGCCCTTCCTGAAGCTTCATCGACCTCTTTCTTCAAAGCGTCCTGATACTCGCGAACGAATTCTTCCCAAATCTCCTCCCACTTTGCCATCGATGGGTCCACTTTAGAATTGGTAGTGGGCGGATAAACGCATTCGGCGCATTCGGCAAGCCATCTGGATTGACGATAGAATCGCTCCAACTCCGCGTCACTTTGGAATGGATTGACGCGATCCATTTGAAATGCGTCCGTTATTCGGTCTTGCTTCGACATGTTAGAGGCTCGCTAATTTTTCTGAGCGCATGGCTTGCATCTATGCATGTAGAAAACGCTCTATCCGCCTATTGTATCCAAGTTCGCATCGAGGCGCGTCCCCCCAAGAAAAAGAACGCCAAGATTGCCACACGCCCCTATCCAGTCGATACGAGCCCCGCTCTTGGCCTCCGACTTGAATCCAGAAAACGTCCCCTCATTGGCGGTTCGCTCGGGATGGAGCACTCGAAACGTGTCGACGAGTGAGCAAGTCCGACTTCTGTGCTCGAATCGTTTCGATTAAAAAGAAACGTCGACGATTCCAATGGTTTTCG
>JANMLD010000493.1:0-5637 GCA_031372345.1 Pirellula sp.
ACGTCAACATCTACGGTAAGAGCCGTATGCAGTAGTTCTGCCCGTACGGATCTGTGCGGGGGGCGGCCAGCAATGGCCGTCCCTACCGCGATGCTCTTATGGAATACATCGTGTTGCATTCGCCTGGCCGTGGACATAAAGGCGACCGACCATCGAGGACGCGTTTTTGTCATCGAAGTCCAAATTGTGGTTCAGTCGAGGTTGCGATGAGAAACAATAGCGGTGAATACATTGCGGCCACGTCCAACAGCTTCCCAGAGAGCGAAAAGCGATTGAATTACCTCCCAAGGTGGATAGTTTCTTTCCACAGGGTGACAAGTTCCTTTTCCTTTTCCCTTAGTACTTCATTGCTTCGGTTGCGAAAAAAAGGCAAAAAGACCACCGCTTTTGGTTTTGTAAGCAAATGGCACGCCGTATGCGAGACAGTGGAGTCATCCAATCAGATTTTTTCAACTTCCTTGGCAATTGCACATGTCCGAAAAACCGGTTCTGCCCGCGAAGACCTCTCCAATACCGACTATTGCAAAAGCGATTCCGACCTTATTTGTGCTCTCGGTGATGTTCGGAGGCTGGTTGATCGTTCATCGAATCAATGAAGGTGGGCAGGCTCCTCATCGTGTTGCAACCGACGCCAGCGATGCGGCTAGCTCCGACACTTTGACGCTTCCAAGTGGCAAGTTGGAAGCTGCTCAATTCGAAGCCGTTCCAGCCGAGTCGCGACCTATCCAACATGTCCACACCGTTCCCGGTCGTATTCGCTACGACGATGCGAAGCATGTGGATGTCAAAGCACCAATGGATGGGATTCTTGCCGAAATGCTCGTTACACCTGGCGAGCAAGTTGAATCCGGGCATTTGTTGGCGGTCCTTCGAAGTTCGGAAATTGGTCAAGCGCGTGCAGAAATTCTCAAGCGGCAGCAGCAGTGTGAAATTGCCTCTCAACTGCTCCAGCGCGAATCGACCCTAGCGAAAAACCTAGCGCTGCTTTCGTCGATGTTGGATGAAGGTAAATCGATGGAATCGATCGAAGCCGCTTGCAATAACCTCGCACTAGGAAGCTATCGGCAAGACGTTCTGACTGCGTATTCTAAGATGCGTCTCTCCTCCGAACTCCTAGCGAGACTTGAACCGTTGGCAAACTCAGGCTCGGTTGCAGTCCGTGTTCTGCGCGAACGCGAGTCGGAGCGACAAGTGACCGAAGCGGCCTTTCGGACCGTGCGCGACCAGGCTACATTCGCTGCGAATCAATCTAAGTTAAAGGCCGAGGCGGAGCTTGCCGAAGCCGATCGTCAACGGAACCTTGCGTGGCAATCCGTTGACAACTTGCTTGGCTACAAAGAAGACCGGCAAAAAGCAAATCTCAGCAATGAGGATGCTCTTTCACGTCTCGAGATAAGAGCGCCCATGGCTGGTTCTGTCGAGTCGCGGGGCTTCGCAGGCAACGAACGCGTCACGCGTGGTAGCTCCTTGATTGTACTGGCCAATACGGATTCCCTCTACGTTGCGGCAAGTATTCGAGAGAACGATTGGACTGCCGTTACCTTGCAACCCGGGACCAAACTGTCGGTAATGGTGCCAGCGCTTAAAGACCGCGTGTTTGAGGCAAGCATTCGCTACGTGGGGCGCGAAGTGCAAAGCGATACGAACTCCATTCCTTTGGTTGCAACGATTCCCAATGCGGAAGGGCTCTTACGCCCCGGTATGTTTGTGCGTGTGACTATCCCAATCGGCCCCCCGCGACAAGCTCTCTCGGTTAAGCCGGAGTCAGTCATTCAACATGACAACCAGCAATTCGTTTTTGTCGATCTGACTGGCGGTAGCTTTAAGCGTGTCGATGTTTCGACTGGGCAAGCGTCCGACGAATGGATCGAAGTTACACATGGATTGTCCATCGGTCAGCTCGTTGTAACCCATGGCGCATTTCTTCTCAAGTCCGAGTTGCTTTTGAAAGGTGAAAGCGATTGACGAAGCTGTCGTGAAACCTTTGTTCCTATCTATTGCATCCATTCCCCGGTTCATTTCGAATGGAACGACATCTCGAATAGCGGCAATCATCCCGACTCATGCTTACCAAAATCATCGAACTTTCGCTCGTCAATCGCGGGCTGGTTATTATTCTCACGCTGCTCATGGCGGGGGCTGGGCTTTATTCGGCAGTGAAGTTGCCGATCGATGCCGTTCCGGACATGACCAATGTCCAAGTCCAAGTCGTTACCAGCGCTGGATCGTTGTCGCCTGTTGAGGTCGAACGGTACGTAACGTATCCCGTCGAAGCGACCATGGGTGGTTTGCCCAAAGTCGAGGAGTTAAGGAGTGTCTCCAAGTTTGGAATTTCTGTCGTCACCATTGTCTTTCAAGAGGGGACCGACATTTATCGCGCCCGTCAGTTGGTTGCCGAGCGATTGCCGGACGCAGCGAGTAAAATTCCGGCAGGATATGGTTCACCGGGAGTGGGGCCGCTGACGACCGCGCTGGGCGAGATACTGCAGTTCGAAGTTCGTAGCGACAAACATACACCCATGGAATTGCGGACGATGCTCGAATGGGAGATTTCGCCTCGGCTTCGTCAAGTGCGTGGCGTTACGGAAATCAATACGCATGGCGGCTACTACAAAACGTTCGAAGTCCAGCCCGATCCAGATCGTATGACGAGCTACGGAATCTCGATGGAGCTGCTGTTTCAACGCTTGCAGAACAACAATTCGACTTCCGGGGGTGGATACGTTATCCACCATGGAGAGCAGCGGTTTATTCGTGGTGTCTCCCTGCTGAAAAGCGAGAAAGACATCGAGGAGGTTGTGATTCGCCGAGAAACAGACGGGACGACGATTTTGGTTCGCGATATCGCCTCGGTGTGCATCGCTCCAATGACCCGCCAAGGGGCCGTGACCCGCGATGGCCGGGGCGAGATCGTCACTGGCTTGGTAATGATGCTCATTGGTGAAAACTCGCGGGAAGTCGTCACTTTAGCGAAAACGCGACTAAAGGAAATCGAAGCGACGCTTCCGAAGGGAGTACGCTTGGAGGTCACTTACGATCGAGCGGCGTTGATCGGGCGTACCCTGAAGACAGTCCTTACGAATCTGACGGAAGGGGGCATGCTGGTCGTGATTGTATTGCTGCTCATGCTGGGCAATCTGCGAGCCGGGATCATCGTTGCCCTTGCCATTCCGCTATCGATGCTGTTCGCAACCAACGTGATGTTGTATACGGGTGTTACGGCTAGTCTCATGAGTCTGGGCGCGATCGATTTTGGATTGATCGTCGATAGTTCCGTCATCATGATCGAGAACTGCATTCGTCAGCTGTCGCACGATAACGGCGATACGAAGCATGAAGACATCATCCTCGACGCTGCGGTGGAAGTTCGAAAGCCGACCATGTTTGGCGAGTTGATCATAGCAGTCGTGTTTTTGCCGATCTTGTTACTCCAGGGAACAGAGGGCAAGTTATTTCGACCGATGGCGTTAACGGTCTTGTTTGCGCTAGCTGGTTCCTTGATTTTGTCGCTGACATTCATGCCGGCGATGGCCTCCATCTTTCTTCCCAAGAAAATGGATGAAAAAGACGTACTGTTGGTTCGCATGGTAAAGTGGTTCTATGTACCGCTTGTCACGCGAGCCATGAAGCACCCGTTGGTAACGGTAGCAACTGCCTTGACCGTATTCTTGGTCAGCCTTCCCATGGCCCGTCAGCTCGGCGCAGAATTCATGCCACGGCTGGAAGAAGGGGATTTACTGGTGGAGGCGGTCAGGCTACCAAGTGCCACCTTAGAAGGCTCCGTTGAGATGTCAACGCAGATTGAGAAGTTGCTTAAGCAGTTTCCTGAAGTGAGGACGGTCTTTAGTAAGACTGGTCGCCCGGAAATCGCTAACGATGTCATGGGGGTCCATCAAACCGACGTTTGGGTGCTGCTTCACCCGGTTCATGACTGGCCGAAAGCGAAGCCGCGTGACAAATTGATTGAGGAGATGTCGGCGGTGCTTACCTCCAATGTACCTGGCGTCGCGTTTGGATTTACGCAGCCAATCGAAATGCGTGTCGACGAATTGGTTGCCGGTGTGAAAGCCGACGTCGCCGTACTTTTGTATGGGGATGATCTGGAGGTGCTTGGGACAAAGGGGAAAGAGATCGAAGCGGTACTGAGAACGATTCCAGGAGCAGTCGATGTCAAAGCCGATTTTCAAGCCAACTTATCAACATTGACCATCGAAACCAAACCCGAAGCGCTGGCTCAATATGGAATCGATGCACAGACCATACTCGATGTCGTCTCTTCCTTGGGAGGCCACCAGGTAGGCCAAATATTCGAGGGAAGAGCTCGCTACCCAATTATGGTCCGTGTTCCGAAGATGTGGCGTGAGAAATTATCGCTTCTTGAGCAAGTCCCTGTCACCGAATCGGGTGGCCAAACGGTACCGTTGAAGGAGTTGGCAGATATTCGGTTGGAGGAAACGCCGCCCACCATCGAACACGAGGGGAACCGTCGCCGAACCTTCGTTTCGGCCAACGTACGAGGCAGGGATGTCGCTTCTTTCGTGACCGAGGCACAAAAGACCGTGCCTGAAAAGGTGAATTTGCCCGCTGGATACGAAATTCGTTGGGGTGGTGATTTTGAAAACTTGCAATCGGCAAGCCTTCGACTGGCAATCATCACGCCAATTGTTCTGGTGATCATCATGTTGCTGTTGCATACGAGTCTCGGCTCGTTGCGGCTTGCCTTTCTTATCTTCCTGGCGGTCCCCATGGCGGCGTCGGGGGGTATTATCTCGTTGTACTTGCGCGAGATGCCTTTTAGTATTTCCGCTGGGGTCGGTTTCATCGCACTTTTTGGCGTCGCGGTTTTGAATGGTTTGGTCTGGGTGAGTGCAGCGGAGAGCTTGCGCAATACTGGTATGCCTTTGGATCTAGTCTGTCATGAAACGGCACTCATTCGATTGAGACCGGTGTTGATGACGGCTTTGGTGGCGAGTCTGGGGTTCATGCCTATGGCACTATCAACTGGGGATGGAGCGGAAATGCAACGTCCGCTCGCAACGGTCGTTATCGGCGGACTCATTACTTCGACGTTATTGACATCGCTTGTTATCCCTTGTATCTATCCCTGGTTTGCTCGCGGCTTGCATCAAGTTGTGTTAAGGCATCATGGCGATTCCTCGGTCGAAATGAGTTAGCTTGAGATAAGTGAAACAACAATGCAGAACATAGAACGGCATCGCACAGATCGGATTGGATGGCTTCGAGCAGCAGCCTAGCGATCAAGGCGCCTAATCGATTAGCCATTCATTTGTTAAACGCATTCGCATCGATGCCAAGGGATTTTAACTTGCTCCGCAACGTAACTCGCGAGATGCCAAGGATTCCCGACGCCTTGAGTTGGTTGCCACGGGTGTGCTCGAGAACTTGGCTAAATAATTTATGTTCCGCAGTTGCGATCGCTTCGGCATGCAAATTGTTGCTTCCGGTTGCAATACGTTCTGCAATAAAGCTTTCCGAAACGGTGTCACAATCAGCCTTGTTCAGAATGGCTTGCGTTTCCTCAACGGCCAAGAGAGGGACAAACTCTGGCAGCAAAACGTTTCCACGCGCCGTGAGGAGCGATTGTTTCATAACGCTTTCCAACTCGCGGACGTTGCC
>JANMLD010000020.1:0-33776 GCA_031372345.1 Pirellula sp.
CGCAGTTGCCTTCACCTCGTACTGGTGCTTTCATGGGATTTTCATTTGGTATACTGACTCCTAGTGAAAGTTTCCGGAACTAAGTACAGGGGACTTGCACCCCACAAGATCACGCCCCTGTTGGGCGTACTGGACACGAAGCCCTCGATCAGCCGTTCTGACTTGCGTGGAGTCAACCGCTCGGGCTAGTTCAATGGGGTCGTTGAACTAAACCGCTTCGCCAATCGCATTCAGCCGCGGTTCAGTGCTCGTTCCGCAATCGATCTCTGCGCGTGCATCCTTGCTCAGTCGCAGTCGCACCTTCCTTGGTGCGACAATCGCAGTCATCACGCAATTGCGTGCTTGCTTCGGTGTAACTGCTTGTTTATACCGGTCTGCTTGTAGCGATTGTCCCTTCAATCTATTTTGCCCGATTGACGATTAAAGTGATTAAATGATTTGCGCTATGTGAATTTTTAACCATGCTGATCTGAGACCATGCACTCGCATCGGTTGGTTACTATTCACGACTCTTGTTGAAAGTCACAAGCATGACACCGTACTCGAAACGAAACACCCCTTTTACCCAGCGAATGGCTGAGGATATGCAAGTTCGCAACTTCTCCCCTCGCACCATCGACTCTTATACCTATCACGTTGATCGCTACGCCAAACACTTTGGAAAGGACCCGGTTGACTTGGGACCGGAAGATGTCCGAAACTTCCAGCTATGGATGATTCGTGAAAAGAAATCTTCTTGGAGCCAGTTACATTAGGCTTCAGGCTGGAGGCTGGAGACTGGAGGCTAAACACGGTTACTCCGAAACCTATTGCTAACCATCTCCAGCCTCCGGCCTCCAGTCTCCCGCCTCTTTGATAGCGGGGCTGAGACTCTCCGAAGCTCTCAACTTGAAACTTCAGGACATCGACTCAGCTCGCATGCAATTGAAGGTCGTTCAGGGCAAAGGACGCAAGGATCGATATGTACCGATTTCACCCAGGCTCTTGACCGCGCTGAGAATCTACTGGGCCAAGTTTCGGCCAACCAGCTTCTTGTTCCCGGGCTTGACCCACGAAGTACCTCTCAACGGAGTGGTCATTCAGAAAGTGGTTACTCTGGCAGCAGCTTGCAGACCGATTTGCCAAAATCGAAGCCCAATTTGCCGAGCGAGCCAATGCCGCCGCAACTGGAACTGCCACCGGAACTGCAACCCCCGCAGCAAGAACAGCAGCCAACGGTCAGACGATTGCTGAATTGCGAATCCCGCAGGAACCTTGCCTACGCCGATTTCCACAGGTTGGTGCGTAGTCCGTAGTGTAAATACCCACCATGTGGACACTGGCTCCAGCCGATTAGACTACGCCTCCAGGATCGAAACAGTCGCTCTTCCGCCGCTGCAAGCGTCCCATCCACATGTGGACATAGCCAAAGCCCGGATCCAGCGTCTTTCCACAAGTTGGTTCATTCCCCATATGGACATTGGCGCTGGCCGATTAGACTACGCGTGCGGAATCGGGTAGAGTGAAGATTGCTGGATTCGTTTTCCCAGTCCTTTCGATTGGCTCCGGTGCAGTTTTTGTCGATGGTTCTTCTGTACGATTTAAAGTTAATCACATGATAGACGATCGATGCTTTCGGATAACTGATGACGACATCGACGATCTCCGCGATCAAACACGTGACCAGCAACTGATTGACGCATATGCTCGTTGGGTCAATTCTTTGGCGCTAAGAGTCGACGAGGTCATTGATCAAATTTGCTACGCCTTCTCTGGCATCACACTTGGCGAAGGTATCGGTCTGTTCGAGGCGCAAGGATTGGATGACTACGCATCGTCGGAGGAACAAAAAGAGCTCGAGAGAAGGATGAGAAGCTCGACTGGAGTCGGATCTCGCAATTGGACTTGGCTCGCTGTAATGCGTCGCCTTCTTTCTTCGATACTCGCGGGTTCGTTTTTCACCTTCCAGCATTTTTGATTTCCGAATTGAATGACAAGCATTCGTACGGTTTCATCGATCGTCTTTTGCGTTCGGATCGATCTCCCGCCCAATGGCAGAAATTATTGAACAGTCAACAACGGGATGCAATCATCGCCGCATTGCTGTTCGTCGCCGAGCACCCAGAATACGCAGTAAAGAAGACCCAATTCGATTCGGCAATTCACTATCTAGAATCTCTCGGATCGGACAACGAATAGGATAGCCTTCAAGCAGCGACACACACTTCCCACAAGTTGGATCATTCCCAAATGTGGACATCGGCTCTTGCGGATTCGACTACGCCTGCGGGATCGGTTAGACTGAAGTGGCTGGCGGCGAGGAAGCGGGTTGATTGGATATTGATGGTTCTCGTTCCGCTTAGATACGGTAACTGCTTTCCGAAGGTCGGATGAGGGCTATGTCGAATAGAATCTTGTTACTTACTGGAATGACACCAGACCGTCGTATATTCGATCGGATGCTTCCGCTGCTTCCAACTGCTGTTGTCGTCGAATGGATTCGACCTATGCGGTACGAATCAATTCGTGACTATGCAACTCGACTTGGTCAAAGTATCCCCCGCGATGATTCGACTATCGTCTGTGGCGTTTCATTCGGAGGCATTGTCGCACGGGAACTTGCATCGAGCATTGATGCGAAAGCTTGCGTCTTGATTTCGTCCGTGCGATCGCCCGATGAATTGCCGCCATGGTTTCGCGTTTTTCGTGCACTTGGGCCACGCACTGCAGAAATGGGAATGAGTACCATTGGGGTGTTGAGTTCGTTATGGCCTCGTCGACTAAGAACTCAAGCTACTTGGAGACTCTTGAAACTCGCAAGTACGTCGGGTGCATGGCATCGTTGGGCAACAGCGGCCGTATTGAGTTGGAAGCAATGCAGCGAGGACAAGCCGATTCCAATTTTTCAAATTCACGGTGATCGCGACAGAACATTCCCAATTCGGTATATCGATGCGGACTACGTTGTCCAAGGAGGCGGCCATATTTTGCCGTTCACGCACGGTAAGGAGGTTGCAGAGAAACTAAGGCAGATAGCAGCGTGAAGACTTTCGACCCAATCATCAAGACCCATGTCGTTCGACTACAATTGTTAAGTTCACGAAGACTTAGGATCGTCATCGTGATGCTTGCCTTGTTTGTGGGATGCAGCGATTGGCCTCCGGTGAAAATGTTTTCCCCCGTCGACGTCCCAAAGAACTCAGCGGTCATCGACCCATGGATTGCGAAACTTCTTAATAGCAACGTCGAGTCTGCAAGGAAGATGCTTGACGCCAGGCTCCACTCCGACAATCCTAGACTCGCACCACTGGTTAAAGAGCTGTCGGAATTCGTTCCTTGCCAAGTTGCATTTTCATCCGGCGTCGGCTACCTGCGATGCGTTCGACGATACAAAAATCGCAGTTCCGGACAGCCAAATTACGACGTGCTCTTCATTGCCCAACCTCTTTCAAGTCAGACTCTGAAATCTCGTCTCGAGTACTTCGAGGAATCAATTCGGCCGCTAATGGAGGCATTTTTGGATCGCTTCGCAGGATCTGGGGAGGAAATGGAGGGAACGGCTGGTCAATTTACGTATCGTCACTGGTCGACTGCTTCAGATTTTGGGGCCCGCAACGCGGAATCATTCGGTGATTGGCGCGATGCAAAGCTGTTATATGCAGCGATGAACGGAGATTCTGTTTTCATCAAGCCAGATGGTTCTACTGCATGGCATACGTTGGAAACGGATGAAATGATCCCAATTGCCTCGACGCTGGAACAATTCATCGAGGTCTACGCAGACTTTCGAAAAACTCATGGCATCTTCGACTCTTGGTCTTACCGCGAGTTCCAAAAGGTCAGAACAAAGTGATGTAACTGCCTTTCCAAAGGCTGGTGCGTACCGGGTAGCATCCATTTCCCTAGACCACCCACTGTGGACATTGGAACTGGTCGCTTGGGATAGGACTGCAGGATCGGCCTAGCAGCTACCGTAGCAATTACTAATCCCGTTCATCGTGCAAGCGCCCGACTCCCTCCAAGTCGCTGCTGCTACAGGTTGGACTGAGGCGGGATTCGGGCTAGCTCATCACCTGTGAAAGTGGCGTGCGACCGCTAGATCGGACAGACTGAAGCGGATGGCGGCGGGGACGCGTAAATACGTGTTGATTACCCCGATGCTGTTGAGGTGGTTTGTTGTTGTTGAGGACAATACGCATGGCACACTTTAGACAGTTGCGAGACTTCGAGAGTCGATTTGATATGATGAGTGTCGATGAGTTGAAGCAGTGGAAGACGTACTGGGCGCAGCACGCGCAGGGCTTGGCTCCAAAGGTAAGGAAGCTTGCGATGAAAAGGGTTTATGCAATTGAAAATGCAATCCAGTTGAGGTCGCAGGAAAACCGTGACGGCGACTCTTCGTAACATGACGCGTTCACTACTCGTGCAAGCGTCCGATTCCCTCCGACAGGCTTCTGCGATTTCCACAAGGTAGTGCCGCGTTTCGCAGCCTCCGTATGCGGCTATCGTCCTCACGGGTTTCATAGTCGGCGCGTGTAAGATCGCGGGATGTATCGCGGCACGAGTTGTTTATGGACCAGACGCCCTGGCCCAGGGGTACATGGCGGCAGATTGGCGAACTGCCAAATTGATGATTACCGTGTTGTGGACACTTTGCACGTTGCTGTCATTGGGATTGCTCATTGCCGATTACAGATATTTCGTCCGGAGGGATTCAGACTCTGTGGCCTAACCCCGCATTGACGCGGCTGGGTGCTCGGAAACTCTAGCAGGAAGGGTCCAATTGAGTAATGTCGTTTTTAGTCAGCCTCATCGCTCGCGCGGCTCACCGATATGCCGTTCCATTGTTCTTCCGGAACATCAAGCGATTTCCGCTTGTATTCGCTGGTGTAGCGGTGGTTGGGCAGTCGATCGGGACATGGCTAATATACAACTGCGTTCTGGCTGGGAATTGGCCGATGATCGCACTTGGCGTATTTGAACTTGGGTTCTACACGGGACTGTTAGGTCTGTTGGTGGCGAAGTGGAGGAATGGAACTTGGCGCGAGTTTTGCGCACAGCTAGCTCATCCACTGTGAAAGCTGTTGCTGGCTAGACCGATCCTGCAGGAGTACGACGCTGCTACAGTTGTTTAGGTAGCAGGAATCCGGTTAGACTGAGGCTGGATTCCGGCTAGCACCTCAACTGTGAATATGACGTCGACTGCAGCTGGGTCCATTATGCAAGCGTCCGCTTCCTTCCGACAAGCTTCCGCAATTTCCACAAGGCAATCCTTAACGTTGGTTTAGAGTTCGCCCCATCGCTGCCAACAGACATTGAAGCGAATCGAGATAATGCGATAAAGCTGCTCGCCCCTTCTTTGTTAGGTGGTAAGTTGTCTTCGGACGACGGCCTACAAACGCTTTGTCTGCCTTAATGTATTCTGCTTCCTCAAGTTTCTGAAGTTGAAGACTCAAACTGCCGTCAGCTGCTTCCAATCGCTTCTTTAACAGGGTAAAGTCCTGCGATCCATCAAGTTGAAGTACCGTCAGTATGCCCAATCGCAATGGTCCGTGAACCGTTGTGTCGAGGCCATTGAAATCAATCGGCAGCATTTTGTGATAACGCCTCGCGCAATTGAAGCCTTTGGATCACAACAACTGCAAGATAGCCAACCGCCATGATGCTATGAGCGAGTGGAAAGCCGAAATGCGGATCGAAAATGGGAATTATCAGTCCAATCAGTATTAGCGAAATTGCGAGGCCGAAGCAGTAGTACCGTTCACGGGTCTTCAAGGCATTAAGCACCAAGATGAATATGAAGATCAAAATGTAGGAAATACTGGCAGCATATAGGGCGACCGTCCGTGCGATCCCAATCGTAGGGCCGCAGAAAGCAACCAAGACATAGCCGCACGCGGCACATATCACTGCGAAGTAAACGGTGATCGACAAAGTTACTTGCAGTTTAATTTCGTGACTGAGATCAGTGAAGCGTCGGGATTGGAAGAAAAGTCCAATCAGACACAGGACCATAAACACGGCGAAAGGGACAACTTGGAGCCAACCACTCTCGAAAATTAGGCTTAGAAACGCAGCAATGAGTGCGGCGACGGATAGCAGTTTGCTGAATACCAATATCCCGCTACCAAAATACAAATGCATTCCCATTGCTCGCTGCATAATGGCAAGATCGCCTTGAATTCGTCCTAGTTGTCCACCAGATACGGATTGTTCGTCTGACATGATTTGCCCCTTACTGTTACTTGGCTAAGCGATCGCAATGCTCAACGTATTTGTGCACTCAATACATTTGAGTATAAGGATCGCTGCAAAGTAGTCAAGAACCTTTTCCCAAACGGAACTAATTCGCCATCCGTCGCTTTGGCCGCCTATCCGGGAGTTATGTCCCATCCAGGTAAACAGCGATGCTCCTCCAGCAATCGTTGATTCCCCAATCATTTCTCCACCTAACGCCGGCAATGCGATCCTTAATCGGACTTTTCTACACCCCACCGGAATCTGTTCGCTACCACTCGTCCAACCTCACGAGACGGATTTGAACAGCCTACCTCCGGGTTATGAGCTTCTTTCGTCTACGGAGTGGATTCCAGCCGCTAGCGGATGAATCCGATCAAATATGCGAGTCTCTATCTTGAAAAGCTCATAACCCCAGGGTCGGAAAAACAGAGATCCGAGAGACTTTTGGACCAGTTTGGCGCTTTCCGGTCGAAATCGGGTTTTTGAGCGTCCGTGAGGTTATGAGGTAGAGAGAGTCGGAGAGAGACAGATTCTCCACGTCGGAAAATCGCCGGAACAACGAAAAGACTGGGTATAAACGAAGAAAGGCTGGTGTCATTGCGGCACCAGCCTTTTCGTTTACTCGTGGGTAGGATTTTGTTCGCTACCTGACTGTGGAGTAGAGGGAGACGGATTTGAACTGACGACCCCGAGGTTATGAGCTAGTCTCGCGTTGTAGTGTGTTATTCGCTTGTTGGGCAGAGTTGCTTTGCGATGAGCCGGTCTTCGTCTGGCTCGATCGATCGCATCACCAGTTCAATGTGGTCGGACTGGACGTTGGTCCAAATCGGTAATTCCCCAGTTGCCAGTTGCTCTGCCATCGCTGATGGACTCACCGACTTGGGGAACAACTGAACCACGCTCGAATCCAAGCGTTGACCGCTCCAGACGCCTGCACCAATGCGGCACAATTTGCGTGCGGCGATGACTCGTTCCAGCGTTGGACTTGTGGTAAGTTGCGTTACCAATCTTTCCGCACGGTTTTGTAAGTTTTCAAGGCTTGTCGAAAGCGATGCACCAATCGGCAGCTGACGCCACTGTTCATAAGATTCGGAGGCTTGTAGCGTTCGAAGCAAGGCTGCTTTGGTAAGGCTGCTTGCATGAAGTCCCATCGCATCCACCGCCTTGAGAACAATTTCCATGAAGCCTTGTTTGCCGAGGATGATGCCGCATTCCGGCCCACCCAAAAGTGCGTCGCCTGGTACGACCATCTGATCGACGCCGTCATCCCATGCATTGGCGATTACTTTGCTAGTTAGACCTAATCCCGACAAATCATGGATTGCACCGTCTATCAGGATTTCGGTAACGTTGGCTCCCGTTTGCTTGGCTGCAGAAAGCCCTCGGCTGAGATGTTGCAGTCGGAATTCTGCGGGTAGCGAGTTGGGGGATGCCATCAGCAAACGCGATCCACTCTCTTGAAACGCGTCGAAAAAGTCCCGTTCCGTACAGTCTTGATTGGTTCCAATCTCAAAGGTAGTGACGCGAGCTTGATCCAAAATGGCTCTGACATTGCCGCTCTGTATTGCTCCAGCTTGAGGCAGTCCTACGCAATCAACCCTCGGCAGCACCCAACGAATTGGTTCCTTGGAAGAAGATGCATTGGCCAAGGCCAATACATAAAGGGCTACCGTTGTATTCGGGACGACAACGACCGACTGCGCGCTGGTCAGGCCGATTAGCAGATTGCGCAGCTGAAGGTCTAGTTTAACCGTCTCCGCGTAACGACTTTGAAGATGGTTCATTTGGGTAATCGCGTCCGAGCAAAGTCGATGCGTGCACCAGCGGCTCGAGAAGAGCTCGCCGGTGGCATTGATCCCGGGCATCAGTCCGGGTTGAGCATCGCGGAGCCAAGGTTCTGAGACACTTTCCATCCATCGGCCGGCTTGCTGCAAAATTTGCTGAATGTTGCCGGACTGGAATTGGTCCTTGAGCCCTATTTTTTGCGCGGCTTCCTTGATTGCGTTTACAAGCGTTGGCTGCGAAACCAATTGCGATAATTGCTTAATCGCTTCTACGGGCAGCAAGTCTTTGAAGGGAATAGGGAATCGCATGCGAATTTTGGGGCTTTCGATTTTGGGTCGAACGGTTCATTTTCATGGAAGTACAACAATCGTACAGGAAATTCATCGCTAAACCGAGCCATCGCGTTTGGATGAAGTTGGGAATTACAGCTCGGAGCGTCGAGAATGACGGCACGGAGTGCCGTGCTACACTGGAAACGGTACAATGACGGGCGTTCCTTTCTGAGCCTAACCACGGATTCGAGACCCATGTCAGCCGCCAAAAACGTTTTAGGGACGACTATTCAACCCTGTTCTA
The DNA here is from genome assembly GCA_031372345.1 of Pirellula sp. Taxonomy (GTDB): domain Bacteria; phylum Planctomycetota; class Planctomycetia; order Pirellulales; family Pirellulaceae; genus JBKCUI01. The sequence goes on from JANMLD010000020.1 coordinate 8,581, forward strand.
TGGACCCACCGACCGGGTTTTTTCGAGACGGCTGCTGCCGGTCCGGTGCGGACGATCAAGGATTGCATTTAGTGTGCGCCGAAATGACCCAGGAGTTTCTCGAGTTCTCCAGGGACACTGGCAACGATTTAATCACCCCCGTCCCGGCTTTTCGGTTCCCAGGACTCAAGCCTGGAGATCGATGGTGTTTGTGTGTACAACGTTGGAAAGAAGCCTTTGAAGCAGGCATTGCGCCCAAAATAATCTTGGAATCTACGCATATTTCAACGCTGGAATTTGTCGACCTCGAAGATCTCCAAGCCCATTCCGTTCACGCATAAACCGACAAAAGACAACTGAATGAACCCGTTATTTCTTGAGCACTTAGCAGCCACCAACCAATCGATTCGCGACGCCGGAACTTACAAAACCGAACGCGTCATCGATTCCTCGCAAGGTACTTTGGTGAAGCTCGCTGATGGCCGCGAACTGCTCAATATGTGCGCGAACAATTACCTCGGGCTCGCACAACATCCAAGCGTTCGGCAAGCTGCGAACGAAGCGCTGGTGCGTTGGGGGTATGGCTTGGCGTCGGTTCGCTTCATTTGCGGAACTCAAACAATTCATAAAGATTTGGAGAAACGCTTGAGCCGTTTTTTAGGGATGCAAGACACGATTCTTTACAACTCCTGTTGGGATGCCAATGGCGGGTTGTTCGAGACGATTCTCGGCCCAGAAGACGCGATCATCTCGGACGAACTGAATCACGCCAGTATTATCGACGGGATTCGGCTCTGCAAAGCTCAGCGGCACCGCTATTTGAACAATAACATGGATGACCTGAAGGCAAAGCTTGAGGCTGCCCGCTCCGCTCGTTTTCGGTTGATTGCTACGGATGGCGTCTTTTCGATGGATGGCACGATCGCCAATCTCGCTGCTATTTGCGACTTGGCGGATCGGTACGACGCCATGGTGATGGTTGACGACTCGCATGCGGTTGGATTTGTCGGTCCTCGAGGTCGTGGTACCCATGAATTTTGCGGCGTCATGGATCGCGTCGACATTATGACTGGGACGCTTGGAAAAGCTCTTGGAGGGGCTAGTGGCGGATATACGTCCGGAAACACCGAGATGATCGATCTGCTTCGTCAACGTTCGAGAACCTATTTGTTCTCGAATACGATCGCTCCGCCCATCGTTGCGGGGTCGATTCGCGCATTGGAGTTGCTGGAGGAGTCGACCGATTTACGGGACACATTAGAATCCAACACTCAGCTTTTTCGCGAGCAGATGCAGCGTTCAGGTTTGAACATCCTACCTGGTTCGCATCCAATCGTCCCCGTCATGCTTTACGATGCCGCCAAAGCGGCAGCAGTAGCCAAAGCGATGCTCGATGACGGAATTTATGTGATAGCATTCTCGTATCCAGTCGTACCGCAAGGCAAGGCTCGCATTCGAACGCAGGTTTCCGCGGCCCACTCGCACGATCAACTTCGCGAGGCTGGCCTTTCTTTTGCCAAGCGTGCAAGCTAAAAAGGTTGTAAATAGTTGCTTGGGAACGGAGAATTCCCCCCAGCTTGCCCCATCCCCCCTTTTTCATTTCGGGAGGGTTACTACTTTATGGCGTATTCAACCGTGATTTTCGAGCAGGGATTTCTAATGCTCAGGGAAACGAACTGAGGACCGAATGAATTCATACAACCTTACTCACCTTAAGCAATTGGAAGCCGAGAGCATCCACATTATTCGCGAGGTGGCTGCGGAATTCAAAAAACCTGTGATGCTTTACTCCGTCGGAAAAGACTCGGCGGTAATGACTCACCTTGCGCTCAAAGCGTTCTATCCTGCCAAGCCGCCGTTTCCGTTCCTCCACGTCGACACCACCTGGAAATTCAAGGAAATGATTCAGTTTCGGGACAATTACGTCAAAAACGAATTGGGTATCGAACTGATCGTTCACATCAATCATGAGGGACTCAAGCTCGGTATCGACCCTGGTGAAAACAGCGAGAAGCATACGGAAGTGATGAAGACCGATTCGCTCAAAAAAGCCCTCAATCTGCATGGATTCGACGCTGCCTTCGGTGGTGCTCGACGGGACGAAGAGAAGTCGAGAGCCAAGGAACGGGTCTTTTCCTTTCGCGATAAATTCCATCGATGGGATCCGAAAAACCAGCGGCCGGAACTTTGGAATCTCTACAACTCGCGGGTCAATCCCAACGAGAGTATTCGGGTGTTTCCACTCTCGAATTGGACCGAACTGGACGTATGGCAGTACATCTATTTGGACAAGATCCCGATCCCGGATTTGTACTTCGCCAAAATGCTACCGGTGGTCCAACGCAATGGCACTTTGATTCATCTCAACGATGATCGGTTGCAACTCAGACCTGGCGAAGTCGTCGAACACAAAATGGTCCGTTTTCGCACGCTTGGCTGCTATCCCCTCACTGGGGCGGTCGAATCCACGGCAACGACACTGCCTGAGATCATTCAAGAGATGCTTTTGACAAAGACTTCGGAACGCCAAGGACGGGTGATTGACCAAGATGGTGGCGGCGCCGGTATGGAACTCAAAAAGACGCAGGGATACTTCTAAGTTATGTCACACCAGAGCGATTTGATTGCCGAAAACATTTTGGCATACCTCGATCAGCATGAACGCAAAGAGCTTTTGCGATTCATCACCTGCGGCAGCGTCGACGATGGCAAGAGCACGCTTATCGGCCGTTTGCTTTTCGACAGCAAAATGATCTACGAAGATCAACTGGCGCAACTAGAAACCGAAAGCAAAGTGCACGGCACGACGGGTGGCGGCTTTGATCCGGCCCTAGTTACGGACGGTCTCAAGGCCGAACGGGAACAAGGCATCACGATCGACGTCGCGTACCGCTATTTCTCGACCGCCAAGCGCAAGTTCATCATCGCGGACACTCCCGGCCACGAGCAGTACACTCGCAACATGGCCACGGGTGCATCGACTGCGGACTTGGCCATCATCCTCATCGATGCACGCTACGGCGTGCTCACACAGACCAAGCGGCACAGCTTTATCGTTTCGTTACTCGGCATTCGGCACGTCGTCGTGACGATCAACAAGATGGACTTGGTCGGACATAGCCAAGAGCGTTTCGACGATATCTGCAGCGATTACCGCGACTTCGTTTCGCGGTTGGATTTGCCCGATTTGCATTTCATCCCAATCGCGGCCCTGCATGGCGAAAACGTAGTCGATCCCAGCGTCAATATGCCTTGGTACCGAGGCAGCACGCTGATGAATTTCCTTGAGTCGGTGTATATCGGTTCGGACCGAAACCTAGAAGACTTTCGATTGCCAGTTCAGATCGTCAACCGCCCGAATCTTGACTTCCGAGGCTTTTGCGGAACTGTAGCCTCAGGCATCATTCGCCAGGGGGATCAGATCATGGTGCTCCCCTCCAAACGCACCAGCAAAGTCGAGCGCATCGTCACGCAAGATGGTGATTTGAAAGAAGCCTTCTGTTCCCAATCGATCACACTGTTGCTCGAAGATGAAGTGGATTGCTCGCGGGGCGATATGATCGTTCGACCAGGCAATGTACCTAAGATAAGCAACGCGTTCGACGCAACCATCGTGTGGATGAGTTCGGATGCCATGGTGCCAGGCAAGACCTATTTGTTCAAGCACACAACGCAAACCGTGACCGGGCAAGTCGACTCGCTCAAGTACCGAGTGGATGTGAATACATTGCACCGAACCCCAACTCCGGACCTGCAGCTTAATGAGATCGGTCGATGCGCAGTCACGTTGAGCCAGCCGATTTACTTCGATGCCTATCGACGCAATCGAGGGACGGGTGCCTTCATTATTATTGATCGTATGAGCAACACCACGGTAGGTGCCGGCATGATTTCGGATCGCGACTCCGCCAAGCAGACATCAGCCGCTTGGGAAATCACGGACGAACAAACGGAAACAGGGCAACGCAGTGTGTCGGACGTTACGGAAGAGGAGCGAACGGCTCGGTTCGGACAAAAGGCGGCAACGCTATTATTCACTGGGCTCACCGGTACTGGCAAGAGCACCATTGCTCGCGCGGTCGAACGGGCTTTGTTTGATGATGGTCGTACGGTTGCAGTTTTGGACGGCGAAGCGATGCGTCGCGGTGTGAACGTTGACCTTGGCTATACGGTCGAGGACCGCAGCGAAAACTTGCGTCGATCGGCGCACGTCGCAAAGCTCATCAATGACAACGGTTTGATCTGCATAGGCGCCTTCGTGGCACCAAGCCAAAGCGTTCGAGAACGGGTTGCGGATGTCATTGGCAAAGATCGTTTCCTCACGGTGCATTGCACAGCCAGCGAAAGCGTTTGTCGGCAACGGGATACAAAGGGGCACTATGCGGCAGCCGAAGCAGGCAAGTTGCCGAATTTTCCGGGCGTATCTGCGGTCTATGAACCGCCGGAGGATCCCGACTTGGTATTGGATACGGGTGAACTGAGTGTTGACGAATGCGTTAGTGCAGTATTGGAATTGCTGAAGGCGAATCAGATCATTCGATAACGCAATAAGCAAATTTGTCGTTCCAAGATGCGTTTCGGAAAATATGTGAGCGACATGGAATTGATCGACCCTGCAAACGATCGGGCCGTTGGCCCTGACGCTGTCGTGTGTGGGCGATTCCCAGGCCGTTGGCCTGGGCTAGGCAAATGGATGGGCCTTCGGCCCGAAACGCAGTCCCGAATCACAGTACCAAATCACAGTCCCGAATCACAGTCCCGAATCGCAGTCCCGAATCACAATTCCGAATCACAATTCCGAATCACAATCGAGAATCACAATCGAGAATCACAATTCCGAATCACAATCGAGAATCACAATTCCGAATCACAATTCCGAATCACAATTCCGAATCACGATCGAGAATCACAATCGCGAATCACAATGCTGAATCACAATGCTGAAACGTAATGCTGAAACGTAATACCGAAACGTAATACCGAAACGTAATCGCAATTAAACGTAATCGCAATGGAACGTCTTGCCTTCCCGCAACACACGTTTATCCCTTCAAGCTTATACTGTATCGCTTCAAGCTTTTACAGGCTTTCGGCCCATGAGTTGCGTTTCGGCCCAAGGGGCCATTCGTTTGCCTAGCCCAGGCCAACGGCCTGGGAACGGAAGTCATATGATACGCATAGGGCCAACGGCCCGACAGTTTAAAAGGAACCTATCTCATGCCCCAGTCTCTCGCCCAAGTTTGGCTCCATATCGTCTTCTCGACGAAAGAGCGACGCCCGTTCCTCCAGGACGAAACATTTCGAAACGACATGTTTCGCATGTTAGCCCATCATGTCAAGGAAACCGGTTGTGTAAGCGCCTCAGTAGGTGGCTATGTTGACCATGCGCATCTCCTTGTCGGGCTTTCGAGAACTATCACGATGGCAAAACTTGTCGAGCAGATAAAAACGGAAACGTCCAAGTGGGCAAAGTCGTCCGATGGTGGTTCGTCTCTGTTCTCTTGGCAAGCTGGATACGGAGCATTTTCCGTGAGCCATTCCAAACGCGACGATGTTGACGCCTACATTCGCAGGCAAAGTGAGCATCATGCAAATTTGTCGTTCCAAGATGAGTTTCGGAAATTATGTGAGCGACATGGAATTGAAATCGACGAGCGTTATGTTTGGGATTGAACCCTGCAAACTATCGGGCCGTTGGCCCTGTCGCTGTCGTGTGTGTGCGTTTCCCAGGCCGTTGGCCTGGGCTAGGCAAATGGATGGGCCTTCGGCCCGAAACGCAGTCCCGAAACGTAATCGGGAAACGTAATCGGGAAACGTAGTCGCGAAACGTAGTCGCGAAACGCAGTCGGGAAACGTAGTCGGGAAACGCAGCCGGGAAACGTAATCGGGAAACGCAGTCCGAAAGGCAATCCATTTGCGTTTCGGCCCAAAGGGCCATTCGTTTGCCTAGCCCAGGCCAACGGCCTGGGAACGGAAGTCATATGACACGCATAGGGCCCACGGCCCGACCGTTTACAAGGAACCTTAAGGCTGGGATTCATCCAAGCCTTCCATATTTTCTATCCGGCGTCAAACATGTTGATCATCACTTGCTGGAGACGCGGCAAATCTTTGCTAATGAACACGACTGCGATACCGAATAGCAAAAAACTAATGTTCAACCAGAGTATCGCTTGTCGGCGCTGGTTGATGCGAATGATTGCGACCTTTTCTACCAGTAGTCTCTCGAAAGTAAACCAACCGGATAGATTCTGTTGCTTGCCAGCTGCATGTATCTGAGAAACGGCGCCTCGCCCTGCTGATTCAATGCAGGCCCGCACGCCAAGCTCTGGCAAATCCACCAAGTCGCCAAGCCACTCCGAACGAATTTGCTCTTTCTCCAAGAGTTCGCAAACCTGAGTTCGAAGCATCCTGTGATCTAAACCGTAGACGACCAGCGTCGGTACCGTGTTCAATGCAATCAGCATCAAAAGGAAAAGATACAAAGCGATCAGCACAATCCAAACCCACACACCCAAAAGCGAATAAGCCGCTCTCGGAAAAAAAAGCTCGATCGGCCCAATGGCGATAAAACCGATCACGGCCAAGCCCAGCAAGACCAGATCCATAGCACCGCTTAAAACGGTCGGATGGGACCTCAGCCGCAGCAACCCCATAACGTTGGTGTAGGCAGCCAATGGCAAGAGTGCGATCGCGAAACGAAGCAAATCAAGCATGGACAGTTTTGTTGTTGTTGAGAGCCGCTCGCGTGGCTTGCAGGACGCGAGTTTGAAGTTCGTTGAAGTCCCCCTCGACGAATGCCCCGGCCGCAGCGCGGTGTCCACCCCCGCCAAAAAGACGGGACAATTCATTGCAATCGACATGGCATCGCGATCGGAAACTCACCTTAAAGCCACCCTTCAGTTGTTCGATCATGATGAACGCCACTTTCACGCCGACGATGGCCAAGGCTAGGTTGATGGCGTCCTCGGTATCACTGGCCAACGCCCCGGATTCCACAAAGTCTTCCTTGCGGACAAAGGTATGAGCCAGCTGACCGTTGTTTTCCACTTGTACACGAGACAGAATTCGACCGCGAAGCCTTACTCGCCCAAGCGTGTCGCGTTCGTACAAGTCGCCGTAGATGGACGAGGGTGATGCACCGCAATCCACAAGGTCGCCAATGATTCGATAAGTATCGCTGGTTGTCGAGGCAAACCGGAACCAACCGGTGTCCGTAGCGATGGCGGAGTATAAGGCGGTTGCCATCTCCTTGGTGATCGGTACCCCCGCATGCTTAGCGAGCAGTGCGACCAGGTGACCGGTGGCTTCAGCACTGGTATCTTTGAAAAACTGGGCTCCAAGATCGTCTTCGCCAACGTGATGATCGATTACGATCTTGGTTCCTTCGAAACGCCGCAGGACTTCTGCCATCGGACCGAGTTGCGCCCAAGCGCTGGTGTCCAGAACGATCAGGCAATCCCCGCTAACGTCCGCGCCGAGTATATTTTCACCGATGACACGAATGCTGCCGGTTGGATCTAAAAAGGAAAGAATGGGAGGTGTTTGATGGCCGTTGACAATCACAACCTCTTTCCCCATGGCCTCGAGGATTCCAGCCATCCCCAACTCGCTTCCCAACGCATCGCAATCGGGGCGAATATGGCTGGTCAGCACAAACCGGTCGTGCTTGCGAATCAGCGAAATCAACTTGTCCCAGTCTAAACTCATTTAACAAAGCATTTCATATCGAGGGTGGTGTCGCAGTTCCGCAAGGCAGATTATAGCGACCAAACGACTGAGTGCGCATCTACCAAGTTGAATTCTATTTTCCAAAACTCGCTGGAATTCTGTCCAAATCAGGAATGGTGGGCAATGAAAGTTTCGCTTGTCACACTGTGTGGAGGCTCACGGCACGGAGTGCCGTGCTACAATGGGTTATGATCGCCAACGCTACCGCCGCTCACGTTGAGTTACTGCCTACCGGGCTCACTGCGCCGATCGCTTTCGAGCGGCTCAAGCATTTACGGAATTGCTGTTGGTTGGATAGCGCGTTGGCCGGAGACAAACAGTCCCGCTATAGTTTCTTGGCCGCGGATCCAATCGACGTCCTGACGGTCGAACGGGTAGCGGCGGATCCGCTGGCCAAGCTGGAGCAGTGGATCGAAGCATTTCGATCGATAACCGTCCCAGGGCTACCGCCGTTTCAAGGTGGAGTGGCAGGTTTCATGGGGTATGAGCTGGGTCGTTGTTTCGAACGAGTTCCGTCGGCCAGGCACAATGAATTCGGCTTGCCGTTGGCCACGCTCGGACTATACGATGTGGTTTTGGCCTGGGATCATGAAACCGACCAGGGATGGATTATCTCGCAAGGGTTTCCCGAATCCTCATCGCCTGAAGCACGCTTGCAGCGCGCCAAAGCACGATGCGATGCGTTTCGAGCGTTGCTAACAAAAGACTTTCCGGAATCTAGCAACCGACCCTGGTCCGCCTCCGGAGCCACTTCGGAGATGCACCAATTTCACGCGATGGCGCATGGTCTGACCGCACCGCAGTTTGAGACCCGCCTGGGCGGCGGCTGGCTTGGTAATTTTGACAGCTCCGGTTTTCGCGATGCAGTTCAGACGGCTCGCGATTACATCCACGCCGGCGATATTTTCCAAGTGAATTTGTCGCAGCGATTGCTATGCCCCGCGCGGTGCGATTCCGCGTCCCTTTACCAACGACTTCGACAAGTAAACGCTGCTCCCTTTGCCGGTTACTTTGATATTGGTTCTGCTCAAATCATAAGCGCCTCGCCGGAGCGATTTCTGCAAGTCAAGGACCGATGGATCGAAACGCGACCCATCAAGGGGACTCGTCGCAGAAGCGGAGACGAAATCCAAGATGCCAAAACAGCTAAGGAGTTGATGAACAGTCAGAAAGACCGTTCGGAAAACATCATGATTGTGGATCTGCTTCGAAATGATCTATCGCGGGTCTGCGAAATCGACTCGTTGAAAGTAACTCAGTTGTGCGAGGTGGAGGCATTTCCGTTCGTGCTTCATTTGGTCAGCAGCATTCGCGCTCGTTGGCGTCCTGGGTCAAGCGTGACGCAGTTGGTTTCGGCTATGTTTCCTGGCGGCAGTATCACGGGCGCGCCCAAAATCCGCGCTATGGAAATCATTGCGGAGCTGGAACCAACGGTTCGAGGTCCCTACTGCGGGTCGCTGGGTTACTTTAGTTCCGATGGCAGTATGGACTGGAATATTCTCATTCGCACGCTTACTGCTTCGAATGGTTGGTGGCAATTCCAAGTCGGTGGTGGTATCGTTGCCGACAGTGTGCCGGAACAAGAGGAAGAAGAGACGTGGACCAAAGCCGCCGGTATCGTTGCGGCCATCAATGCATCCATTTAGCCGTTTAAGGTAATTATTCGCGTACGGATCTGTGCGGGGGACGGCCAGCCATGGCCATTCCTACCGCGACCACATTGTTGTGGGGGAGATTAGAATTTTTGGGTCACGGGGAGGCTCGGCCACACACACTATCTAGAAAACCATAAGCTGCCTGCCGCATGTCCAGTGGGAAATCATGCTGGCAATCTGGATGCTCGATACGCAGTCGTTCCGGATGACCGAACAAGTCAAAAACGTCCCTTGCAGCTTTGGCGACGCGATCAACGCTTGCGGATCGGAAGTTGCTATCGCCCAAGGGTGCGATGATCAGCACATGACGTGGGGCTAAAGCACCAATCAATTCATGGAAATCAAATGGGATGTCTTGCAAATGGCCGCGATAGTCTGCCAGCTTCAACATGTATCGCGTCTGACACCAACCTTTTTCCGGGAACCAGTTCATTTCGTTTCCATCGTAGTAGTCTAGAAACGAATCAAGGCCACAACTGGAAACAACCGCTTGGATACGATCATCGAAGACGCTCGTATAAACGGCATTGTGGCCGCCCAAGGAATGTCCGATCGCGCCGATTGCGTTTTTATTGACGTACGGAAGGGTTTCCAACAGATCCAGACAACGCATGTTGTCCCAAACGGCCTTGAGCGTTCCACTCTCCCATCCCAAGGCTTTGATATCCGGTTGGTACTTGGCAAGCAACGGATAGTTGGGAGCGATGGTTACATAACCTCGTTCCGCAAGTTCACTCGCGTAATTTCGATTCTCCCTCCCCAATCCAACGACCACCCCATGTCCAACAACGTTGTCGGTCCCATGCAAACAAAGAACCGCGGGCGCTTTTGTTCCTTCGTTCAATACTGCCTTGGGTATGCAAAGGTAGGCAGGCAGACGGCACTTGGGTTCCGGGGCAAATGAAATCAGTCGTCGCACATACTTGCCGCAATCAACCTCTTCGTCGACTTTCATTTCGAATGGGCATCGCTTCTCGTCTCCCGGTAATCGCCCCATGACGGATTCCATCCCTCGAACAATTTCGGCTCGCCGGTGTGCCCAGTCCTCGGGCGTCTTAACCACCATGGGTTTATTGTTAGCACCGCGATAAACTAGCAATTTGTCCCGCGGCAAACGCGGATTACCAATGCCTGCCGAGTCGAGCGATTTCTCGTCTGCATTGACGTTGGTCAGAAACCCAGTTAGCGAATTCGGTAGCGAAACACTTGTCACCGCCAATGAGGCGACGACACCATTGCGCAACCAACCGCGACGGGAAGTCTCGCGCTCGCGTCCGGGGTGAACTTCACCTGGGCATTGAAAACCAGTCGGAAACAAATGGTTATTAGGGATCATTACTGGCTCTGTAAAAAAAAGGGACTTTCGTTGGCGCGCCGCGGCCAATCTGCGTTTCCAGCGGTCGAACATGCTAAACTAAGGCGAGCGGCAGAGTGGAGTATCCCAACCCGAAGTGTAAGCGAGGGACTATCTCGCAGGTCCCTCACTTACGTATCGGGTTGTGATTGGTAGTTTTCACATCGCCGCTCGACTAAAAGCCAATACTCATGGTAAACGATGAGGTGAGCGGCAGCAGTAGTTTACCAAAGACGTAGGTCCGCATTTCCGAGGCGGACATCCCGCGTCTCTGCCGTTCGCCTAAGTGAAGGAATTGCTGACTTTTCACAAGTTGAGGACCGCAGAATGAAAACGAACCGCCTCTCCGCGTTTTGTCTCTTGGCTTTGACGTTCGTGCCGTGCATCGGCGCTAAGGCAGACTTGTCCGTAGCGCAAACGTTGTCGCAGATCGACGAAAAACGGGGCATAATCGCGTTGCTAGGTCTGCCTAAGAACAATTCCAAATACGTGAACGAAATCGCTCAGGCTAGCGAATTCACGGTCTACTTTCAGTCGGCCAATCGCGAAGACGTTGAATCTGTACGAAAATCAGCCGACGATGCCGGACTTTTGGGACGGCGCATTTTTGTCGAATTCGGGACACTCGATTCGGTTCACTTGACTCACAATTTGGTGGACGCCCTCATTGTGGACGAAGCGTTCGCTTCTCAAACTTCGGACGAAGAGATTCTGCGGGTGCTGCGTCCGCAAGCCAAAGCTCATGTCGGAAGCCAGCAACTCGTCAAGCCAATTCCGTTGGGGTTTGATAACTGGAGTCATCCCTATCACGGGCCAGACAACAATCCTCAGTCGAACGATCAGGTTGTCCAAGGCGAATTTGAAACGCAGTTTATCGCCGACCCAAAGTTCAGTCCAATGCCGGAGCAAACCGTTATCGCCGGCGGACGCATTTTCAAAGCGATGGGGCATATCGCACACAAATCCAATCAGAACGCCATGTTGAATACGATGTTGTGCATCAATGCTTACAACGGCACGGTGTTATGGCAACGCCCGTTATCGGAAGGGTTCATGCTCCACCGCAACACGATGATCGCGACCGACGATGCTTTGTACATGGGGGATCATGAAGCGTGCAAAGTCATTGATGCTCGAAGCGGGGAAGTTCGCCGGTCGATTACCATCCCGGCGGAAATGACCGATGGCCCGGTCTGGAAATGGATGGCCATGAAAGACGATGTGTTGTACGCACTCGTTGGCAACCTGGAAATGAAGGTTGAGACGATTCGCGCGGACCGGCCCGGACTTGGACATTGGCCTTGGGGCATGTGGCAAGGGCATGACTATAAAGACCTCAGAACGGCGTTCGGATATGGTCGCACGTTAGTCGCAGTCGATCGCCATAGTGGCAAGCTGCTCTGGCATTATCGCGATGACGAGTTTCTCGATGCCCGAGCACTTTGCATGAAAAACGGCCGAATTTTTTGTTACTGCCCTGAAAAATTCCTGGCATGCATCGATGCCTCCAGCGGAAAATTGCTCTGGAAGAATTCGGACGAGAACCTATTGGCGGCGATCGGCCCCAACGAAAAAGCTCAACATTACATCACGGGATATGCAACGACCTGCTACATGAAGTGCAGCGACGATTACGTGTTCTTCGCTGGCCCACAACGCAAGATAATGGTGGTTGCCTCGGCCAAGGACGGCTCATTGCAATGGACGAACGAAGTTGGCAACTTGCAACTGGTTCTGAGGGACAACTCGGTTTATGCTGCCGGGCCCGAAAAAACCAATGGCATGCAGCTCGATTACAAGACCGGTGCGATCCTCGCCAGCCTGCCTGCGAGACGAGCCTGCACTCGCGCCACCGGTTGTCTCGACAGTATCTTCTTTCGTGCAACAGGGGGTACTGTCCGATTGATGACGGACGATAATCATGCCCAGCACATTGCCCCGATGCGGCCACCATGTCAGGATGGAGTCCTTATTTCGAATGGACATCTCTATTGGGGGCCATGGATGTGCGGCTGCCAATTGTCGTTATATGGAAATATTGGCCTGCGACCAGTTGGCGAAAGAAACCCCATCGAACGCAGTTTTTCCGACATCGAGCGCAACTCGCTAGTTGTCCATCCGGACGCAGACAAGGTGAAGCCGTTTGTTATTAACAATCAGGATTGGGTTACGTTCCGCGGCAGCAATAATCGCTCGGACGCAACAAGCTCCGAACTTCCTGCTAAAGTCAGCCAAGCCTGGACTATCAACCTTGTTTCAAACGAGCTGCCAACGGCACCCGTGGCTGCAGGCGGATTCGTTTTTACTGCGGATCGCACCGGCGTTGTTTGTGCCTTTCATAGTGACGGAAAGCAGGTTTGGAAAGCGTATACAGCCGGCCCGATCTTCTATCCTCCGGCGATCGCGGACAACCGGGTCTATGTCGGCTCAGCTGATGGTCGCGTTTATGCGTTTGAGGCTGCGACAGGTAGGCCACTCTGGACATTCCGAGTTGCTCCGAAAGACCGTTGGATTTCTATGTATGGAAAGCTCGTTTCTCGTTGGCCCGTTGCTGGCGGCGTGATCGTCCAAAATGGAAAGGTTTATGCAGCAGCCGGGATCACTCATTACGATGGTACCTACGTCGTGGCACTCGACGCGCTGACGGGCAAGCTTCGAGCACGAAACGACAGCTCAGGAAAATTGTCTGATGTGGTTAATAGTGGCGTCAGCATGCAAGGCGAATTGTCGGTCGTGGATGACGAACTAAGATTCCCAGGTGGCGGCATCTACGAGATGGCTCGTTACGACCTCGACACGCTGGAGTGCCTCAACGAGGTTCGGCATCAGCTCTCCTCAGATTACCGGACGGCTTTCTATCCATGGTATCCTTCCTACGACCGATTTGTGTCGATGGAGCACGCGATGCCAGATGGAAATGTATTGAACCACGATGCAAACTACGATGGGAGCGTGTTCGGCAATTTGGCTCTCGAAACGCCACGTCCTTTGGGAATGCAAGGCAAGCTCAAGAAGGATCTTGCAGGGGAGTTTTTGCGGCGACGTGGGAAGGAACCACCGTCCAAAAATATTTGGATCGACAAAGAGAACCGGCGATTTACGAGCTTCGCCATTTGCAACCAAACGCTGTTAGCAGCAGGGCACACTGAGGAATTTCCGGATAAGCCGTTTTTGGTTGCGATCCGCATTCAGGATGGATCGGAACTGTGGAAACACAACTTGCCAGCCGAGGTCGTCAAGGGTGGTACCGCCGTGGATGCGGCTGGCCGAATCTTTGTTACACTCGAGAACGGCCAATTGATGTGTTTCGCCTCCGCCGCAAAATAATCATTGTCGCCTTTTGCTCCGCAAAAGTGCGTAAGGCACGTCCCTGAGGTTACGTTCGTGTGGCACGACCCTGAAGTTACGAAGGGCGTGGTGAATCGCTAGAAACAGTTGCCAAACTTCCCACGCTCACGCTTCGCTTTGGCGTGCCACACGCACTTTCGCGGAGCGAAAGGCGACTATAAAGCTACGATTGTCCCTCAGGTTGTTTCATGCCCAGTTGCTTCATTTTGCGATATAAATTGGATCGCTGAAGCCCCATCTTTTCGGCGGCTTGAGTTACGTTGCGACTGCAGGCTTTGATTTGTTCCTCGATGTACTTGATTTGAAAATCCGCCGTGGCATCACCAAGCGATTGATTCAAATCCAACATGGCACCAAGTCCATCCGCGGACATCGATCGGGGGGAACTGACGAAGTCAAGTTCCGACTCATCCAACGTATCGCTGCTCGTCAGATAGGCTATTCGTTCGACAATGTTTCGGAGCTCGCGGATGTTGCCGGGCCAATCGTGTGCCATCAACCGACGCTTGGCGCTGGCTGACCAAGTCGGTTTGCTGCGTCCAATCTTGGCGCAAAACATAGTCAAAAAGAAATCCGCCAAGTCCAGGACGTCTTCTCCGCGATTGCGGAGTGAAGGCAAGTTGATCGTCACGACGGTCAAGCGAAAATACAAGTCCTCGCGAAACTTCTTTTGCCGAACCATCTCGACCAAGTTTTGATTGGTTGCCGCAATTACTCTGACATTGACTGGGATCGGTGAGGATCCACCGACGCGAACCACCACCTTTTCTTCCAGCACTCGAAGCAGTTTCGCTTGGCCCGCCAAACTCATGTCTCCAATCTCGTCCAGAAAGAGTGTTCCGCCCGAGGCCAATTCAAACTTGCCATTGCGGGTCTCATGCGCATCCGTGAACGCCCCCTTCTCGTGACCGAATAGCTCACTTTCGAGAAGCGTCTCCGTGATGGCAGCGCAGTTTACGGCAATGAAGGGCTCAAACTTACGCTTGCTCTGATAGTGGATCTGGCGAGAGACGACTTCTTTGCCGGTACCGTTTTCCCCGAGGAGCAACACGGCCAAGTCGGTAGCTCCCACTCGAGTTACGGTCGCTTTGAGAGCCTGCATCTCGGGAGAATTGCCAATCAACTGCACTTGCTGTTGTGCATCTTGCGTGAGTCGATCGCGAGTTTGCACAAGCCGTTGCATTTGCTGCGTGTTGGCTAGGGCCGCCGACGCATGGCGCGCGAGCTCGATCAAGTCGGTTTCGTCTTGGGCATCGAAGCGACCATCCGCATGATTGATGACTTCAAACACTCCCATCGGTTTGTTGCGAGTGTCCATCAGCGGCACCGCCAAAAGCGAATCCGTGCGATAGCCGCTGCTGGTGTCGACGCGCCGGTCGACTTCGTCATGCGGATCGGAGCGATCCCAGCGTCTTGGCTGAAGGCTTTTCAAAACAGCCCCGGCTAGGCCTTTGTCGTCTGCAATGCGTAATGGTTTTCCCTCCATGCCTAAGGCTGGATGTCCGACCAGTTCGCGAGCGGCTTTGTCCCAGAGAAAAATACTGGCGCGGTCGCAACGCAGCAGTCGCGTGGCCGCTTGCGCGATGTCTTGCAACAATCGATCGAGGTCTTGATGGGAGTGCCAATCCGCCGCCACAGCCAGGATTTGGTTTAGCCGGACCACGTCGCGGGATTTTTGCTGCTGGCGTTGCCAAGTGTCGATCGTCAAGCCGACCAAGCTTAAGTGTTCAGCGACCTGTTCGATTTGCTGTTGGCTGATTACGGGTTGGCAACACAGCACGAGGTTTTTGTTCAGGGTTGACGGGATGGGTAAATAGGTCCAGAGTGCAGAATGATGGGTTCGGCGACCATCGAGACATTCACTTGCGAGATTCCAATCGGGTGGTTCTGCGGTGCACTTCCCTATTTGCAAAGTTCGTTTCCAAGCTCCTTTGGAGGCGACCATGAGGACGAGTCCCGTAACACGCCAAGTGTTGATCGCCCAATCGAGAGGTTCTTGCAGCAACTGTTCGATCGATCGAGCCCGCTCAATCGAGCCGAACAGTTGATTCACAAAGGGGGTAAGGGATGAGCTCACTAATCCTGAACCTCACCTTTGGGTTCAGGCAGAAAGAACCCGATGATAAACGCGAGCACCGCGATGACCGTGGCAACATAGCCAGCCGCTTGTGCCATGACCATCGGTGTTACCTTTTCCGCTGAGCCAGCCAAGAATGGCGCTACGAAGTTCGTAGTGACAACGGCCATACTGGTACCGATCATGCGTCCACCGACGTTCGTCGCAAAGCTGCCACCTGTTCCTCTCAAATGCAACGGGAACACTTTTGGTAAATATTCACCGAAGTAGCTAAACTGCGCGACCGTCAGCAAGCCGCAAACACCATATGCCCAGTAAAAACTCGAACCGCCCGATTGGAACAACATGAAATAGGTAAGCGGAATCATTAAGAGGGCTGGAATCTGGAACACTTTCAAAAGCATCACGCGACTGATTCCGAAGATGATCAAGCAGGCCAATAGTATACGTCCAGTGAGGCCTCCAATTTCCTGATAAAATTGAACTGTGTTACCTACTTCTTTCACTTGGACGTTCAACGGTTCTTGTTTCTTAAAGTTGTCGCGAAGCTGTCCTTTGATTTCCTTGCGTTCCGGTGAATCGGCAACTGTTTTATCGAAAGCTGCATTCAACTTGGCGGCTTCGGCTCTCAACGGCCTCAATTCTTTGCTTTGTTCTGCGAGTTCAGGCAAACCGGGAGCGATACGAAGCGGAGTCAACTGGAGAGCGCCAAATGCGATTCCGTATGCACAAGCCGAGAGCATGGCCGTCACGATGGTCACTCGACGGAATTCCGGTGCGAACAAGGCACTGATCTTGGGTCTCTTGAGGGTGCCAGCAGCCTTGCGTTCCTTCCAGATTCGGGACTCGGGCACAAAGGGAAGCAGAATCGCGATTGGAATGGCAGGCAGCAATCCTGTGCAAAGCAGATACCGCCACGAAGCCGGATCCGTACCGTTGGGTGCCAGCGGCAACCCGAAATCCGGAAGGTCCTTTATGTTGGCCAATATCCAAACATTTACAGCGGTGACTAAGATCCCGCCGAGCGACGCAAAGGCTTGAGTGATCCCAAGCCACTTCTCGCGCTGTTTCTTGTCCTCGAAGACTTCGGCCAGCCATGTGATCGCAGCTACGAATTCAACGCAAACACCGATGAACGTGGTGCTTCGAAAGAATATAAACCATCCAAGCGTGGTGCTGTAAGCCGCCAAAAATGGGGAGAGTGAATACACAAAGATGCTGGCAGCCATGACGAACTTGCGGCCAAGGCGATCAGTTAACGCCCCTCCGATCAAACCGAAAACACCACCGCAAAGTGCGGTGATCCACAGCAATCTACCAGTCCACAAAGTAACGGAAGGGTGGCTGAGAGGTACGTCCAACAGTTCCGCAATCGCAGGCGGGGCCGCCAAAGGCGTCATCAACAATTCGTAGGTATCGAACAAAAAACCGATACTTGCGATGAGAATGATCAACCAAGTGGTTATCGAGAACTGGCTTTTGTTTTCCATGGAGGCAGGCTTTAAGTGGGGCTGGTCTGAGCGTTGACTTGAGCTGGGAGATTGGGACAGTGAGAAGTATAGCCTGGCGCCACCCACCTATCGAGTACCAATGGCGACTGGCACTTTGAATCCGCAGCTAATACTCTATTATTGTTCAGTCCACCAAGCCACTTAGGCGGGAAGCAGATGGCGTTATCCCAACCCGATGCGTGAGCGAGGGACGACTCCACAAGTCCCTCACTTACGTTTCGGGTTACGATTGGTAGTTTTCACGTTGCCGCTCGCCTTACCTTCAACTTCCGAACCCAACTGTGTCACCATCTATTCTTGTTACCGGCTACGGTGGTTTTCTTGGTCGGGCGATCTGTCGCGAGCTTTTGCACCACGGTTATCGAGTCCGGGGACTTGCCCGAAACAAGTATTCCGAGCTTGAAGCGCTAGGAGTCGAGTGCTTTCAAGCCTCAGCTACCGATCCATCAGCTTGCGAAGAAGCCTGTCGTGGGATGGACGGGGTGATCCATACTGCAGCTTTAGCCGGAGTTTGGGGGCCAGCCAAGCTCTATGAACAGACCAACATCGGAGCGACCGAAAACCTTCTGAGTGCATGCAAGAAATCCGGTATTGGGGCTTTCGTTTACACCAGTTCTCCCTCCGTAACCTTTGATGGGACGGCTCAACGCAATATTGATGAAAACGTTCCCTATCCGAACAAATGGCTCTGCCACTACCCTCGAACCAAAGCGATAGCGGAGCAGCAAGTCTTGGCGGCAAACCAGCCGTCCGGTTTTGCGACTTGTTCCTTGCGACCACACTTGATTTGGGGAGTTGGCGATCCGCATTTGATTCCACGCGTGATCGAAAAATGCCGCTCAGGTAGGCTGCGCCGAGTTGGGAGTGGCACGAATTGGATCGACACGGTGCATGTCGACTACGCGGCCATCGCCCATCGATTGGCTTTGGAACGGATGCTGAATCGCGACCAGAACGCATCCGGACGTGCTTATTTCATCACGGACGGCGAACCGGTCGAATGCTGGGAATGGATCACGAGGATTTTGGAGTCGGCTAAGTTGAAGCCGCCAAACAAGTGTATCTCGTTTCGTGCCGCGTATCGTATGGGAGGCATTTTGGAGACGATTTACGGCCTTTTGCGAATAGCGAGCGAGCCGCCGATGACGCGGTTTGTGGCGGCTCAACTTGGGGTGGATCACTATTTTGATATTTCTTCGGCCAAGGAGCGGCTGGGTTATGTACCGATTCAGAATCGAGCGGAGCGAGTCGCGGAGCTTGCGGCACGTCCCTGAGTTACGAGGGGCGTGGGAGTCGCTAGGAACATCTGCCAAACTTCCCACGCGCTGTCGGCTAATTCTAAATTAAGCGGTCACAAAGCACTAACTTGCGCGTTTTGAAGTTGCACGTTTTGATGTATTTCGGGCCAAAGGCCCATTCATTTACCTAGCCCAGGCTAACGGCCTGGGTGACAGGCAAACAAGAGACTAGTTAGGGCTGAAGGCCCGGCATTTTGACAAACGGACGGGCCTTCAGCCCTAACATCATTGCGTTTTGCCTAGTCCCAGGCCGATGGCCTGGGCTTGGCAAACCACCTGGCCTTCGGCCCTAAACACAATAGTGCAACTCAAAACTTGCGCGTCGTGCGACGGTACGTTGCATCCTGCGGATCTACGTTGATCGTTGTAATTCGCAAGTTCTTATGTAATAGGGCTTTACGCTCGTTTTTCAGGCCTTCGGCAGCGCCGCAGTCACTCAAAATTGAGCAGCGATTGCGTCCGGTCATCGAGGACATCCGTCGACGGAGCGACGGATCTACGGGGTGCGACGGATCTACGAAAACTGTTTTGGGGTTGTGGGTTTGCAGGCACTTTAGCATACTATTGCCTCGAATTATTCAGAAATTGGGTTGAGCCACACCTTGCTGCGTAGCGAGTTGAAACGGCCGCGGGATACCGATGGCCGTTTGTTTTTTGATGCGGAACTTCTCGCTTCAATCGGACTCAACCAAGCGACATGCGTACTTCGGCACGCAATGATTCGCAAACACCTTTTGCTTCGGGCGATTGCTCGGAAATGAGAACGACATATGGGACGTTATACAGGCCCCAAGGCCAGAGTGAATCGACGCTTTGGAGCATTGCTTTACGAGAGCGCGGGTGCCGTTCGAGCTTACGAAAAGCGCAGCGAACAACCGCCAGGGATGCACCCAAAGGGTCGCCGAACGAGCAATTACGGCACCGCGTTGTCCGAGAAGCAAAAGATCAAGTATTACTACGGACTAGGCGAACGACAGCTTCGTCGCTACTTCGATGACGCGGTACGCAAGAAGGGAAACACGGGCGAAACGCTGTTGCTCATGTGCGAAAGACGATTGGATAACATCGTTCGACGCATCGGTCTGGCTAAGACGCGACCGCAAGCGAGGCAAGGGGTCGCGCACGGTCACTTCAAGGTCAATGGCGTGAAAGTTTCGAGCCCATCGTATGTGCTTCGCCCCGGCGATGTGATCGAAATCCGAAACAATGAAGCGGTCCGCAATCTCTATCGAGGAATTATTGCGAATAGTTCACCCATCCCGTTGGATTGGGTCACTTTCGACAGTGAAGGTCTAAGGGCGACGATTCAAGGCAATCCTGGTCCAAGCGATATTTCGCTACCAGTGAATGCTAACATCGTGGTCGAATTCATGTCCCGATAGTTTTACTCAGCTTGTTGATCAACTCATGCATTCTCCTGTTGTCGTTTTGGGCGGTGGACCTGGCGGTTATGCGGCGGCCTTCTTGGCTGCCGACGAGGGCCTGGAAGTTGTCCTGGTCGAAGCGGAATCCCGGCTTGGCGGCACATGCTTATTGCGAGGATGCATTCCATCCAAAGCGCTCTTGCATGTTGCTAAAGTGATGGGCGAAGTGCATGAGATGAGCGTAGATTGGGGGGTCGAATTCGGCGCCCCAAAAATCGACGTCAACAAAGTTCGAGCTCGAAAAGACAAGGTGATTGACACGCTGACGGGTGGTTTGAACCAGCTTGCCAAACGGCGCAATGTCAAAATCATCAAAGCCCGTGGCAAGTTCGAGAACTCGACGACCTTGCTGCTCGAAGGGGACGATCCATCGATTCCTGAAGAGCGACGAATTACGTTTGACTTCTGCGTGGTGGCGACCGGAAGCGTGCCCGCGATGCCTCCATCCTTCGACATCGGATCCAGTCGCGTGATGGACTCAACCGGTGCATTGGCTCTCGCTGATATACCTCAAAAATTGCTGGTTATAGGTGGCGGATACATTGGTCTCGAGATGGGGACCGTCTACGCCCATTTGGGCTCCAAGGTTTCGGTCGTCGAATGGACCGATGGCTTGCTGCCTGGGGCTGATCGCGATCTCGTCAAACCGCTACAAAATCGCCTCAAGAAGCTATTCGAAGAGCGAATCTATTTGAACACCAAGGTCGGCTCGGTGGCTGAAGTCGACAATCAGATTGAAGTGACGTTCGAAGGGCCAGGCAAGTTTGGTCATGAGCGATTCGATCGCGTATTGGTCAGCGTTGGCAGAAAACCGGTCAGCCAAGGACTGGGACTTGAAAACACCAGCGTTCAGGTCAATTCGCGTGGATTCATTGTTTGCGACAAGCAACAGCGAACTGGCGATCCTCACATCTTTGCCATAGGTGACGTCGCTGGCGATCCGATGCTGGCACATAAGGCTAGTCACGAAGCCAAAGTTGCGATCGAAGTCATACTCGGTAAGCCAGCCATCTTCGACAAAGCTGCGATCCCAGCGGTTGTATTCACCGACCCGGAGATCGCTTGGGCTGGCTTAACAGACGACCAAGCCAAACGCGAAGGACGCAAAGTCGATATTGAGGTTTACCCATGGGCAGCAAGTGGTCGAGCCCAAGCCATCGGTCGGACGGATGGTTTCACGAAGTGGCTTGTCGATCCTGAGACGCATCGCGTTCTAGGCTGCGGAATCGTGGGCTCGGGAGCAGGTGAACTGATTGCCGAAGCGGTGTTGGCCATTGAAATGGGATGTGAAGTTCGCGATCTCACCGAGTCGATTCACCCGCACCCGACGCTTAGTGAAACACTGATGAATGCTGGCGAAGTGCATTTCGGGACTGCGACTGAGATCTACAAGCCGAAACGCCACACGTAGGGGCGCATCTCCGATTGTCGCTTTTCGCTCCTAGGCTGTAAATTTTTCAGAAACGTCCATTATCTGTGGCTGAGCGAGGCCCTCGCTCAGGTTTTTTAGGAACCAACGAGCGAAGGGCCTCGCTCGTCCACAACCGGCCTCGCTCGTCCTAATCTGAGATCGTTTCTACGATTGTAGAACCGTCGAATTCTGGTATACTTCTGCCTCGCAAAAACAGCGAAAAAAACCTGCAAAAACACCGGCAAAACGCGTTTTTTCCAAAGGGGTTTTTGACGCAGTTCGATTCTCTATTCCGAAATGGCTTTCCCCGTGTCGAACGTCCCTCCAGATGATGATTTTGATGCCAACGATCCGGCCTCGCTGCCATCGAATTCTGGCGGAGGCGGCGGTGGCACTGGCGGCGAGCGGATGATCGAGGAATCGATCGAAAACGAACTTCGCAATAGTTATTTGACCTACGCCATGAGCGTAATTGTCAGCCGCGCCTTGCCCGACGTTCGCGACGGACTCAAGCCCAGTCAGCGGCGAATTCTCGTAGCCATGCACGACTTGAACTTGACCCCCGGTGCTGCGCGTGTGAAATGCGCTAAGATCGCGGGCGATACGTCGGGTAACTACCACCCGCACGGTGAAGCCATCATCTATCCGACCTTGGTCCGAATGGCCCAGGAATGGAACATGCGGCACATGCTGATCGACAAGCAAGGGAATTTCGGTTCGATCGCCGGATTGCCTGCCGCAGCCATGCGATACACCGAAGCGCGTTTGGCTGCCCCCGCTGCCATGATGTTGGAGGACATTAGGCTCGACACGGTCGACTTCATCCCAACCTACGACGAACGCCGAACCGAGCCGGTGGTCCTTCCGTCAAAGTTTCCGAACTTGCTCGTCAATGGTGCGACAGGTATCGCCGTCGGTATGGCCACCAGTCTACCGCCGCACAACCTCCGAGAAGTCTGCGCGGCGTTGATCAAGGTCATCGAAGACCCTGATGTCTCGATCTCTGAGATTTGCCAAATCATTCCCGGTCCTGACTTCCCAACCGGCGGAATCATCTGCGGTCGTTATGCCATTCGACAAGGCTACAACACAGGCCGATCGACCATCGTGATGCGAGCTCGAGTCGATGTCGAGGAAGGTAAGAAAGCCCGCTTGATCGTTCGCGAAATCCCTTATCAGCAGTTCCGCGACCGGGTCATCGAACGCATTGCCGATTTGGTTCGAAGTGAACGGATCAAAGGCATCTCCGCCATCCGCGACGAAAGCGATCTTAAAGAGCCCGTTCGCATCGTTATCGAAATCAAACAGAACTCCGATCCACACGTCGTTCTCAATCAGCTCTATCAGTTCTCATCGTTGCAAGAGTCCTTTTCGATCAACATGCTGGCGCTGGTGGATGGCAAGCCGCGCGAGCTGAGCATCAAAGAACTGCTTCAGGAGTTCATTCGCCACCGATTTACCGTCATACGTCGGCGAACTCAATTCCTCCTGGCCTCCGCTCGAAAACGCAAGCACGTCGTGGAAGGGCTGCTGCTCGCGTTAGCCAACATCGACGAAATCATCATGCTCATTCGCAAGAGCCGGACACAGGCCGAAGCGAAAGAAAAGCTGATGGGGGTCGAATGTCCGGCCGCAATGATGGAACGAGCCCTGGGCGACCGTGGCTACACCGACTTCCAATTGGAGCGGGGCAAAGCAGAGGTTTACCGACTCACCAGTGTTCAGACGGACGCTATCCTGCGCATGACGTTGGGTCAGTTGGCTGGCCTAGAGCAAGAGCGACTCACGGACGAGCACGCTTCGATCCTCAACGAAATCGAGAAGTTCCGAGTGATTTTGAGCGACCCTGCCAATATCTACGCCATCATCAAAGCCGACTTGGAGGAGATCTCTCGCAAGTTCGGAAACGATCGTCGAACGGTGATCGATGAAGAAGAACTGGGCAACTACAACATGGAGGATCTGATCACTGAGGAAACCATGGTGGTCACCATCTCGCATCAAGGGTACATCAAGCGCATTCCAGCCACCACGTACCGCGCTCAAAAACGGGGAGGCAAAGGTATCGCAGGCTTGCGAGCCGAAGAGGAAGATCCCGTCGAGCATCTCTTCATCGCAAGTACCCACGCGCACTTGCTCTTCTTTACCAATCAAGGCAAGGTCTATTGGCAAAAGGTTTGGGAGATACCACAAATGAGCCGCGAGAGCCGCGGTCGAGCATTGGTGAACCTATTGAACTTGACCCCAGAAGAAAAAATTCGCGATTGCGTCTCGGTCCGCGATTTCAATTTGCCTGGTCACTTCCTCATGATGGCGACCAAGAAAGGTATCATCAAGAAAACGGAACTGGAAGCCTACAGCCGTCCTAAGAAAGGGGGCATCATCGCGATCAAGTTGCGAGAGGATGACGAGTTGGTTGACGTCGTCGTGGCCAAACCCAACGACCAAATCGTGTTGGCAACCGCCAATGGCATGGCCATTCGGTTTTCGGAAAGCAACGCTCGCTCGATGGGTCGTAACACCTCCGGCGTGAAGGGGATTTCCTTGAAGAAGGGGGACGAATTAGTAGGAATGGTAGTGGCCGATCCAACTGCGACGTTACTAACGGTGTGCGAATTGGGTTATGGCAAACGAACGACCTTTGGGCCGGGCGATGAAATGACTGGGAAAGAAGTCGTAGCCGTGGATGACGAAAACGGCGACGAGCTGGTTGTCGAAGAAGAAGTTCCAGAGGAGCCCGAAAACGAATCGGAAGATCTTAACTCCGCCAATCGCTACCGCACACAACGACGCGGCGGCAAGGGGGTTATCGACATCAAGACGACCAAACGAAACGGCCGAGTGGTTGGTATCGTTCCGGTCAGCGACGCCGATGAGCTGATGATGATGACCGTACGTGGCAAGATCCAGCGGGTGGCCGCCAAGGATATCAGCGTTATCGGACGCAATACGCAAGGCGTTCGCATCATGAGTTTGGACGAAGGTGATACACTTACGGCCATCGTTCGCGTTCCGCCGGAAGACATTTCGGAATTGGAAGCAGCCAAGCCGACGCCAGCGCCAGATGATGTAGTTGACAGTGAGACGCTGGACGAAACGGCCATCGCTGACGATGAAGCATCGGATACACCGGAGTTGACTGAACCGGAAACTGACGAAGAAAGTCAGAGCTGAGTGAGAGCCTGTCCGTGAGCAATACGCAGTCCGACTCGTTGCTGATCTTGGTCTGCACTTACAATGAACGCGATAACTTGCCGACGTTGTTTGAGCAGATCGAGGCTTGCGTTCCTAATGCAAAGATCCTCGTTGTCGATGACAATTCACCGGACGGGACGAGCGATTGGGTGGAACAGCAGATCAAGGAACGTGAAGAGAATGTCGCCTTTCGCTCCGCGAAAGAAGTGTCTC